>DXXQ01000137.1 GCA_019416265.1 Clostridiales bacterium | reverse complement strand
GTAGTAATAGCTTCCAATCTTCTTTACTCCGACGTACATAACGCCGTTTTTCGTATTGAAATACCGGTACTGTCCCTTACTGTTCTTCAGCCAGCCGGTAGCCATCCTTCCGTTTTTGGAAAAATAGCGTTTCTGATCCTTACTGTCCTTGACCCAGCCGGTCATCATTGCGCCTACGCCGCTTGTGAAATAATAGGTGCTTCCCTTAATTTCCTTAAATCCTCTCGTCAGAAGCCCTGTTCCCGGTTCAAAGTATCTGGTAATTCCCTTACTGTCCTTAAGGAATCCCTCTGCCATTGCTCCGCCGCCCTTGGAGAAGTATCGTATCACCTGTCCCTGGGAATTCTTTGCCCAGCCTTTCAGCTGAACCCCTGTCTTCTTATCAAAGTAATACTTCTTTCCGTTCAGTTTCAGCCAGCCCTTCTGTTTCGTGCCATCCTTCTTTATGTAGTAGGATTTCCCGTTCTCTGTGACAAATCCCGTTTTTTGGGCAGCAGAAACGCTTGTGCTCCCGAATACCAGCATAATGAGCGCGGACAGCAACAGTGTCCTCAGAAAATATTTCCGCATTTTATGATTCATGTTCTTCCCCCTGTTTCATAATTGTAATATTTTTCGCCTATTTATGTCGAATTCATTTCTTTTGTTACATTTCTGTTACATATAGATTTATTATATACGACATTCTCTGTGCTGTCAACTTTTTTACTTGTTGGGCGAACAGTAACTTTACTTTTCCAAATCCGTCACACTTTTTGGGAAGGCACATAAGATAGAGTGTAAAGAAAATTTGGAGGACTTATTATGAGTGATTTAGCTGCTACAAACTGTGGATGCGGAGAAGAAAGAAGCTGTGGCTGCGGATGCGGCTGTGAAAGCAACAACGACAATGGATGCGGCATCATGGGCGGCTTCGGAAACAATAACTGCTGCTCCATTCTCTGGATCATCATCCTTCTGTGTCTCTGCGGAAACGGCAATAAAGGCTGCTCAGGATGGGGCGGCGGCGACAACTGCTGGATCATCATCGTGCTGCTTCTTCTGTGCTGCGGAAATAACGGAAGCGACTGCGGATGCGGATGCAGATGCTAGTCAGATTTCCAAAAGGCAGAGGTTAACCCCTCTGCCTTTTTCCCTGTCTTCCTTTCCCCCTCTCAGCTCTTTCTTTTTCTTTTTTACGCATACATTCCAGATCTATCTCATAAAAAGAATTCCCTTCCAGAACAAGCCTTTCCTTTCCCTCTGTCTCTCTTTTTTCTTCCATTTTGCCTTCCCCTTTCCATCATTTCCCGAGTCTTGGGAGATTTTCCCTTCGTCAGAAATTTCTTTCTCTCTGCAAAGGATCTCCCCGCGCTTTCCTATATAGTATGTCAAAAGAGCCCCTGCCGTCATATTCTGATAATAAAAATCATAGTATTGAGAAAAGGAAGCTCTATGGATCAGGATTTTATCTCTCAGACAGCCCTTGACCAGATGGTGATCTCCGACAGGGATCAGATGCTCAAAGCCTCCATCCCCTATCTGCCCCCAAAGGGACAGCAGATTTTGTCCGTCTATGAAAAAGCAAAGGAGCTTGTAAACACTGTTTCTCTTTTCAGGAATGCCAAAGACAGCGTTTCCATCTGTGCAGCCCAGACTGCCGACCCTATGGAAGCGATCAGTGACATCCGAAGCTTCTGCTACGGGCAAAGCCGCCGCCTTCTCGACAATATGGTCAATATGATGGCTGTCATCCAGATGATACAGCTTATGAACGCCCCCGAAAAAGGGGACGATGATCCGCTGAAACAGTTTCGATCCCCACAGGAGGAAAATCTATGAGCGATGACTGGCGAAACAACCCCAGACTTGCACAGATGGACAAAGCCAAACTGGATATGCTGCAGAGCTTTGCAGCCCAGGGCGGCCAAAAAAGCGCCAATGAACTCCTTCCCTTTCTCATGGGCGCTGCAGCCCAGGGAAAAAAAGGAGGGCTGAAATTCAGCTCCGATGAAATCTCCACCATCATTGAAGTCTTAAAGATGGGCAAATCAAGAGAAGAAACCGAACGGCTCGACCGGGTGGTAAGCCTTATGAAAATGATCCGCTGATCAAAAAAAGAGAGGTTTTCCCTGAAGAAAAACCTCTCTTTTGCTTTTCAGGCTTTTTTGTTCACACCCTCCATGACGCATTCACGAAGAAATGCAAGTCCGTGGGCAACCGCCTGTTCCCGGATCTTTGAACGGTTTCCGGTGAAATGAAATTCTCTTGTAATTACTTTACTGTTATAACAGCATCCCATGAACACGGTTCCTACAGGCGTCTTTTCTGTTCCGCCGTCAGGACCTGCGATTCCGGTAACGGAAAGACAGATATCTGCCCCGGAATCTGCACAGCCGCCTTTCGCCATCTCCTTGGCACATTTGGCAGAAACTGCGCCTTCCAATTTCAGTGTTGTTTTTTTCACACCCAGCATTTTCCTCTTTGCGCGGTTGCTGTAGGTCACATAGCCATGGGTGAAAACATCGGAAGCTCCCGGCACGTTTACGATACGGGCAGCTATGGCGCCGCCTGTACAGGACTCAGCAAGGGCAAGGGTAAGCTTCTGATCCTTCAGCATATCCTCCACAGCCTCCTCCAGGCTCTTGGACGCGTCTGTTGCAAAAATATTACTGCCAAAACGTGATTTCATCTCTCTCACAATGGGTTTGATCATTTTTTTGCCTTCTTTTTCGTCCTCTGCCTTTGCTGTGATACGCAGATGAACCTCCCCTGTCTTGGCGTAAGGAGCGATGGTCGGGTTGCTCTGGTTTTCGATGAGATCCTGGATCTCTTCTGCCACCTGGCTTTCTCCGATCCCGCAGATCTTTACTGTCTGGGAGTAGATGATTTCCGGCTGTTTCTCCCGAAGATAGGGATATACCGCCTCCTCAAACATCGGCTTCATTTCATTTGGAGGTCCCGGAAGAAGAATTGCTGTTTTCCCGTTTTTCTCCATGATCAGGCCTGGAGCTGTTCCGTTGTGGTTGTCGAGAACAATAGCCCCCTCGGGAACCATAGCCTGCTTATAATTATTCTTTGTAATACGGCGGTTCGGGCTGTTTTTCGCATACTGTTTCATGTATGTTTCCAGAAGCTCTCTGGAATGGCTGTCCTCGATCAGCTTAAATCCCATGACCTCTGCTGTGATCTCTTTGGTCAGATCGTCCTCTGTAGGTCCAAGACCTCCGGTAAGGATAATCACATCGGAACGCTCCAGTGCAGATTTGATGGTCATTTTCATTCGTTCTTCATTGTCTCCCACAACTGTCTGGTAATATACAGACAGCCCAAGCTGTGCACATTTCTCAGATAAATATGCACTGTTCGTATTTACGATGTTTCCTAATAAAATTTCTGTACCAACAGATATCAGTTCTGCTATCATCAGTATCCTCCCTTTCAGGCTTTTTCACACAGGCTTACTCCTGCATGGAAAGTACGTTTTTGTTCTGCATAATATAGGTCAGCAGGGAAATGATCGTCAGCGCCACGGATACCCAGATAAAAATCTGCTCCAGGATATCGAACATACCGCCAAAATCAAGAATCAACAGAATGATCATGATCATCTGGGATACTGTCTTGAATTTTCCCCAGTAATTTGCAGCGATCACCACTCCGTTTTCCGCCGCGATCAGACGGAAACCGCTGATAATAAACTCTCTTGCAATAATAATGATCACGATCCACGCATCCAGCCTATCCATCTCCACCAGACAGATCAGGGCAGAACAGACAAGAAGCTTATCTGCCAGCGGATCCATGAATTTACCAAAATTTGTAACCAGATTATATTTCCGGGCTATTTTCCCGTCAAACCAGTCTGTAATGCTGGCTCCTGCAAAAATAGCAAGAGAAATATAGGAGTTATATTCTCCTCCCCATCCGGTCAGCATAAAAATAACAAGAAATGGTACCAGAATCATTCTGGCAATGGTTAATTTATTCGGTGTATTCATCTGCCAACTCTCCTATCAAATCATATTCCAGAGATCCGGTCACCCTTACTCTGGCGAAATCGCCGGTCATCAGAAGTTCTCCCGTCTGTACGAAAATATAACCGTCCACCTTAGGCGCGTCTCCGTAGGTTCTTCCAATATAGGCCGCTTCCCCGGAAACCTTGCCCTCGATCATGACAAGAAGCTCCTGGCCGATTTTTTCTGTTCCTTTCTCATAGGAAATCTCCTGCTGAAGCTCCATGATCTCATCTCTCCGCTCTGCCTTGACTTCCTCCGGAACCTGGTCCTTCATGGCTGCTGCAGGAGTATCCTCCTCCTGGGAATATGTAAAGACCCCAAGTCTGTCAAATTCCATTTCATCCACAAATTCCATCAGTTCCTCATGGTCTTCCTCTGTCTCGCCCGGAAAACCGCTGATCAGGGTAGTACGCAGAACAATGTCCGGAATTTCCCTGCGAAGCTTTGTCACAATCTCCACAAGCTCTTCCCTGGTGGTTCTTCTCCCCATTCTCTTTAATACCCTGTCGCTTGCATGCTGGATCGGGAGATCCAGGTAATGACAGATTTTTTTCTCTTCCTTCATGGTCTGGATCAGCTCGTCATAGATTTCCTCCGGATAGCAGTAGAGCACGCGGATCCATCGGATTCCCCTGATTTTACAAAGCTCCTTCAGGAGAAGGTGAAGGGACTTTTTGCCGTAGAGATCCGTACCGTAGACCGTTGTTTCCTGGGCTACAAGGATCAGCTCTTTCACTCCCTTTTGTGCCATATCCTCCGCCTGTTTCAGAAGGCGCTCCATGGGAACGCTCCGGAACCTTCCTCTAAGGCTTGGGATAATACAGTAGGTACAGTGCTTATCGCAGCCTTCCGCAATTTTCAGATATCCGAAATGGCCCCCTGTGGTAAGCACCCTTTCTCCCATATCTCCCGGAAGGTAATCAATATCCTTAAATTCCCGGAAGTGTTTCCCTTCCTGTGCTTTTCTGACAGCATTGAGGATCTCTTCATAAGAAGTCGTTCCGAGGACTGCATCCACCTCCGGCACTTCCTCTATGATTTCATTTTTATAGCGCTGTGCCATACATCCTGTAACCACCAGGACTTTACAGCTTCCGCTCTTCTTGTACTCCGCCATTTCAAGAATCGTGTTCACACTCTCTTCCTTGGCATCGTTGATAAAACAGCAGGTGTTTATCACAATGGCTTCCGCCTCGTTCTCATCGTCTACGATCTCAAAACCGTTTCTTGTGAGAAGTCCCAGCATTTCCTCTGAATCTACAAGGTTTTTATCACAACCCAATGATATGAATAATAATTTCATAAATTCTCCTGATTGACACAAAGGCTGCATAATGCAGCCTCCCTGTTTTTGTTATTCTTCTTCTGTTTTTTCTTCTTCGCCGGCAGCTTCCTCCATCGGCTCTGTCTCCTCTGCAGAAGCTTCCTCAAGAGTTTCTTCCTCTGTCTCCTCTCCTGCAAGGATTTTTACCTTTCCTTTATAAAGCTCGTCAATGGCAATGGAAAGAGGCTTTTTGCCTGCTGCTCCCTCAACAAGAGGTTCGGAGCCTGCAATGATCTGACGGGCGCGTTTACTTGTTGCAAGAACAAGAGAATAACGGCTGTTTACTAAAATCTCATCGTCCTCGTCACTATTTGTATTGATTGCCTGCATTAATTCTGAATAAGATGGATGTATCATATCTGTTCTCCTTTCTATACTAAACGGCTTTTCACCGCTTTTGCCTCATTTATTTTTTGAAAACAAGAGCCTGCTGTTTGATTTCTTCCACAAACTCTGTATTTCTTACAGTGCGGGCATGCTCGCTGCGGATGATCTGATGAAGATTCTCCACACATTCCTCCAGGTCGTCGTTGACAAGGATATAGTCGTATTCGCCCATTCCTTCTGCTTCCTCCGCTGCCCGGGCAAGTCTGTCTGCTATGACATCCTCTGTCTCCGTGCCTCTGCCAACCAGACGTTTTTTCAGTTCCTCCACTGTAGGAGGAGTTACGAATACAAGAAGAGCTTCCGGTATTTTCTCCTTCACCTTCATAGCGCCCTGGATCTCAATTTCCAGAATGACATTTTTCCCCTGTGAAAGCTGCTCTTCCACATATGAGCGGGGAGTTCCGTAGTAGTTGCCCACATACTGGGCATACTCGATCAGAGCGTCCTCCTCGATCAGTTTTTCAAATTCTTCTTTTGTGCGGAAGAAATATTCTCTTCCATCCACCTCTCCCTCTCTGGGGTTTCTGGTGGTTGCGGAAACGGAAAGCGCATAATCCTTATATTTCTCCAGAAGGCGCTTCATAACTGTTCCTTTTCCGGCTCCTGAAAAGCCGGATACCACAACTAAAATACCTTTACTCATGGGCTTCTCCCTTATCTTCATAATTTTCATGAACGCTTCCGCGCTCCGGCTGGGAAATGCGCAAAACATCTTCCCCTGCAAATCTGCGGGCGATCGTCTCCGGCTGGAGCGCACTGAGCACCAGATAATCGTCCGATGTGACGATGACCGCCTTTGTCTTCCTGCCCTGTGTGGCATCGATCAGGGATCTGGTTCCCTTGACACTTTGTACCATACGTTTCACAGGCGCGGCATCCGGACTGACCACAGCCACGATCTTCTGGGAATTGACAACATTTCCAAAGCCTATATTGATTAATTTCGCCACAGTTCTATGACCTCTTATTCCACATTCTGAATCTGTTCCCTGATCTTCTCGATCTCTGTTTTCAGATCAATGGCAATATTGGAAATCTCCAGATCGCTGGATTTGGACAGGATGGTGTTTGCCTCCCTGTTCATCTCCTGAGCCATGAAGTCAAGCTTGCGTCCGATTCCTTCTTTTTCGCCAATGATTTTCTTCATATTTTTGATATGGCTGCGCAGGCGGACCGTTTCCTCGTCATTGCAGATCTTATCTGAAAACATCACTACCTCTGCCGCTATTCTGGAATCCTCGATCTGGCTGTCCTCGAAAAGCTCGTGTACCTTGGCCTCAAGCTTCGCACGGTAGGCGTTGACCACCTCCGGAGAACGCTCCTCCACACGCTGAACCTTTCTGTCCAGCTCGTCCAGCTTCTCAAGGAGGTCTTTCTCCAGATTATGTCCCTCCTGAATGCGGGCCTCCACAAATTTCTCACAGGCCTGTCTGAGAACAGGCTCCAGAAAACTCCAGAGCTCCTCCTCGTCCAGAGACTGGTCTTCCATGGTAAGTACCTCCGGATATCTGGAAAGAGCGGAAACCTTCACATCATTCTCCAGTCCGAACTCCTCCTCCATCTGTCTGAGATACCCCAGATATTCTGCTGCAAGTTCCCTGTTATATTTCAGTGTTCCGCTGTTTAAAGTATAATCCTCATATGTGATGAAAACATCTACCTTTCCTCTCTGGATGTAGGTTTTCATCAGATTGCGGATTGCGGATTCAAGAAAGCTTAATTTCTTCGGCATTTTAATACTGAGATCCAGATATCTGTGATTCACGGATTTCAGTTCAATGGTAATTTTACGCTCACCGGTCACTGCCTCTGCCCGGCCAAAACCTGTCATGCTTTTTATCATTTTAGTGTCCTACTTTATATTTGTTATATAC
>DXXQ01000136.1 GCA_019416265.1 Clostridiales bacterium | reverse complement strand
AGTCATCCATCCAACGGGAACCGGAAAATCCTTTCTTGGCTTTAAGCTTGCAGAAGATCATCCGGATTCGCGAATTTTGTGGCTTGCGCCAAGTGAATATATTTTCCATACACAGAAGGAAAACTATATCAGGGCGGGAGGCTCAGATGAAGCGCTAGGAAACGTCACGTTTTCAACCTATGCAAAGCTTATGTGGGAGGAAGAGAACGCTGACACAAAAGAAGCAGATTATATCATCCTTGATGAATTTCACAGGTGCGGTGCGGCAGAATGGGGAAAAAGCGTAAGCAAGCTGCTGAGCAGTTGTCCTTTTGCAAAGGTATTAGGGCTTTCTGCAACAAATGTAAGATATCTGGATAACCAGAGAGATATGGCAGAGGAAATTTTCGAAGGTCATGTGGCATCCAGAATGAGTCTGGGTGAAGCGATCAGTCTGAATATTTTGCCGGCGCCGACTTATGTAATATCTCTTTATTCCTATGGCGAAGAACTAAAAAAGCTTACCAGAAGAGTAGAGGCTTTAAAGAACCGGGAGGCCCGCAAACAAAGTGAAGAGCTCTTAGAGAAGCTTCGGAGAAGCCTGCAAAGCGCGGACGGCCCCGAAAAAATCTTCAAAAAGCACATGAAGCCCCATGGAAAATATCTGGTCTTCTGTGCGGGGAAAGAGCATATGGACGAGATGATGGAGCTTTCTGACAAGTGGTTCCGTGGACTTGATCAGGAACCGCATATTTACCAGGTTTATTATGACAGCAATGAAAGCCGCAGGCAGTTCAAGGAATTTTGTGAGGATGAAAGCGGGCATCTGAAGCTGCTGTATTGTATCGATATGCTCAACGAAGGGATTCATGTGGGAAACATTGACGGTGTGATCTTACTCCGTCCCACCATTTCTCCCATTCTGTATTTACAGCAGGTAGGCCGGGCGCTTTCCGCTGCAAGGGACAGGAAACCGGTAATTTTTGACATTGTCAACAATTTTGACAGCCTGTACTGCATCGATTCTTTACAGGAGGAAATAGAAGAAGCATTCTGTGCCATACCGGAAAGCAGGAGGGGGCTGTTCTCAGAGCGGTTCCAGATCATTGATGAGATCAGAAACTGCAGAGAAATATTCGACCAATTACAGAGAAGCCTGACCGCATCGTGGGATATCTGGTATCAGGAGGCAGAGAAGTTCCACAGTACCTATAACCATTTAAGAATTCCCAAGGGGTATGTAACAGAAAACGGCCTTGCTTTGGGAAGCTGGATCCTGACACAGCGAAAAGTGAGACAGGGCAAGATTTCAGGGACTCTTACAGAAGAGCAGATAGCGAAATTAGATGTTCTGGGTATGGTTTGGGAAAATATGTCCGACCATATCTGGCTGACTGCCTACGAAGAATTGAAGGAATATGTCAGGAAACAAGGGGATGCAGATGTGATCGACAGATACCGTACAGAAACGGGACTTGCTCTTGGAAGATGGGTATCCAGACAAAGAAAGCTTGCGGCAGAAAATGCTTTGGAAGAAGAAAAAATAGATTTGCTGAATGAAGTGGGCTTTATATGGAATAAAAAGGAACAGAACTGGAGTACCCTCTATGCAGCTGCAAGAGCTTACTATTGCTCCAGGGGAGATTTAGATATACCGGTAAATTATTGTACAAAAGACGGTCTGCGTCTTGGCAGATGGGTCAGAATCCAGCGCTGCAATGCAGAACATTTGTCAGAGGAAAAGCGGGAAGCATTAGAGCAGATCGGGATTTGCTGGGAGAACTGTTATGACAGCAAATTTGAAGAAAAGTATCAGCTGGCAGAAGCCTATTTCAGGGAGCATGGGAATCTGGAAGTTCCGGTGAATTACACCGTAGACGGTATACGGCTGGGCAAGTGGATCAGCAATATGCGTATTGCAAGACAGGACAGCAGTAATACCAATTATCAGTTGACAGAAGAACGGATCCAAAGACTTTCCGGTATCGGTATGATCTGGGAAACCTCCTGGGATATCCGTTTTCGATTAGCCGAAGGCTATTACCATGAGCATGGCAATTTACGGATTCCACAGACCTATGTGACGCCTGACCATATCTGGCTGGGAAAATGGGTTGCGGAGCAGCGGAAGAAATACCGTAACAGCAATGTAAGAAAAGGATTGACAGCTACCCAGATTCAGAAGCTGAACAGCATCGGTATGGATTGGGAAATAACAAAGGATTTACAGGAGAAACCCTCTACGGTTTCGTTATAAATGAAAAATATAACGAATTTTTCGGGGGGGGGTAGAAATGTACAGAAAAAGTTTAACGCTGATCATAACCGATCGGCAACAGAGTGAGAAAGAAATAGAAGAGTTTGAGTATAGCGCCTTGGAAGGTTTTCCGGTTACAGGATCAATGAGGCGCTTGTCAGCATGCCTGCATGAGAGAAAACGAAACGGAAGAATAATATAAGAGGGGAAGAGAGAAAAATGTATAGAAAAAACTCAAATGGCTGGGTCAAGCATGTTGATTTTATCTTGTTGGATTTGTTGTGTGTGCAGCTTGCGTTTTACATATCATATGTGTTGCGTCAGGGTGACTGGAATCCCTATATGGTTCCGTTATACCGGAATATGGCAATCTTTGCGGAGCTTGCAGATATTATCGTGATTTTTCTTTTTGAAACATATAAAAATGTTTTGAAAAGAGGATATTATAAGGAATTTGCTTCTTCAATCAAGCAATCTCTGATGATGCTGCTGGTGTGCAGTCTATATCTGATCACAATGCAGGATGGCAATGCTTATTCCAGAATTGCTTTGTACACAATGGTGGTATTGTACGGTTTATTAACATATGTAACCCGCTTAATTTGGAAAAAAATATTACATAAACGAATGAAAAACGGAGGAGACTCCTCTTTAGTGATCATTACCACCAGTAAGATTGCAGATGAAGTTGTTCGTAATATAAAAGAAAAAAACTACGATATGTATAAGCTCAACGGAGTGATTGTACTGGACAAAGATATGAGCGGCACGCTGATTGAGGGGATTCCTGTTGTATCAGACGCAGAAAATGCAGCAGAATGTCTTCTTCAGATGTGGGTGGATGAGGTGTTTATCAATCTTGATGAAAAAGAGCCTTATCCGAAAGAACTTATTGACCGTTGTACCGAGATGGCTTTGACAGTCCACCTTAATCTTGCGAAGAATTCAGAGGGGGCTGGCGGCAATCAGCTTGTGGAACGAATCGGAGATTATACGGTATTGACCACAAGTTTAAACTTCATGACCTTTAAACAGGCTGTGTTAAAGAGAAGTATAGATATTGTTGCTGGAATCTGTGGCTGTCTTGCAACCGGAATCATTTTTATCTTTATAGCGCCGATTATTTACATCAGTTCTCCGGGCCCGATTTTCTTTTCACAGGAGAGAGTAGGACAGAACGGAAAAACATTCAAAATGTATAAGTTCCGTAGCATGTATATGGATGCGGAAGAGAGAAAAGCGGAGCTTATGAAAGAAAACAAGATGAGCAGTGATCTGATGTTTAAGCTAGACTTCGATCCAAGGATCATCGGGAACAGGATCCTGCCGGACGGAACGAAAAAGACCGGAATCGGTCAGTTTATCAGGGCAACGTCTCTGGATGAATTTCCTCAATTTGTGAACATCTTGCTGGGACATATGTCGCTGGTTGGTTACAGGCCGGCCCTTCCATCAGAGTATGAACATTACAAATTCCACCACCGTGCAAGGATATCCATGAAGCCGGGACTTACCGGAATGTGGCAGGTGAGCGGCCGGAGTGACATCACGGACTTTGAGGAAGTGGTGAAGCTGGATACGGAATATATACGGAACTGGAGCATGGGACTGGATTTCAGGATACTGTTGAAGACGGTGAAGGCTGTGGTTTGCAGGGATGGGTCGGTGTAAGTGAAGTATTTGAAGGGGAAAGAAAAAGGAGTACATAATGAATATAATTCAATACAGAAGACTAAAAAACTTATTTTTGCAACAAAGCTATCTAGATGCATGGGAAGATTATCAAAGAAGCATCCGTAAAACTAGCTATACTCAGTGGGATTATATTGTTCTTACGGCATCTAATGAAGCGCAGGCAGAATCATTCTATAAACAGATAGAATGGAGAAAAGAAAAAAATGTACTTCCTAAAAATACGAGATTTCTCGTAATTCCTGATCCTGAAGGAAAAAGGATTGGCTCTGGTGGCGCTACGCTTCAGGTGCTTCGTGTATTGTCTGAACAGGAAAATTTTCATGGAGATTTTCATAATAAAAGAGTGTTAGTCATCCACTCCGGTGGTGATAGTAAGAGGGTACCGCAATATTCTGTGGGTGGAAAATTATTTGCTCCGGTACCCAGAGAGTTACCAGACGGAAGACCATCTACCTTATTTGATGAGTTTTTGATTGGAATGTCTGGTGTACCATCCAGATTTAAGGAAGGTATGTTGATCTTATCAGGAGATGTATTATTACTTTTCAATCCTCTTCAAATTGATGCATCCTTTGAGGGAGCAGCGGCCATATCCATGAAGTCTCCGGTAGAAATAGGAAAAGACCACGGCGTTTTCTTGAACGATGGAACAGACTGTGTACAGAAATTTCTCCATAAACAAACCGTAGAGACTCTTACAGAGATGGGTGCTGTTAACGCAGAAGGAAATGTAGACTTGGATACAGGCGCTGTTCTGTGCAGTGCAGAGATGCTGGAAGCATTGTTTTCTTTAATTTCAGAAGATGGAGAAATTCAGGAAGAAAAATATGCTCAGTTTGTAAATGAAAGATCAAGAATCAGCTTTTATGGAGATTTCCTATATCCACTTGCTAAGGATTCTACATTGGAAAAATTCTATAAGGAGCAGCCGGAAGGAAGTTTTTGCGAGGAACTGATTGAGTGTAGAAGAAAAATCTGGGAAGTACTTCATGAATTTCCAATGAAATTGATCTGTCTGTCTCCGGCAGAGTTTATCCATTTTGGAACAACAAGAGAGCTTCGTTCTCTGCTTACACAGGAGATTTCAGACTATGAATTCCTGGGCTGGAAATCTATGGTTTCTTCCAACCGTGAAAGTGAAACCTATGCACTCCATAATGCCCTTTTAGATGAAAAAGTAACAGTGGAAGAGAACTGCTATATCGAAAACAGTATGCTTAGAGGAAACAGTGTGATTCATAAAGGGGCCGTGATCAGCAATCTTTATCTGAAGGATGGAGAAGTCCCGGAGGATACTGTCATCCATGCAGTGCAGCTTCGGGATACAAATGGTTATATTGTTCGTATCTATGGTGTATATGATAATCCGAAGAATTCATTAGAAGATAAAGGTTCATTTTTGACAGGTGATTTAGCTGAATTCATTGAAAAAGCCGGAATAGTTCCAGAAGATCTCTGGGATAAGGAGGAACATTATCTGTGGAATGCCCGTTTATATCCTGTAAAAGCTACACAGGAAGAAGGGCTCCTTGCATCTATGACTCTTGTTCATATATTGATGGGACAGGCAACAGCAGAAGAGATTCGGGAATGGAAAGAAGCAAGAAGATATAGCCTGCAGGAATCCTTCCTTTTAGGTGATACCACAGGTTTCATCAAATGGGAAAATGAGTTAAAAAATCAGATTCTGGTAGAAAAATTCATGGATTGTCTGTTTGAGGGAGAACACTATATACCTGCACTTAAAATATTTGGAGACCACGAAATCAATGAGCGTCAGTTTGAAATCCTGATGGAAAAAATGGAAGGAATGGATTTCTATCAAAAAATCCGTATTTTATATGCTGTATCCCGTTCTATGGAATGCCAGTCGGCGGTTTATCAGGGGTTAAGTTATGATGAAATTGAGAAACGCTGTTTCGAGACAATCCAGGAAGAAATCTGTGCAAGTGCAGACCCTGTTAATATAGAAGATTATCATATTGCGAAAAAACAGGTAAAAGTAGACCTTCCGGTACGTGTAAACTGGGGTGGCGGCTGGACAGATACACCACCATACTGCAATGAAAAGGGCGGTGTTGTCCTTAATGCTGCAATTCTATTGAAAGGTGAAAAGCAGATTGAGGTTGAAATCCGACGTCTGGATGAGCTTCATATTGAGTTTGCAAGTTTGGATTTCCATGCACATGGAACGATACATACGGTAGAAGAAATTCAGGATTGTCATAATCCATATGATTCCTTTGCACTGCATAAATCAGCACTGATTGCCTGTGGCATTGTTCCTGTGACTGGCTGTGCAGACTTGCAGGAAATTCTCAAAAAGCTTGGCGGTGGAATTTATCTTTCTACACGGGTATGTAATGTACCGAAAGGCTCCGGACTTGGAACCAGCAGTATCCTTGCTGGTGCAGCAGTGAAAGCCATAGGAGAGTTCATGGGGCAGAACTGGACAGAGGACAAGTTATACGAGAGAGTCTTGAATCTGGAGCAGATCATGAGTACCGGCGGTGGCTGGCAGGATCAGGTAGGCGGTCTGACACCTGGAATTAAATATATCACTACCAAACCCGGATTAAAACAGAATATTCAGGTAACTTATCTGAATCTTGACGAAGAGACAAAAAAGGAGCTGCAGGAAAGATTTGTTTTAATTTACACCGGACAGAGAAGACTGGCACGAAATCTCTTGAGATATGTAGTAGGCGGATACATTGGCGGTCGTCCGGAATCTGTTGAAGCCCTTGAAGAGATGAAACATCTGGCAGTTCTTATGGCATATGAATTGGAGCAGGGAAGGATTGACGAATTTGCTAAGCTCTTGAACCGACACTGGGAAGTGTCTAAGAAACTGGATGCAGGAACATCAAATACCTGTATTGATCAGATCTTTGAATCCTGTGAAGACCTTATTGACGGAAAGTTCATTGCCGGAGCTGGTGGTGGCGGATTCCTTCAGGTGATTCTGAAAAAAGGAGTTACGAAGGAACGATTGAGGAGCAGGTTGAGGAATGTGTTTCAGGATTCTGGGGTGGATGTTTGGGAAAGTGAGTTTATTTGGGAGTAATGTGGTATTGGGGCAAAGGAGAATGTTTAAATGAAAAAACAATATAATATAGCGGTGGCAGGAACAGGATATGTTGGATTAAGTATTGCAACATTACTGGCACAGCATCATAAGGTTACAGCCGTAGATATTATTACAGAGAAAGTGGATTTGATTAACAACCATAAGTCCCCGATTCAAGATGACTATATCGAAAAATATCTGTTAGAAAAAGACTTGAATTTGACCGCAACATTGGATGCAAAAGCAGCGTATAGTGATGCAGATTTTGTTGTAATTGCGGCTCCTACCAATGTCTACCTCAAACTTTCAGTTGTGGCTTGATGGTCTACGGTGGCGTATAAAACTCATGCAAAATCCCCCTACTGCGAGCCTGTTTTATTGCAGAGCAAGAGTTGGTGATGATACCTTCATTTTTCCGAAGAATTAGAGGTGGAGGTTGAAAGTGTTGAAAAGCCCAAAATCTATTTTTCTGGAAAAGTTTATTGCAGACAGTAAGTGGACATGATAACTGCATTTTTCTGGGGAATTAGAGGTAGTGATGGGTAGATGATTGTTCATGTTGCAACAAGAGGAAGAAATGAACTTGTACAGTTTTAACAAAGTGAGTTTGTGTACGGGTTATGACAATAAAGGTCAGCACTTTGAAAAATGGAGAAGTGCGACTGCGAGTTATGACAATAAGACCTAACACTTTGGTGGTGAGCTGGTATGAAGGTGTCTACCATAAAGTTTCAGTTGAGGAAAATAGGTGAGTGGTCTGTGACAGGTCTACATAAAAGATTCAGTGGTGGTCGAAAGAACGGATTGAAATACGGCTGCGGAAGATACCCACTGTGAAAAAAAGGATAACTACAGTGCGATAGTTCATCCGATATGGATGATAAACACAATGTTTTATATAAATTGATTGGCTCAATATGAGCCTTACATATAAGTAAGATGAATTTCAGGAGGATATAGGATTATGAAAAAGGACTATAAAATTGCGGTTGCCGGTACCGGCTATGTTGGTTTGTCGATTGCCACACTGCTCAGCCAGCACCATCAGGTGACTGCTGTGGATATTATCCCGGAGAAGGTGGAAATGATCAACAACCGTAAGTCCCCGATTCAGGATGACTATATCGAGAAGTATCTCGCAGAAAAAGAATTGAACCTGACCGCAACTCTGGATGCAAAGGCTGCATACTCTGATGCGGACTTTGTTGTTATTGCGGCTCCTACGAACTACGACAGCCACACGCAGCACTTCGACACATCTGCTGTCGAGGCTGTGATCAAGCTGGTCATGGAGTACAATCCGGAAGCCATCATGGTCATCAAGTCCACCATTCCTGTGGGCTACACTGCTTCTGTGCGTGAGAAGTTCAACAGCAAGAACATCATCTTCAGTCCGGAATTCCTGCGTGAATCCAAGGCTCTTTACGATAATCTGTATCCTTCCCGTATCATCGTTGGTACTGATCTGAACGATGAGCGTCTGGTAGAAGCTGCTCATGAGTTTGCTGGTTTGCTGCAGGAAGGTGCTATCAAGGAGAACATTGATACCCTGTTCATGGGCTTTACCGAGGCCGAAGCGGTCAAGCTGTTCGCCAACACCTATCTGGCTCTGCGCGTTGCTTACTTCAATGAACTGGATACCTACGCAGAGAGCAAGGGCCTGAACACCCAGCAGATCATTGATGGTGTCTGCCTTGATCCGCGTATTGGTAGTCACTACAACAACCCGTCCTTTGGCTACGGCGGCTACTGCCTGCCGAAAGACACCAAGCAGCTTCTGGCAAACTATGCCGATGTGCCGGAAAACCTGATCGAAGCAATCGTGGAAAGCAACCGGACGAGAAAAGACTTTATTGCTGACCGTGTCCTGAAGCTGGCTGGCTACTATGGCTATGATGAGGATAACGAATACAACGTACAGCAGGAAAAGTCTGTGACCATCGGCGTTTACCGTCTGACCATGAAGTCCAATTCCGACAACTTCCGTCAGAGTTCTATCCAAGGTGTTATGAAGCGCATCAAGGCCAAGGGTGCAACAGTCATTATTTATGAGCCGACTCTGAAAGATGGTGATACTTTCTTCGGCAGCACCGTGGTCAACGATATGGCAAAGTTCAAGGAAATGAGCCATGCCATCATTGCAAACCGCTACGATAAGTGCCTGGATGACGTGAAAGAGAAGGTTTACACCAGAGATATTTTCCAGCGTGACTAAGTGACTAAGGACGTGGAAATACACAGAGAGGAGATGCAGGATGGCAAAAAAGAAATTGCTGATCTATGCGCATTATTACATACCTGATACTGCATCCACGGGTCAGATCCTCCGTGAGTTAGCGGAGGGAATGCTGGATAAGTTTGATATTACGGTAATTTGTGTGGTTCCGAGCTACCTTGGAACCATTGAAGATAAATATAAGACGCAGAAGTATTACGAAGAAGAAATCAACGGCGTGAAAGTACTGCGAATCCGGGTGCCGGAGTTCAGCAAGACCAATAAGAAAAGCCGGGTGAAGAATATTGTTTCCTATTTCTTTGGAGCAATGGGAGCGACTTTCAAGGTCGGCAAGCAAGACTATGTGTTCTCTATCTCCCAGCCGCCTATCCTTGGCGGCCTGTTGGGTGTTTGGGGAAAATGGGTGAAACACGCCAAGTACATTTACAATATTCAGGACTTCAACCCGGAGCAGGTGCTGGCCGTTGGCTACACCAAGAGCAAGTTCATCACCGATGCCATGATGTGGTTTGACAAGTTCAGCTGCAGGCGTAGCGACCTTGTTATCACAGTCGGCCGCGATCTGGTGGAAACAGTGGAGAAACGATTCAAGGGTAAGAAAGTTCCCAAGACCGTTATGATCAACAACTGGATCGATGAAAATGAGATTTATCCGTTGGATGAGAGTAATGAGAGAGTCGTTTCTTTCAAGAAGAAGTACGGTCTGGATGGCAAGTTTGTCATCATGTATTCAGGCAACATTGGTTTGTACTACGACCTTGAGAATCTGATTAAGGTTGTGGAGAAAATCAAGGTTGGAACGAAAACAGCAGATGGCCGGGAGGTCGTATTCGCATTTGTTGGTGCGGGGTCCGTGCTGGATAAGCTGAAGAACCATGTAAAAGAGCATCACATGGATAATGCGGTTTTCATTCCGTATCAGGACAAGGCTGACCTTATCTACTCTTTGAACGCCGGTGATGTTCACTGGTGCGTAAACGCAAAAGGCATCAAAGGCGTGAGCTGCCCATCAAAAGCATACGGCATAATGGCCGCTTCAAAGCCCATTTTAGGGGTTCTGGAGTCAGGCTCCGAGGTTCGCTGCCTGATTGAAGATACGCACGGTGGTCTTTGCTGTGCGCCGGGTGAGTATGACAAGGTGGAGGAGAACATCCGCTGGTTTATTGAGAATGCTGGAAACGGTGAGTTGAAGGCAATGGGGGTCAGAGGCCGTGAGAACTTGGAGAAGAATCTTACCAGAAATGTGTCGGTGAGAAAGTACGCAGAAGAGATTCTGAAGCTGTAAAGGAGGCGAGAGGTATGAACAGTAACTGGTTTAAGCTGGTTATGAAGATGACAAAAGTTGAATATGGAAAGAACCTCTTGCTGAAGGGTGTGCCAATCATCTTCAACAAAGGCGGTGCTAAGCTGAAGATTGGCGGGAATGTCACAATCAAGAGCAGCTTTCTCAGCAATCTGGTTGGTCTTTACAGTCGGACTATCATCGTAACCCGTGCTCCGGGGGCAGAGATTGAGATTGGTGATAACGTGGGAATAAGTGGAGCAACAATTTACGCTCGAAAGAAAATCACGATTGGTGAAAACACCTGCATCGGAGGCAACTGCAAGATTCTGGACAATGACTTCCATCCCATTGAGGCAGAGGCGAGAAACAAGCTCCTGCGAGATGAAAACGGCGGTGACAGTGATCTGGTGCCGAGCCGAGAAATCAAAATTGGCAAGAACTGTTTCATCGGGTGCAATTCGATAATACTGAAGGGCACAGTGCTTGGTGATGGCTGTGTGGTCGGTGCCGGTGCAGTGGTATGTGGTAAGTTTGAGGATAACTGTGTGATCGCCGGAAACCCGGCGAGAGTTATTAAGAGATTGTGAGGAAAATAGAATGGCAAATTTAACAATTATTATCCTCACAAAGAATGAGGAGCAAAACTTAGAAAAGTGCATTGCATCTTTTAAAGGTGTGGCACAGCGTATTGTGATTGTTGATTCATATTCGACTGACAAAACAGTGGAACTGGCGAAGTCACTCGGTGCAGAAGTTTATGAGCATCAGTTTGAAAATCATGCTGCGCAGTTTAACTGGGCACTGGATAATATCAACCTGCAGACAGAGTGGGTGATGAAGGTCGATGCAGATGAGGAGTTTACTCCAGAACTGGCAGATGAGATTGACGAAAAGCTGGATAATCTTCCGGCAAAAGTGAACGGTGTAATTCTTCGCCGTAGAGTTTATTTCATGGGAAGATGGCTTAAACATGGTGGCAAGTATCCGGAACTTTTGCTGAGAATTTTCCGTGTGGGTCACGGAATGTCTGAGATGAAGCTCATGGATGAGCACCTTATTGTTACAGATGGTGATGTGGTTACTTTCAAAAATGACTTTTCCGATAATAATAACAAATCTTTGGAATGGTGGATCAATAAGCATAACTGGTATTCCAATAAAGAAGTGCTGGATCAGCAAATGAAGTCGGATGTTGCAAATGGAGAGGAATCTGTGGAAGAAACCTCGACGTCAATGCAAGCTAAGGTAAAGCGTTTTGTGAAGAACCACGGCTATTATAGTTTACCGAAGTTCTTCCGGGCGCATTTGTATTTTATTTACAGATATTATTTCAGACTCGGCTTTTTGGATGGTACAGAAGGAAAGATTTATACATTCCTGCAGGCATACTGGTATCGCTATTTGGTAGATGCCAAGATCTATGAATGCGAGAAGTTGGGAGTAAAGATGGAAAAGCAAGGAGCATTAGAGGCAACCTCTTCCAAAATTAGGGGGGGGGGTAACACCGACTAATCGGGATGCCTTTATATATAGTGTGTGTCACTGCACAGAAATGGCGGTGGCAGCATGACAGATTTAACAGTTGTGATTCTTACGAAAAACGAAGAGAAGAATCTTAGAAAGTGCGTAGAATCTTTTCGTGGAGTTGCGAAGAGATTTGTTATCGTAGACAGCTTCAGTACAGACGGAACGGAAGCACTGTGCAAGGAATTGAATACGGAACTTCAAAAGATTGGATCTAGTTTGGATTTCTACCAGAACAAGTGGATCTCTTATGCGGATCAGCTGAACTGGGGACTTCAGAATACTGGCATTGACACAGAATGGTCAATGCGCATGGATGCAGATGAAGAAATCATGGAAGATTTGGCGGCAGAAATTGATGAAAAACTTCCGAAGGTAAAGGCACCTGTGAATGGTATTATCCTTCGACGCAGAGTTTATTTTATGGGGCGTTGGATCAAGCATGGTGGCCGTTACCCGGAGTTGCTACTCCGTATTTTCCGTACAGGTAAAGCTTCCTGTGAGATGAAAATCATGGATGAGCACATGATCCTATCAGAAGGAACAACTGTTGAGTTCAAGCATGATTTGATTGACAACAATCAGAAAGATTTGGAATGGTGGACAGCAAAACACAACTGGTATAGCAACCGGGAAGTGTTGGATCACCAGATGACACTTGAAAATGCGATGGATGAAAGCCTGGAACAGGATGGTACATCATCTGGACAGGCAAAGATAAAGCGCGTGGTAAAGAATAGTGGCTATTATAGATTGCCGAAGTTCTTTCGTGCGCATCTGTATTTCATCTATCGGTATTACATTAAGCTGGGCTTTTTAGACGGGCCAGAAGGAAAGATATTTCACTTCCTGCAGGCGTATTGGTATCGCTTTTTGGTAGATGCCAAGATTTATGAATGCGAGAAAAAGGGTACCAAGATGAAGCCACAGGGAGACTTGAAAGCATAAGAGGAGACAGGAATGAGACGACTACTGGTTCTGTTAAAGAACATATTATCTTTACCTAAACGGTTAGTAAGTCATATCGCACTATTTTGTGTTCTTCAGGAAGCTGTAGTCGATAAGACAGCGGCGATTTGCTCTGGAGTACGATTTTACCGAGGTAAGATTGGAAAATATTCATATATAGGAAACAACAGTTTTGTTAGTGATACGGATATTGGCAGCTTCACTTCAATATCAACAGACTGTTACATAGGAGGAACTTCGCATCCGACGGATTGGGTGTCAACATCTCCAGTTTTCCATAAATGGGAAAATATTATGAAAAAGAATTTTGCTCGGAACGAATTCGAGATTTTCAAACGAACAACTATTGGAAACGATGTTTGGATTGGTAATCGAGTTATGATTAAAGCCGGTGTAAAGATTGCGGATGGAGCAGTGATTGGAATGGGCTCCATTGTGACAAAGGATATTGGTCCGTATGAAATATGGGCTGGAAATCCGGCAAGACTGATTCGTAAAAGGTTTGAGGATGAAACTATTGATGCACTCGAAAAAATGAAATGGTGGGAATGGGACGACAATAAAATTGAAAAATATGCAGAGAAGTTTACAGTGCCATCTGAACTAATCGAAGCATGGAAGAGGTGATTCTGTGAAAAAGCTGTTGATTATAGGAGAATTTCCAGCCCCATATCGTGTGGAGGTGTTTGCTGGAATTGCTCGTAAATGGAATTCAAAGATATATTTTGAAATCGAACAAGACGCACAACGAACGCAAGAATGGCTTTCCAGAATTGCAGTAGATTGCGAGATGTTGTCTACAAAAAAGGGAAAAAAGCAATTTTGGAATGATGTGAAGTTTATTAAAGATTTTGATGCGGCGATAATCTATAACAATTCCCTGAAATATTCTATTTTACTAGAATTAATTTGCAAAATAAGACGTATTCCTTTTTTTCTTAATTGTGATGGATGCAATGATATTGAGGAGTCTAATCCGTTAAAGAAAGCAGTAAAATCCTTTTTGATGCGGGGAGCAGTGGGGTATTTTGCTGGTGGCCAGTCAGCAGTGAAATACTTTGAATACTATGGGGCAGACAGTAAAAGAATACATTTACATAATTTCACTTCACTTCATCAGGAAGATATCAATAAGAAACTCTTGACTGATGCTGAGAAAAACTGCCTGAAAGAGGAAATCGGAATGACTGGAAAATTTAATGTTGTTACGGTTGGCAGACATATTGAATGCAAAGGTTTTGATATTGTACTGAAGGCAGCAGAAAAAATCGGTAAGTCCGTAGACTTTTATATTATCGGTGGTGAACCGTCTGCGGATAATAAACAGTATAAAGAAGTACATAATCTTTCAAATGTTCATTTTGTTGATTTTCTAGGCAAGGATGAACTGAGAGAATACTACAACGCAGCAGACCTTTTTGTGCTTATGACTCGTGGTGATACATGGGGGCTTGTAATCAATGAGGCTATGGCGAATGGCCTTCCAGTCATAACAACAAAGAGATGCGTGGCGGGCGTAGAACTTATTAAAGACGGAGAAAACGGCTACATTATTGATGTTGATGATACAGAGGCGTTGGTAAATAAGATCTTAACGTTAAGGGATAATGAAGAGCTATGCAGACAAATGAGTCTTGCTAACATCAATAAAATGCAAACAAATACAGTGGATAACATTGTTAAAGGTCATATTCAAGTACTTGAAGAATTATTTGATGAAACGGAGAAAAAAGAGTGATTGAGTTAAATCAAACTACATCAATTTTACTATACATAAATATTGTACTACTCGGAACATTCTCAATGTATCTTGCTTATCGGTATCATTCCATGAGCAAAGTTTTTATCATTGTGACAATTTGTATTTTTGCGATTCCGGCAATGTTTCGCTATGATGTTGGAATTGATTATGTGCAATATATCCCGGTCGTAAACATAATTGGAAACAACTCAAGTCTGAGTCGGGCATTAATGTTTACATACAAGGAGCCTACACTAGGTATTATTTTTTATTTTGCTTCATCAATATTTAAGAACATTAGAGTAGGATTTTCTATATATGCTTTGGCAACACAGATCCTATTTATTTTATCATGCTGGAAGTATCGAAAGATTGCAAAACCGTACATATCCGTATTTATGTATGGGTGCCTGTATTATTACGGAACCTATAATACATTTAGACAAGCGCTTGCAATAGCGATAGTAATATGGGGACTTGAATATTTATTAAACAAGAGGTATGTGCCGTATTTGATATGTGTCGCGATAGCAACGTCTTTTCATTATTCAGCATTGATTTCACTCGTTCTGCTTTTCTATTTTAATCCATCTAAGGAAGGCAAACAAAAGACTGCTTTTAAATCATATGTGGTTCCTACAGTATGTGCGCTGTTCATAACACAGCTAATTCCCCTGGTGAGGTATATTCCGATTCTGTCGGTCTACGCAAAGAATTATATAAGAGAATACAATTTCACATCAATGTTCACAGCGGGAACAATATTGGAGGTGTATATTACCTTAGGTTATATCTACTATAGGAAAAGATCCAAAGTTTCTAAGACGATAAATACCGTTCAGGAAGCAGTGTTAGACAAGGCTTTTTATTGCCATGAACTTTTTTATGTTCTTGGATTTTTACTGGGAGATATTCAGAGAATAGGACAGTATTTTTTTGTGCCATATATTTTCTCAGTTGCAGTAATGTGTTCAACAAATTCAATTAACAGATGGAAGGTACCAGCGGGTAAGCTCATTGGTTTTTCATATGCAGCACTGATTTTATTATCGCAAGTGGTACAGGGGTACTTTGGAATAATGCCATATAAATTTTGGATGCCGTGAAAAAGAAAGTTGAGGTACAACGATGAATATAAAAAATAAAGTTTCAGTCATCATAACGACATATGGAAGAGACATCAAAATAGTAAATGAAGCTGTTGAAAGTGCTGACAATCAAACTTTTGATAATTTGGAAGTACTTATTATTGATGACAATGGCTATGGGACAGAGAAACAGCTTGATAATCAGAAGTTTTTTTCTGAGAGTGGATATAGACGAGTAAGGTACCTTGCCAATAAAAAAAACGAAGGCGTTCAGTTTTCTAGAAATCGGGGAATTTTAGAGTCTGAAGGCGAGTTTGTTGCTTTTCTTGATGATGACGATGTGTGGTTTAAAGATAAGATCGAGAAACAAATTAAGCTAATGCAAGGTACAGAGAACTGTGGAATGGTGTTTTGTGATGGATATTATATGCTAAATGATGGAGAAGTAACAACAAAAAAAGATCATAATCCGGATGCGTTTAAACAAGAAATTACCCACAGAATGTTGTTAATGAATGATTATATTGGAACTACCTCTCAAGCATTAATTAAGAAAGATGCATTAGCTAAAGGTGGTTTATTTGATATTAATCTTCCGGCGCGTCAGGATTATGAAATGTGGCTTAGAATTTCAAAAAACTATACTCTGGCAGGTGTAAATGAACCGCTATATTACTATAGGGTACACGAAGGTGTACAAATTTCGAAGAGCAGTAATAAAGCATATATTGGATTGAGCGTTATACTGCGAAAATATGCAGATGAATATAAAGGGTATCCTGAAGCAAAAGCGAGACTGTTGCTGAAGATGGCAAAGCGTAAAAAGGATATGGGGGAACCACTTCAGACAGTGTGGCTGGTTATAAAAGCAGTTATTACTTCACCTAGATATATTTACAGAAGAGTAGCGAAGAGAGAAATTTATTAATAATAAATATAGGAAAGGGACTTGAAATGTCTAAAGCACATAAAATTAATGGATTAATATGGCTTCTAAGCCATGTTACTTTTAAAACTAAACTGAAAGTAGTAGGTAGTAAATTCCATTTTAACAAATATCCAACGTATGATATTTGCTATGATGTTCAAACATATTTTGAAAACCTGGGTAAGGATAAGTATGAAAAAGAACTTGGAAAATGGTATAAAGTTCAAACTGGGCACGAGTGTAATTTTGTAGACCCTCAAAGATTTACCGAAAAAATACAATGGATGAAATTATATGGATTTTCCGAATTAGAGACAAAGCTTGCAGATAAATATTTGGTAAGAGATTGGGTAGAAGAAAAAATAGGAAAAGAATATTTGATACCATTGTTAGGCGTATGGGAGACGGTAGAAGAGATAGACTTTAATAAGCTGCCGAGTAGTTTTGTTCTTAAAGGAAATCATGGCAGTAAAATGAATCTAATAGTTAGAGATAAGAAGGAACTTGATATTAACGAGACAAGAATAATACTGGAAGATTGGTTGAAAGAAAATTTTGCATTTTGTCTCGGTGGATTTGAAATGCAATATCTAAACATACCCAGACGGATTATTGCAGAGCAACTTATGACTGATAAAAAAAGCAAAGATCTTAATGATTATAAGTTTCATTGCTTTTCTGGTAAACCTTATTATTGTGAAGTCATTTGTGATAGATCTTTAAATGAAAGTATTGATTTTTTTGATATGGAATGGGTACATCAGGATTTTGTAGATGAGCCTGAGGAGTCAAAAATTAAAAATGCTGCAACAAGACCCAATAAGCCATCCTGCTTTGACGAGATGATTTGTGTTGCGACAAAGCTGAGCGCTGGATTTCCATATGTTAGAGTTGATCTTTATGAAGTTGATGGAAAAGTGTACTTTGGCGAAATGACTTTTACACCTGCCGGAGGTGCGGATAGATTTACACCTGACAGTGCAGATTATGATTTGGGTAAACTATTTAGACTTCCGAATGGCAGAAGGACGGGAAACAAGAAATGAAAAAATATGTGTTTATAACATGCGATATTACACTGCTTGGTGGCATACAGGCATATCTTGCAGGAAAATCAAAACATTTAATTGATACTGGCTGGCAAGTGTCGGTTTTTTATTACAGTCAAAAAAACAAGTCTTGTGTGTTTCCAGCTTTAGATAGATTTAGAAATGGGAATATTGCTGAATTGTTTTATCTCCCAAATCGATTAAATAAGACCATTATCAAGCATGCGATTAATAAGATGAAAAAAGCAATTGATTATCAATTGGGAGACACAGTATATGTGGAATCGCATTATGATAAAGTTGCTATATGGGGAGAACTTTTTGCGGAAGCCACTCAAGGGAAACATGTTTGTCTGTGCTGCAATGAAGTCTTTTTTGGTAAAGGAAAGTATTATAAAGATTATTTGGACTTTTTTAAATACAAATATAAACGGAATGAAATGGCGTTTATATCTGAGAAATCTGCTGGAGCTTTGTTCGGCAAAAGTTATAGTTGTTCGGATGATACAAAAATATTTGTTGCTGCTGGAGATGATCCAGTTCAGGATGTTTTGAACCCACGAATTGAATGCATAGAACGAAAAAATTACAATATTGCGTACATTGGAAGAGCAAATAAAGAAGGCGTAGAATGCGTCATTGATGGAGTAAAAAGATTTGCTGAAACTAATAGTGGAAGCATTAATTTTATATTTGTTGGAGATGCATCAAAAGAGGATATCGCTAGAATAAAAAAGTGCTTGCGTTGTAATGAAAATCTTTCACTGACGTTTACAGGTTCATTAGTTCCAATACCGCGCAGGTTATTTTCTAAAATAGATGTTGTAATAGCGGGATCCGGTTGCGCAAGTTTGGCTGCACAAGAAGGAGTATTTACAATTGTGGTCGATGCACGAGATTTCATGTCAAATGGTGTTTTGGGAATCGACACGCAAAATATACTTTTTAGAGAAGAAGGGGGAGTATGTGAGCGTATAGATAGGACATTAGAAAGAATTCTTATTGATAAGAGATATAACAAAAATGACATTTCGCTAGAAAAACGAAAAAACAACAACGATTATTATAAAGAGCACTTGTATTATTTCAAGAATACAGATAACAATTACTATCCGGGTGAAAAACTGTGCTACCCCAAAGAGAGAATAGTGATAAGCCATATTCGATTGGTGGGACTTTTGATAAGTAGTCGGTTGAGGAGAATAATTCAAAGTGAATAATAAATCTTTTATAAATAATTTTATTTGGCGTTTTGCAGAGCGCTGTGGAGCTCAACTTGTGACCTTTATCGTTTCTATTGTTCTTGCGCGAATTCTTACTCCTGAAGATTACGGTGTAGTTGCACTTGCTACTGTATTTACTAGCATTTTACAAGTATTCGTGGATAGTGGACTTGGAACAGCGTTAATTCAAAAGAAGAATGCGGATGATTTGGACTTCTCATCGGTTTTCTATTTTAATTTTGTGGTTTGCATTGTTCTTTATATCATAATGTTTTTTACTGCTC
>DXXQ01000135.1 GCA_019416265.1 Clostridiales bacterium | reverse complement strand
ATGGACAATAATAAAAAACTGAAGATTGGAAAAAGGACGGCAAGCCTTCCTGTCATACAGGGAGGAATGGGGGTCGGTATCAGTCTTGGTTCGCTGGCAGGGGCTGTGGCAAAGGAAGGGGGAGTGGGAATTATCTCCACTGCCCAGATCGGCTTTCGGGAGCCGGACTTTGACGAAGCACCTCTCACTGCGAATCTCCGCGCCATTCACAGGGAACTGGAAAAAGCAAGAAGTATAGCCCAGGGCGGGATTGTTGGATTTAATATCATGGTTGCAACGAGAAATTATGAAGCATATGTGCGGGAGGCTGCAGCTGCAGGGGCTGATCTGATCATTTCAGGCGCAGGGCTTCCCACAGATCTGCCTGCCTATGTGGAGGGGACGGATACGGCGATCGCCCCTATTGTTTCAACAGACAAGTCTGCAAAAGTAATCCTGAAATACTGGGACAGGAAGTATCAAAGAATGCCGGATCTTCTGGTGATCGAAGGACCCAATGCCGGAGGTCATCTGGGATTTACGAGAGAACAGCTGGAGGAGTTTACAGAGGAGGCATACAGCGAGGAAGTGAAGGCAATCCTTCAGACAGTAAAAAAATATGAGGAGGCATATGGGATAAAAATCCCAACTGCCCTTGCAGGGGGAATAGACACCAGGGAAAAGGTCAGTGCAGCCTTTGCAATGGGAGTGGATGCCATTCAGGCGGCTACGCCCTTTGTTACCACAGAGGAGTGCGATGCGGATATCCGCTATAAAGAAGCTTACATTCAGGCGAAAAAAGAAGAGATACGGATTGTGAAGAGTCCGGTGGGAATGCCGGGAAGGGCGATTTCCAATAAATTTCTTGAACGGGTGGACAAAGGGGAGAAGATTCCCCATAAATGTCACCAGTGCCTGGCCCACTGCAAACCTGCGGAAATTCCCTACTGTATCACAGACGCCCTGATCCACGCAGCCAGAGGAGAGGTGGACGACGCTCTTTTATTTTGCGGCGCAGATGCCTGGAAGGCGGAAAAAATCACAACAGTATCAGAGGTGATTCAAAAGCTTTTATAATGTAAGAAAGCCTCCGGCAGTTTTGCCGGAGGCTTTGGGGGATTAAACAGTACCCTTTCGGGTTCTTTTGTCTATGTACATCTTTTGGTCAGCAAGTCTCATAAGAGAGCTGTAGTCTGAACCGTCCTCAGGATAAAAGGCACAGCCTGCAGAGAATTTCACGGAAATTTTGTCATCGAGGAAGGTCACATAGGTGCTTTCACGGTGAACGTAGAGGAGGGAAATCAGCTCCTCAAGCTGCTGACGGCTTTCGTAACCGTAAAGCAGAAGAATAAATTCATCGCCGCTGAGCCGGGCTGCCAGCTTGGTGGCAGGGAAATTTTCTAGGATTCCGGCGATTGCCTGAAGATAGAGATCGCCGTTGGAATGACCGTAGGTATCGTTGACAAATTTCAGGTTATCGGAATCGATCATAATAAATACGGCATTTCCAAGAACTTCCGGTTTGGCAAAAAGTGTCTCCATTTCCCGATAGAAGGCGCGCCTGCTGAGAAGGTTGGTGAGGAGATCCACATCACGCTCGTGGGCGATGATCTGTTTTTCCTGGAATTCTGTTGTCACATCCATGATAAGGCCCAGAATATTGGATTCATTTTGGAAATACTCCACATGGACGTACTGAACCGTATCTCCGGGAACAATATAGATGTTACGCTCCTTGTTAAACGGAGAAGCCAGGATAGCGTCCATTTTCTGGCAGAAATCTCTGGGATTTACGGAACCGTTCAGCGGGTGTACAGGCAGAGCAAGGATTTCCACGGCTCTTGGATTGATCAGAAGCTGTTTGGTACGCGTATTATAGTCATAGGTTCCAAGTGGGAGCTTCACATTATCCAGAATCAGGGAAAGCTGAGTCTGCTGATTGATCAGGCTTGTCACCATATCGTTGATATGGGAGGAAAGCTCTGTCATTTCCGGTGTTGGCTGAGGGGGCAGCTTCAGGGAAAGATTTCCGTTTCCGATCATTACCAGCCGGTCGTTCATGGAATTGATGCCGCGGATAATGTTGTGGTTCAGGTAGCGGACAATGAAAAACAGGGCAAGGCTGGAAAGAATGATAACGTAAAGAGCCAGAAAGACAGTATCTCTCAGCAGGTCCTGATATAAAATAGAACTTCTCCGAACACTTGCAAGGATCAGGGAATTTGTGCTGTCAAAAATGCATATGGAGTTCGTACCGTTTATTTCCTGAAAAAATATTTTATTTTTCGTGTAAAGATCTTCTTTTTCAAAGCCGAAATCCAGAGCATTGCAGCCTGTGCAGTTGCTTTGGGTAGAGGCCAGGATACTGAAAGAGCGGGGATCAATGGCGTAAATATCCGTATCCGGCTCGGAGGTAACCAGAGAAAAAATATAGGAAAGATCTGTCTTTTTCTTGGCCTCCATGACTCTTTCCGGCTTCATGCCGATCTGGACGATATTGGATGCATCCTCACACCAGACTGCCGCATACTGCATCAGCTTGGCCTCCGCAGTATTGGGGGTGATATCCTGACACAGTTCCAGGGTCGTGTCATTAAGCATAGGAAGAAAAAACTGCATCTGTTCTCCGGAGTTAAAGTTCATACCGAAATACTGGGGGCATGAACCAGCATAAATCGTACCTTCTGTGTCAAAAATATGAAGCTCGTCAACGGAAAGGAACTGAGCTATTTTTTCCAGTTCGCTGGAATCGGGAATCACCTCAGGGGAGTGCTGTACAATATAGGCTGCCGCCTTTGCGCGAACAAGGCAGCTCTGAGTAAAATCTCGCTCGATCAGGGTGATTTCAGCCTCGTTGGCAGCAAGAATCTGTCTCATTTCCCAGAACATCTGATTCGTATCTTCAAGCCTTGTGGTGAGAGCAGAATGAAACTGGACAAAGTAATTGATAACAAGTGAAAATAAAATTGCCAGAAGGAGAATAAAACCAAGCCTTATCGTAATGTTCTTTTTCAAAACGACCTCCTTAATACAAAATTATGGATACTTAATTTTACTATACTTTATGGGACTTTTCCATAGAAAAAGAGAAATTTCCCAATAAAAAATTTACTGGTTTAAACTGGTAAAAAGAGTCTGGGAATTTCTTTTTTCCTTAAATAAGCTCAAGAAACCGTTCTGCAGCGGGGGATACCGGGAGGGTATCGCTGCTTACAAGGACGACGCGGCGGGGAGGAAGGACTTCTTTTAAGGTGATCTGTACAAGGTTTTTCATATCGGTAAGCATATAATCGGGGACACAGGCGATTCCAAGGCCGATGCGGGCAAGATCCACCAGGAGATCGTTGCTGCTTAATTCTACTTCCGGAAGAAGCTTGAGCCCCTTGGAAAGAAACTGGCGGTGAAGGAATTCACTGGTGGTGCTTCCGGAAGAGAGCATGAGAATGGGATAGTTTAGAAGCTCTTCCAGATCAATGGGAGTATTTCCCATGGGAAAATATCCGGGATTGCACACAAATACATCCCGGAAATCTTTTACAGTCTGAATCCGGGCTTTGAAGTCCAGACGGGAGTTGGGGTAATTGCAGACCACAGAATCCACCTGCCCCTTTTCCAGAAGGTCGATACAGCCGATAGAGGTACTGTTTGTGACCTTGATCCCCACATCTGGGTATGCCTGATGAAAACGATGCAGGTAGTCGATGAGAAAGTAGCGGCAGATGGTATCGCTTGCCCCAATACGAAGCTGTCCTCTGAGCATTTTTTCCCCGGAGAGAATGGCCTCTCCCTCGTCGAGAAGCTGTAAGGCAGGCTTTACATGCTGAAGCAGAAATTCACCTTCCGGGGTGAGGAGAACCTTTTTTGTGCTGCGGACAAAAAGCGTGTGCTGAAGCTTAGTCTCCAGAGTTTTAATAGACTGGCTGACAGCAGACTGGGAGATAAAAAGCTGCCTGGATGCCTCGGAAAAACTGAGAGTTGTAGCGACATAATAAAAAACTTTGTACAATTCAAGGTTAATATCCATAAAAATCCATCCTTTCGATGCAATTATTATATTAGTATGACTAATAAAAGATATAAGATATATTAATTTTACTAATGATATTTCTTATGATACTATAAAGGCAGTAAAAGTGCAAGATGCCGTTACTGATTGAAGGTTTTACATTATTGTTTACATGGAACTGTCCCGGAAACGGGAGAACGGTAACTATTTGAAAGGAGCTTTCTATGAGCAGCGTAAGACGAGTTTATGTAGAAAAGAAACCTGCTTTTGCTGTAAAGGCAAAAGAACTGAAGCATGAGATCAGCAGCTATCTGGGAATTAAAACCGTGACAGCAGTAAGAGAACTGATCCGTTATGATGTAGAAAATATTTCTGACGAGGTGTTTGAAAAAGCCTGCAAAGGCGTTTTTGCAGAGCCTCCTGTAGATGATTTATATTTGGAGAACCTGGAGACAGCAGAGGGAGCTCGTATCTTTTCTGTGGAATATCTTCCGGGACAGTTTGACCAGAGAGCAGATTCCGCAGTACAGTGCGTACAGTTTTTAGATGAGAATGCACAGCCGATCATCCGCTCCGCAACGACTTATGTGATCGAAGGAACGATCACAGAGGAAGAATTTGCAGCGATCAAAAATCACTGCATCAATCCGGTTGACTCCCGGGAGACAGGAATTGAGAAGCCGGAAACACTGGTAACTGTATTTGATGAGCCTGAAGATGTAAAAATTTTCACAGGCTTCCAGAAAATGCCGGAAAAAGAATTAAAAGAGCTTTACGATTCCTTAAATCTGGCTATGACCTTTAAGGATTTCCTTCATATTCAGAAATACTTCAAGGGAGAGGAGAAGCGCGATCCGTCCATGACAGAAATCCGCGTTCTTGATACCTACTGGTCAGACCACTGCCGTCATACCACCTTCTCAACAGAGCTGACAGATGTGAAGTTCGACGAGGGTGACTATAAGGCTCCCATCGTTGACACCTACAACAGATACCTTGCAGACAGAAAGGTTCTCTATAAAGGAAGAAAAGATAAATTTGTCTGCCTTATGGATCTTGCCCTGATGGCAATGAAGAAACTCAAAGCAGAGGGCAAGCTTGCAGATCAGGAAGAGTCCGATGAGATCAATGCCTGCAGTATCGTAGTTCCTGTGGACGTTGACGGCAAGGAAGAGGAATGGCTGATCAACTTCAAAAATGAGACACACAATCATCCGACGGAAATCGAGCCTTTCGGCGGCGCTGCAACCTGTCTTGGCGGCGCGATCCGTGACCCTCTTTCCGGACGTACCTATGTATATCAGGCAATGCGTGTAACTGGCGCTGCCGATCCTACAGTTCCTGTGCAGGATACGCTCAAAGGCAAGCTTCCGCAGAAGAAACTTGTCCGCGGTGCAGCCCACGGCTACAGCTCTTACGGAAACCAGATCGGTCTGGCTACCGGCTATGTAAAAGAAATCTATCATCCGGACTATGTTGCGAAACGTATGGAAATCGGTGCGGTTTTAGGCGCAGCTCCAAGACGGGCTGTAATCCGTGAGAATTCCGATCCGGGAGATATCATCATCCTTCTTGGCGGACGTACCGGCCGTGACGGTATCGGCGGCGCTACCGGTTCCTCCAAGGTTCATACAGAGGCTTCCATTGAAGTCTGCGGCGCAGAGGTTCAGAAGGGGAATGCACCGACTGAGCGTAAGATTCAGCGTATGTTCAGACGGGAGGAAGTAAGTAAGATCATTAAAAAATGTAACGACTTCGGTGCAGGCGGCGTTTCCGTTGCCATCGGTGAGCTGGCTCCGGGCCTTCGCATCGACCTTGACAAGGTTCCGAAGAAATATGCAGGTCTTGACGGAACAGAAATCGCAATCTCCGAATCCCAGGAGCGTATGGCTGTTGTAGTTGACCCGAAAGATGTAGACAAATTCCTTGGTTTTGCAAACGAAGAAAACCTGGAGGCCGTAAAAGTAGCAGTAGTTACAAAGGAGCCCCGTCTTGTACTCTCCTGGAGAGGCAAGGAAATTGTAAACATCTCCCGTGCCTTCCTTGATACAAACGGAGCACATCAGGAGACTACAGTTGAAGTTGAGATTCCTAATAAAGAAGGTAACCTTTTTGAGCAGCGTCCGGATGTGGCAGATGTAAGAGCAAAATGGCTGGAGACACTTGCCGACTTAAACGTATGCTCCCAGAAGGGCCTTGTGGAAATGTTTGACGGTTCCATCGGCGCAGGCAGCGTATTTATGCCTCACGGCGGTAAATACCAGCTTACAGAAACACAGACCATGGTTGCGAAGGTTCCGGTATTAAAGGGAAAAACAAACACAGTAACTATGATGAGCTACGGCTTTGACCCATATTTATCCTCCTGGAGCCCATATCACGGAGCTGCATACGCAGTGACAGAATCCGTTGCAAAAATTGTGGCTGCAGGCGGTGATTACAAAAAGATCCGATTCACCTTCCAGGAATACTTCCGTCGTATGACAGAAGATCCTAAGAGATGGAGCCAGCCTTTCGCAGCGCTTCTTGGCGCATACTCCGCGCAGCTTGGCTTCGGCCTGCCTTCAATCGGAGGAAAAGACAGTATGTCCGGTACTTTCAATGATATTGACGTACCTCCCACACTTGTTTCTTTCGCAGTGGATGTAGCCAAGCAGCAGGATGTGATCACACCTGAACTTAAAAAAGCCGGAAACAAACTGGTATGGCTGCGTGCGCCAAAGGATGCTTATGATCTTCCGGATTACGTCGGTATCATGGAGCAGTATGAGAAGCTTCACAAGGATATCCAGGCCGGTAAAGTGGTTTCCGCTTATGCCCTTGACCGCCACGGTATTGCGGCAGCAGTTGCGAAAATGGCCTTTGGAAACGCATTCGGCGTGAAGATCGAGCACAATCTTGATCCAAGAGATTTCTTTGCACCGGGATTCGGCGATATTATTATGGAAGTTCCGGATGGTAAAGTCGGAGAGCTTTCCATCACTTACACAGTTATCGGTGAGGTGACGGCAGACGGTAAATTCTCTTACGGAAATGCAGAAATTTCACTTGAAGAAGCTGCCGGTACATGGAAAGGTACTCTGGAGAAAGTATTTAAGACAGACTCCGGACTTCCGACCATCGGAGGCGGACTTGACATTGACGGAAATCCGGTAAATGAGCCGATCATGTATCTGTTCGGCAAAGAGGACAGCATTTATGAGAATGGCTGCCACATTCCGAAAAATATATATGTATGCCGCAATAAGATTGCGAAACCCCGCGTATTTATTCCTGTATTCCCGGGAACAAACTGCGAGTATGACAGCACAAAAGCCTTTGAACGGGCAGGCGCAGAGGTAGATGTTAAGGTATTTAAGAACCTGACGGCAGCAGATATCCATGATTCCGTGGAAATCTTTGAAAAAGCCATTAACAATGCACAGATTATCATGTTCCCGGGCGGTTTCTCCGCAGGCGATGAACCGGATGGTTCTGCGAAATTCTTTGCCACTGCATTCCAGAATGCAAAGATCAAGGAAGCGGTTATGAAGCTTGTAAATGAGAGAGACGGTCTTGCCCTTGGTATCTGCAACGGTTTCCAGGCTCTTATCAAGCTTGGCCTTGTACCGTACGGCGAAATCTGCGGACAGACAGCAGATTCCCCGACTCTGACCTATAATACGATCGGACGCCATATTTCCAAGATGGTATACACAAAGGTTGTTTCCAAGAAATCTCCGTGGCTTGCAGGTGCAGAGGCAGGCGGTGTTTATGTAAATCCGGCTTCCCACGGTGAGGGACGTTTCGTTGCAAACAAAGAGTGGATCCAGAAGCTTTTTGCAAACGGACAGGTTGTAACCCAGTACTGTGACCCTAACGGAAATGTTGCAGTCAACAAGGAAGAGTGGAACGTAAACGGCTCCTACTTCGCAATTGAAGGTATCACAAGTCCGGACGGACGTATCCTCGGTAAGATGGCCCACAGCGAACGCCGGGACAATGGTGTTGCCATGAACATTTACGGTGAACAGGATCTGAAGATCTTTGAGTCCGGTGTGAAGTACTTTAAATAAAAAGGTAGAAAGTAAAAAAAGAACCCTGATCCAGGGTTCTTTTTTGTTGAAGAATTTGGGGCATGGAATTCGCGGCAAAGAGATGTAGGATCAAAAGAGAGGCCGCTGAAATACTGAATTTCAAAATGAAGTCTGCTATAGTAGGGGAAAAGAAAGACAGATGTCAACTTGTCATGTTAAAGAGCCAGTTACCACAGGTATCTTGAAACAACTGTAAAGCAGGTGATATGTTTATCTTGATCGAGAACAGCAAACATGCGTAAAGTAAGAACGCTGGAGGGTTCTTGGATTTAAAAAGGAAACAGAGGAGGAGAAATATGGGTATTTTACTTCAGGGAATTGCTGTCGCAGTATGTCTGGCATTTTTATATGGGCTGAACCGGGCGATGAAAAACAGAAAATTGACAGAGAATCAGGCGGTTATGTGGATTGGAGGAACGGTGGGACTGCTTCTGCTTTCGCTGTTTCCGTCAATACTGAAAAGGCTTTCCGGACTGCTTGGGATATGGTGGGCGCCTGCATCCCTGATCTTTTTCTTCCTGGTTGTTATTGTAGTGATCGTATTGCGCCACACAATGTCGATTTCCCTGCTGGATAATGAAATAAATGAGCTTGCAATGCAGGTCATGCTTCTTAAAGAAAGGAACGAGGAACTGGAAGAGAAGCTTCAGGCAGAGACAGAGGATCAAAGGGCGGAAAGCAGGAAATGAAGAGAAAAAGGAAAGGCAGGCATATATGAAAATATTGATTTGCGGCGATTACGGCGTATTTGTAAATGAACTGATCAACCGACTTCGCAAAGAAAAACATGATGTTTTTGTGATTACCGGAAAAGATAAAAAAACAGAGTATGCAAAGCCTTCGGCAGGCGTATTTCAGGACTATCATTTCAATTTCAGCAATAAAAATATCAGTACGATCATGAAGAACGTCAGGCCGGATGTCCTGATCATCCCAGGATACTGCGATGCCGGATTTACATGGGAAAATCAGAACCGGCAGTCCGTGGAATACCTGGCAGGTATTACGAATCTGTTGATGGCTGCAAGGGAAGTGAACATAAAAAAAGTGCTGTATTGTTCGTCTCTCGGTGTATATGAGAATGTAAAGGAATCCTGTATCGACGAAAATACAAAGCTTGACGCCTCTTCGGTTCAGAATAAAACTTTGCAGCAGATGGAACGGATCTGTATGGAACAGAACGAACTGGATATCACGATCATCCGCTTTCCGGAAATATATGGTGAGTACGGAAGCGAGGAGCATGATACGATCATAAAATTTTTAAAAACCATGAGCAGAAGAGAAAATCTGGAAATTACCGGAAATAAAAAACACCGCTTCCTGTATGTGAAAGACGCCGTTGACGCGGTAATGAAAGTGCTGGAATATAAAGGAAAGAAAAATTTCCTGATTTCAGGAACGATATATACAGAGCATCAGGCGGCAGAATGTATAAAGATCGTTCTCAGAGGTGAGACAGGGGAGGTACTCGAGAAGGACGGAGAGCTGGAAACGCTGCCGCAGATACAGGAGCCTGAGAAAGAAAACATAGGTTTTTATGAAAAGTACAGTCTGGAAAAGGGAATCCGAGAACTGTATGCCATGTGTCTGCAAAAGAAAGAAAAAGAAGAGCTGAAAGCAAACAGGGATTTTCTGATGCACGGAAAGCTGCTTCCCATTACGGAAAACATTGCACTGTTCCTTGTGGTCACTCTGGTCATAGCTGCATTAAAGGGAACCTGGCTTGAGAAGACGGCGGATTTTTATCTGTTTTATGTAGTAGTTGTGGCAGTTGTCTACGGCTGCGGCCATGCCTTATTTTCCACTCTGCTGGTTCTGACTGCAAAAACAACGGCAGTGCTTGTGACGGGAGCCCCCTTTGAATACAGTATTCTGACCAGTGTGCTGGAAATCCTTATCATTGGCGTGATTGTGGGCTTTATGCGGGATAAGTATAAAAGGAAACAGGGAGATAACGAAGATGAGCTGAAATATTATCAGACAGAGCTGGCAGATATGATGCAGATTTATGATGGAAACCGTTTTGTAAAAGAAACATATGAAAAACGGATCATCACTTATGAAAACAGTCTGGCAGAAATTTACGACATTGTCAGACGTCTGGATTATAATGAACCCAATAAAGTTATTTTCAATGCTCTGGATGCAGTGAAGACCATGATGGAAATAGAGGATGTCGCAATTTATACAGCAAGCGGAAACAGCAGTTTTTTCCGGCTTGCGGCTTATTCCTCTCCCTGTGGGAGAAAATTAAAAAAATCTATGGAAATTAAGGAAGACAGTTTTCTTTACAAGGATCTGATCCAGAGAAACGTATATAGAAATAAAGAAATCGACAGTGAAAATCCTTCGTATGCCTGCGGCATTTACGATGAGGACCGGGTGCTTGCCGTGATTATGCTCTGGACGCGGAAGCTTACGGAGATCAATCTATATAAGGCAAATATGCTTGCTCTTATCAGCCGATTGATTGAAAAGGCAATTGTGAGAGCTGCAGATTACTGGAATAAGTATGCGGATCACTATATTGAAGGAACACAGATCCTGGACGGAGAAGCTTTTGAAATGATGTATCAGACCTGTGAAGACGGAAGGAAACAGGATAAAATCACCTATACGATGCTGAAGCTGCCCCGGGAGATTTCGCCGAATCAGGAGAATGACCGTATCCTTCAGCCTTTGATCAGACGGTCGGATGTCATGGGAATCAGAGAGGACAGGATCCACATCATTCTCATGAATACAGGAGCGGACGAGGCGGAATATGTTATCAGACGCTTTGCTCAAAAGGGAATCCGGCTGACACCGGAGAGCGGGGTATAAAAAGCTTTAAAAAACTCAAATAAGAAGAAAAGAAATCCGGAAGAAGGATTCGTAGGAGCGGGTATGACGGAGAAAGAATGGCTTTGGACAATCTGGCTGCTGAATATATGTCTGGCGGCAATTTACTTTTTTTACAGAGGAGTCATAAAAAAAGAATACAGGAAAGCATTTCTGATGTTTCTGTTTATGGCGCTGGTTCCTGTTGTGGGAATTTTGTACATGGTGGTGTCAGAGGGGATCAACGAACTTATTTTCAGGAAAAGAGACGGTCTGCTCAAGGAGGATGAACTGAGCTTTAATAAAAAAAGAACCCGAATGATCATAGATGACGATATTGAAAAAGAGATTGACTGCGTGCCTATTGAAGAGGCGCTGAGGATTTCGGACGCAGAAAACAGGCGGCGGACGTTTCTGGAAGCTCTGAAGCGGCCGGATGCGGAAGATTATATGAAAGGAATCCACAGAGTCATGGGACAGGAGGACTATGAGATCGTTCATTATGCGGCTTCTTACATAACGGACAGCATTGCAAGGTTCAAGACAGACGAAGGGAAGCTTAGATCGCTCAGTGAGAATGCAGAGAATCCGGAAACAATCATGCTTTATGTCCGGTATTGTATGAATTTCCTGGAAAAAAAGGTTTTGGGAGATTTTGAACAGAATATGTATCTTATCATGCTGGAAAAACATATGGAGCGGCTGTATACATTGGAGCCTCAGAAGGTGAACGGAGAGATGATATCGGAGCTTCTGGGAATTATGAAGGGCTTCCCCATGGAGGAAAATGAGGAGAAATGGATGAGCCGTGGGAAAGCTCTGGCAGGGACGGATCTTGCTGCTGCAAAGGAAGTTCTGAAATATTATTTTGAAAAAGAAAACAAAGAAAAATTCGAGGAAACATTAGAGCAGATCAAAGAATCTGCTCTTGTACTTGACAGCGAAATGATGGAGTGGATACGTTTCTATTCCGGAAAAGCCAAAGGGGACGGAAAGCTATGATATGGGAAAATGTGTATACAGTATTGGCAGTATTTGCAGCTTATATTCTGCTGGCTTTTGCCTTGCCTGCCGTATGTATCGGGAAATATTTCAAAAAAAAGGACTGGACATTTAAATATTTTCTTTACCAGTGCGTAGGGAACCTGTATATTAATTTCCTTTTGATCTTTCTGGGGTATCTTCATCTGGTCAACAGGATATCCGTGATCTTTTTTGTGGCGGTGCTGCCTCTTGGGGTAACAGCCTGGAGAGAGAGGAAAGGCATAAGGGAACGGTTCGGACGTCTTTTTACGATTTTAAATGAATGGGCGGGAGGCAGCTACGGAACCAAAGTGCTGATCCGCCGCTGTAAAGATTACATAAAGGAAAAAACAGAAAAACCCATGCGGACACTGAAAGACAGAAAAGGTGAAATTCTGATTTTTTCAGCAGTTATGATATGGGCGGTATGGTTTTACGGATGGTACAAGTTTCATAATGCGGGATATGGACATACAGATGAAGAAACACATCTTTACTGGATCGGCCAGCTGCTCCATGGAAATATATTTCCGGCAGGAATGTATCCTCATGGAATGCATACCCTGTGTGGGGCGATCGTAGAATTTCTCCCACTGAACATGACCAGAATCTATCTGAATTTTGCAGTGATCTCCATGTTTTTTATTATGACATCCGCCTGTTTCCTGTTCAGAAAGCTCTTTTCCAACAGACTGATTGGGTTAAATGCCTGGGCCTTGTTTGTTATCTGGGATGTTTTTCATGTAACGACATATTTTCGTTTTCAGATTTCCTTTCCCATGGAATTTGGACTGATTGCCGCCTTTGGAATGATTTACGGAATGTTTGCCTGCCTGAAAAGCGGAAAGAAAGCAGACTGGTATCTGTTCGGGCTCTCTATTACCTGGACTTTGATGGCGCATTTTTATATTACGATATTATGTCTGGCTGTCTGCGTCTGCTTTGGTCTGGTTTATTTCCGGCAGATACTGAAAAAAAAGCTTCTCCGGGGATTTATAACAGCCGGTATTCTCTCGGTTGTCCTGGCTGTGGTTCCCTATGGGGTAGGTCTGGCATCGGGGTATTCCTTTGAAAGATCCATTGCCTGGGCCCTGGGGGTGATGAAGGACAGCGACGGCTCAGAAGCAGAGGAAACGCAAAAGGATACAGAAAAGGAAGATCCGGAAGGTGCAGAGGATCAAAAAACAGCTTCCCGGGAGGAGAGCCCGGGAGGGATAAAAAGAACAGTGAAAAAACTGAGATCTATTCCCGGAATTCTTACATATAATTACGTCCGCAGTAAAAAAACATCGGCTGTGTTCATCGGGGCGTCAATCCTGCTGATCCTGTGGGGAATAGGGGGATGCTGTTTCTCAAAAAGAAAAGAGCAATACCTCAGATATATTTTCTGGGGGATTCTCTGGCAGGCGGGGGCTGTGATGGCCTGTTCCGGATATATGGGGTGGACAGCTTTGATTGAAGCGAAAAGAATGGCAACCTTTCTCTCATTTCTTACGATTCCTTTGCTTGCTTTTCCTTTCGAAGTCATATGGAAGCTTTTGGAAAGCTTCGGTGTAAAGGAAAGCTGGCGGGAAAGAGTCCTTGGCGTGTCAGGAACGGTATGTCTTATGCTTGTGGGTTTTTGCGGCCATTTAAAAGACGGACGTTTTTATTCCATTTCAATATCAGAGGAGGATATGAGGCTGTGTCTGGATCTCTGTGAGAACAGGGAGGATTATAAGTGGACGGTTATTTCTCCCACGAACGATCTGTCAGTGATCCGGTATGAGGGCTATCATTATGAAAGCATTGATCTGATCAGGAAACTGGATGAAAACAGAAAGGAAATTTATATTCCCACAGAGGAAATCTATGTTGTGGTGGAAGAAAGGGCGATTTCCTTTGCAAGCGACAGGAGAAAGATTGACAGAAGTGATGTGAATTCGGATGAAAACGTAAACCCCGTAAGCCCGGAGAGCGCATTGCAGGAAATTGATTTTACCCTGGGACAGGGGGATATTCACGGAACTGATGCGCCTTATTATTTCCAGAGGGACAAGGTGATGTCCAAGCTTTATTTCTGGATGGAGGAAATGAAGGAGGTTTATCCGGGGCATATCAGTATCTATTCCAAAAACGATCAGGTCACTATTTACAAGATCACGCAGGATCCGTATTTCCTGTTGAATTTATCACTGGACTATAAGGAAGCAGCCAGAGAAAGGATGGCGGAAAGCCAATGAAAAAAATATTGCTTATTATTCCGGCATATAATGAAGCCGAAAATATAGGAGAGGTGCTGGAGAATCTTCAGAAGCTGGAAATTATGAAAGAGATGGATATTCTCGTAATCGACGATTTTTCTCAGGACAATACGGCGGAAATTGCCAGGGAGCACGGTGTCAGAGTGGTACGCCAGGTCTTTAATATGGGCTATGGCGCGGCAATTCAGAGCGGTTATAAATATGCGCTGGAAAAAGGCTATGAGTATGTTGTCCAAATGGACGCGGATGGCCAGCATGATGTGTGTAATGTGGAACAGCTCTGTGAAAAAATGGGATGTTTTCAGCAGGATCGGGAGGATAAAGCGGACATTGTCATTGGCTCCAGATTTCTGGACGGGGCAAGTTCGTTTCCCATATCTGTACTTAAAAAATATTCAATTTTATTTTTCAGAAGGGTGATCAGGAAAATAACAGGATGCAGCCTTACAGATCCAACCAGCGGACTTCAGTGTCTGAATAAAAAGGCGTTTTCTTTCTATGCGGGATATAATCAGTTTGATCTGAAATACCCGGATCTGAATATGATCGTTCAGATGCTTCTTCTCGGATTCAAAATAGAAGAAATACCTGCGGTCATGCATGAGAGGACAGCGGGAGTTTCCATGCACAGCGGTCTGTGGAAGGTTGGAAAATATATGGTTCTCATGATGCTGAGCACATGGAACGCCTATTCAAGGTACAGAAGGAAAGCGGGAGGAAAAGCATGAGATTTTTTGATAAGCTTGGTCTTACGAAAAAAAATCAGCTGAAGCGAAACGTTTTTCTTAACATTGTCACCGTGCTGTTTGTGCTTCTGGCGCTTTTCCTGTTGATCAGCGGAATCGGAAAAATCTGGGGGATGCTTCACAGAGAAAATAAAACGGAGAAAGCACAGCGGATTTGGGAGGAAGAGGTTTATGAAGTCTGTTCGGACCAGGTGCAGAAAGCTTTTACTGAAGCTGAAATTGCCCTGTGGGGAGAAGAAACTCCCATAACAAAGATTGTTGAATGGCAGTTGGAAAATATGAAAGAAGCTTATGTCTGGGAGGAAGAACTGGATTCCTGTAAAGAGGCGGAACTTATTTTTGTAAGCAGGAAAAATCTGACAACTGCAGAAATCAAAATTCTGAACAGATACATCAAAGAGGGAAAAAATATATTCTTTACAGAACTGCCTTCAGAGGAGGCGCTGAAGAATTTTTCCGTGAAAAAACTGCTGGGGATCAGATCCTATCAGGGTATACAGAAAAAAACAGGAATTCGTCTGACAGAGCAGGTGCTCTTTGACAAAATTGCCGAGCTGAAGGAACCGTTTGAACTGAAATCGGTGACTCTGCAGCAAAGAACAGAGGTTTATGCATCGGCATTGGAAAAAGAAAAGAAAAAAGATGAAGAGCTTGCACCGCTGTTCTGGAAATATCAGCGGGAAAGGGGATGCGGATATGTATATGCCGCAGATGCGCACATGATGGGCAGCAGTACAGGAGCAGCGATCATCAGTTTCCTGTTTACGGATATCCACAAAGCATATATGTACCCCATTGTGAATGCATACTGCTTTGCCATTGCGGGGATCCCCTACTCTGAAAATTTTACATCTTCCTATCTTGAAGAGGAATTCGAGCGCGATTCGCTGAATGTACAAAATGATATTTTTTTCCCTGAATTCCGCAGGTGTGAGGCGCGGTATGAGGTGCCGGCTACCTGGTATCAGAGCGAGGAAAGGGAAGAGAAAAAGGAAAACCTGATCCTGGAATATTACCTGGACGAAATCGAAAAGGAGAACGGCGAGCTGGGACAGATGATAAATGAGGAGGCTGTGGCACAGTGCCGTTTTCCCAACCGTCTGACGGAATGGAGCAGTGCGTTTACCTGGAAATCAGAGGACAATACTGTGCAGGTACCTTATCAGCTTATGGAGAAAAAGAAATATCAGGATATTATTTACAGGCAGAATGTTCTGCAGAAGGCGGCGGGAATTACCTGTATTTATGTG
>DXXQ01000134.1 GCA_019416265.1 Clostridiales bacterium | reverse complement strand
GTACGAATGGCAGTCAAGAATACGGCACAAGTGATTATCGGCGGAAAGATTATTACTCTGGGTGGCTATGAATCTGAAGAGTACTTCCAGAAAGTGGCATCATACATAAACAATAAAATTGCGGAATTAAGCGGAATGCCCGGATACAGCAGGCAGCCCATGGAATCGAAACATACTCTGCTGAGTTTAAATATTGCGGACGATTATTTTAAGGCAAAGAAACAGGCGGAGGTCTTCGAGCTGGATCTCCAGCAGAAGGACCAGGAAATGTATGATTTGAAACATGAGCTGATTTCCCTTCGCATGCAGATTGAAGAGTCTCAGAAACAGGCAAAAGAAGCCCTGGAGCAGAAGAGTCTTCTGGAAGGAAAAATAAAAGAGCTTGAAAAAGAACTTGACGAGATACTTAAGTAAAAGGAAGGGGATTGCTTCGGTAATCCTCTTTTGGTTTCTAAGATTCTGTTTATGATAGAAAAGAGAGGTAACGGTTTGAAAAAAAAGGACATTGAACTGCTGGCGCCGGCAGGTTCTTATGAGGGACTTGAGGCGGCCATAGGCGCGGGAGCAGACGCTGTTTATGTAGGCGGCGCAGCCTTCGGCGCAAGAGCCTACGCGAAGAATTTTCAGGAGGAGGAGCTTCTTCGCGCCATTGATCACACACATATCCATGGGAAAAAACTGTATCTTACAGTCAATACCCTGTTTAAAAACCGGGAACTGACAGAGCAGCTCTACAATTACCTGCTTCCCTATTACGAGGCCGGCCTGGACGCCGTGATCGTTCAGGATCTGGGAGCCCTGGCAGCCATTCGGGAGATGTTTCCGGGACTGCCCTTACATGCCAGCACCCAGATGACAGTGACAGGACCGGAGGGGATGAGGTTTCTGGAAGAACAGGGGGTGTCCAGAGTTGTGCCTGCCCGTGAACTTTCCCTGGAAGAGATCAGAAAAATGCATGAGGCAAGTCCCATTGAAATAGAGACCTTTATCCACGGCGCACTGTGCTACAGCTATTCCGGCCAGTGCCTGATGAGCAGTATGCTGGGGGGAAGAAGCGGAAACCGCGGAAGATGCGCGCAGCCCTGCAGACTGCCTTATGAGACAGCTTTGAAAGGACAGGGCTTTAAGGGCAAAAAAGACCTCTGTCCTCTCAGTCTGAAAGACATTTCCACAATTGAGATCCTGCCGGAGATTCTGGATGCAGGGGTAACCTCCCTGAAGATCGAGGGAAGAATGAAACAGCCTGCTTACACAGCTGGTGTTACTTCCATGTACAGGAAATATCTGGATCTCCTTTTTGAAAAGGGGCCGGAGAATTACCAGGTGAAGGACAGTGACAGAAAGTATCTGATCGATATCTTTAACAGAGGCGGTTCCTGTAAAGGATATTACCAGATGGCAAACGGCCCTGCCATGATGGCCTTTACCAATGAGAAAAAAACAGGGGATGTGACAGTTGACCTTAAGGAGAGGAAACAGAAGGCAGAGGGACATTTGATGCTGTATGCAGGAAGTCCGGCAATTCTGGAGGTATCTCTGGGAGAGGTATCGGCAGCTGCGTCGGCAGGGGAGGTTCAGTTTGCCAGAAGCCAGCCTCTGGACAGGGAGAGAATCCGCCGCCAGATGGAGAAGCTGGGAAATACAGCTTATCAATGGGGAAAACTGGAAATTGAGGGAGATGAAAATATTTTCATCTCCATGAAAGAGCTGAATCAGGTAAGGAGAGAGGCGTTCGCTGCCCTGGAGGAGGAAATCTTAAGAAAAACAAGACGGACAGGCGCACACAGAAAGGAATTCCGAAAGCCTGAAAAAAATTCCATGAGGAAAAAATCACCGGAAATCTATGTTTCCTGTGAAAATACGGCAACTGCAGAGGCTCTTTTGAAGGAGGAAGGAATCAAAGGAATGTATCTTTCTTTTGATTCCATGAAGACATGTCTGGAGGAAGGTCGTTATAAAGGGATAGAGATGTATCTCACGACTCCTTATGTTATGCGGGGAGAGCTTCCCGAAGGCTTCCTCTCTCAGGCGCGCAGGTGGCTGGAACAGGGAATGAGCGGTTTTCTGGTGCGCAGTCTGGAAGGCTTTGCTGCCCTGAAAAAAGCCGGACTTGCAGAGAAATGTGTGATGGATCACACAATGTACACCTGGAACAATGAGGCGGTGAAATTCTGGAAAGAACAAAATGTTCTCAGAAATACCCTCCCTCTGGAGCTTAACGAGGGGGAACTCCGCCACAGGGATAACAGCGGAAGCGAGATGCTGATCTATGGTTACCTGCCTCTTATGATTTCCGCCCAGTGTGTCCGCAAAAATCTTTACGGGTGCAACGGACAGGAGGAGTGGGTGACGCTTCGTGACCGTTACGGTAAGGAGTTTCGTGCTTCCTGTTTCTGTAATCCCTGGAAAATGGAAAATACAAGGTACCAAACGCCCTGTTATAATATTATTTATAACAGCATTCCCTTTGGCCTGCTGAAGGAGAAACAGCAGGTGGAGGAGCTGGGGATTTCTTCCGTCCGTCTGGCGTTTACTGCAGAGGAACCGGAAGAGGCGGTGAAAATTTTCCGGGAGTTTCGTAAGGGATACCGGGAAGGAGGAAATCCGCCGCAGCGTGATTACACGAAAGGACATTTTAAAAGAGGAGCCGAGTAAGGCATATGATTAATGTAATTGTAGAATTATCGAAATATGTGATCCTCACCCTGATGGTGATTTACACCTTCCACTGTTTTTATATGGTGAAAAAACAGGATGAGGAGGAGAAGAATGAGGCGCTGCGCCAGCAGCTCATGCTGATCTTCTTTATGGATTTCACTGCGTTCCTTGTCATCTATCTGAAGACCAATGATTTTGACGTAATTATTTTCTACATGGAGATGATGGCATTTTTTGCCGGGATCCAGATTTTGTACAGGCTTTTGTATAAAAAAGCCTCCCTGCTTCTTTTGAATAATATGTGCATGCTGTTAAGCATTGGCTTTATCATGCTGGCGCGCCTGGATCTGTCCACAGCTACCAGACAGCTCCTGATCGCAGCGGGAGGAAGCGGCATTGCCCTGATCATCCCGGTGATGATCCGCAAGATGAAATTTCTGCGCAGGCTTACCTGGGTTTATGCAGGGATCGGTATTGTTCTTCTGGCGGCAGTTCTTGTGCTTGCCCAGACAAGCTATGGCGCGAAGCTTTCCCTGATGGGAATCCAGCCGTCCGAGGTGATCAAGATCACCTTTGTATTCTTCATGGCTGCGATCTTAAGCGGTACGGTCACCTTTCGAAAAGTTGTCCAGGCAACGGCTGTTGCAGCCCTTCATGTGGGAATCCTGGTGCTTTCCCGTGATCTGGGAAGTGCAGTGATCTTTTTTGCCGCATATCTGGTCATGATCTATGTGGCCACAAAAAAGGCGGCGTATCTGGGACTGGGGCTTGCAGGAGGAAGCGTGGCTTCCGTGATCGCCTACTACCTCTTTGGCCATGTGCGCCAGAGGGTCAGCGCATGGAAGGACCCAATGGCAGTGTACCAGAACGAAGGCTACCAGATCGTTCAGTCTCTGTTTGCCATCGGAACAGGAGGATGGTTTGGCATGGGACTTTGTCAGGGATCTCCTGAGAAAATTCCCGTAGTCAAGAATGACTTTATATTCAGCGCCATCTGCGAGGAACTGGGCGGCATTTTTGCCATCTGCCTGATTCTTGTCTGCATGAGCTTTTTCCTGATGATCGTAAACATTGCCATACAGATCAAGAATCCGTTTTACAAGCTGATTGCCCTTGGACTTGGCACAGAATATGCCTTCCAGGTATTCCTGACCATCGGCGGTGCGACTAAGTTTATTCCGCTGACAGGAGTGACCCTTCCTCTTGTGAGCTACGGAGGAAGTTCTGTGATGAGTACCATTCTGATGCTTGCCATTATTCAGGGATTGTATATTTTAAGGGAAGACGAGGACGAGGAAATTGAAAGACATCGAAAAGAAGCGGCGAAAAGAGCTCTTGAAGCAGCAGAAGCTCGAAGAACGCGAGGCTGCTAAACGAAAAAAAGCCCGAAACAGGGAGTATTCCTTTGTATCCTGGTTTTTTGTGCTGATTTTTATGAGCCTCATCGGGTATGTGATCTATTTTAATGCAGTAAAAAGCGAAGACTTTATCAACAGTCCGTACAACACAAGGCAGGATACCTTTTCCGACCGGGTGGTAAGAGGAAATATTGAGTCTTCCGACGGGGAGGTGCTTGCACGGACCAACGTATACGACGACGGGTCTGAGGAGAGGGTATATCCTTATGAGAACGTGTTTGCCCATGTGGTAGGTTATGATTCCAACGGAAAAAGCGGTCTGGAATCCGAGGCAAACTTCCAGCTTCTGACCTCCCACCAGTTTTTCCTGGATCAGATGAAAAACGAATTCAGGGACAGGAAGAATACAGGCGATACGGTGGTTTCCACCCTGGATACGGGACTTCAGGTAACAGCCTACAATGCCCTGGGGGACAGAAGGGGAGCAGTTGTGGCCCTGGAGCCCTCCACAGGAAAGATTCTGGTTCAGGTGAGCAAGCCGGATTTTGACCCCAATACCATTGCCGAAAACTGGGACTGGCTTGTCTCAGATGAAAATAACAGCAGCCTTCTGGATCGTGCGACCAACGGTGCCTATCCGCCGGGCTCCACCTTTAAGGTGGTGATGGCTCTGGACTACTTCCGCACAAAGGGAAGCTTCGAGGGATATTCCTATCTCTGTCAGGGAAGTATTACTCTGGACGACCATACGATCAGTTGTTATAACGGAACTGTACACGGACAGGAGGATTTCTACTCTGCTTTTGCATCGTCCTGTAACTGTGCTTTTGCAGATATGGGTTCCTCCATCGGGGCATCCTCCATGCGCAAGACAGCGGAGGACCTCCTTTTCAACAAAAAGCTGCCTCTGTCCTCTTATAAGAAGAGCAGCTTTACACTGGACAAAGATTCTCCGGTGCCCCTTATTATGCAGACGGCCATCGGACAGGGAAACACCCTTGTGTCTCCCATGCATATGGCGCTGATCACAAGCGCTGTCGCCAACGGCGGTATTCTGATGAAGCCCTATCTCATTGATCAGGTGAAGAGTGTCGACGGGGAGGTTGTGAAGACAACACAGCCGGAAGTCTATAAGAAGCTTATGACCACAAATGAGGCGAATCTTCTCGGGAAGCTGATGAAAAACGTTGTGGAGTACGGAACCGCTTCTGCACTGAGCGGACGGGGCTATACAGCGGCAGGAAAGACAGGTTCTGCGGAATTTGACGAAAACGGTTCCAGCCATTCCTGGTTCATCGGGTATTCCAATGTGGATCATCCTGATCTGGCTGTGGCTGTGATCGTAGAAAACGGCGGAACAGGAAGTCAGGCGGCAGTGCCCATTGCAGGAGAGATTTTCGACGCCTACTATTTTAATTAAGAAAACATTCAGACAGGGGAGAATAAAAGGGTTCCTCTGTCTGATTTTCTTTTGGAAGGGTTTTGTGTATTTTTTACAAACAATTCTCGGTTTTTGGTTGCCAGTTGTGGCAAAAAGGGGTATACTATACTTAATTTATGATGAGCGGAGATTCATACGCTTATCATACACACGCATTACAGGAGGGATTGCATCATGATCGAAGCAACGAGCTGTGGCGGTGTGGTAATTCATCGGGGTAAGATTCTTACGTTGTATAAGTCTTACAAGAACCGTTATGAGGGATGGGTATTGCCGAAAGGAACTGTGGAAGCGGGGGAGACGCATGAGCAGACTGCACTTCGGGAAGTACAGGAGGAAGCAGGCGTTAAGGCTGCCATTGTGAAGTATATAGGGAAAAGCCAGTATAATTTTACAGTTCCGGAAGATGTAGTAACAAAAGAGGTACATTGGTATCTGATGACGGCTGATAATTATCATAGTAGGCCCCAACGGGAAGAATTTTTCGTAGATTCCGGGTATTACAAATTTCACGAGATCTACCATCTGCTGAGATTTTCCAATGAGAAGCAGATTGTGGAGCGCGCGTATCAGGAATATCTGGAGCTGAGAAGTGCCGGACTGTGGGGAAAACAGCATAAGTATTACTGAAATGGGGCTGTGTTTATACGCAGCCCTGTTTAGATTCAGGAAAAAAGGGCAATGCTTAAAGAGAACCCGGTCCATAGGAAAGGGCGATGGCTTAAGCGGTGCAGAGAGAACGGTGAGACATGGTGAAATGGCTGAAGAATTATTATACAGGTGAGGGAGTAGAGGAACCCGCCAGGATAAGACGGAAGATCAATGCAGGGAAATTTGTGCCCGGAATTTACCTTCTGACCCTGTCCAATCATCCGGATAACCTCTGCGAGGTCATACCTTCTTTTATGCTGATGCAGAAAGGGTACAGGGAAATCTGCCCTCTGATCTTCGGCATGGCGAAGGGGAAAGACGAAGCGTTGGAGATGGTGGCAGAGCTTATGGGAGATATTTACAGGGAAACAGGCTCCTTTCAGGTAGCTGAGTATCTAAAGAACAGGTGAATACATGTTACATATATTGTGGCTGATATTGAAAATGATATTGATTCTTCTCGGAGTGCTCCTTGGACTGGTGTTTCTTCTTGTCCTCCTCCTTCTTTTCTGCCCGGTGAGATACCGGGGCAGGGGGAAAAAGGACGGCGAATGGAAAGATGCGGAAGGAGAACTTGGAGTCAGCTGGCTGTTTCGCGGGATTTCTGTTACAGCATCCAGAAAAAACGGAGAGAACAGAGTTTATGTAAGAGTTCTGGGAATTTCCGTGGAGAAGCTTAAAGCATGGCTTGAGAAGAGAAAAGAAAAGAAACAAAAAAAAGCGGCAGAAAAAAAAGCCGTGGAAAAGCCGGACCGGGAGAGGACTCATAAAAAGGCGCTTTCCGTGGAAGGAAGTTCCGGGGACAGCATAGAAGAAATTTCGGAAGAAGAGGGGGCCTTTTGGGAAGAGCCTCCTGAGTTGGAGGAGACTCCTGAATCAGAGAAGAATCCTGGGCAGGAGAAGACTCCGGAGCCGATGGAGATTCCTGAACAGGAAGGCGCTTCTGCAGAGGAGGCATCTTTTGGAGAAGACCGGGTTCCGGAAAGAGAAACTGCGAAAAAAAAGGGATTATTCCGACGGATTTCGGAGAAGCTATCAGAAATACGTGACAAAATAAAAAACATCCGATTAACATTCAACAGGATTCATGATAAAATAGACTGGTGGAAAAACTATATCCATCATCCCAGGGTAAAGGCTGCGGCTTCCCTTGTGTGGAGATATGCAAAAGGGCTTTTGAAGCACATCCTTCCCACAAAGGTCTGGGGAAAGGTAACCTTTGGCTTTTCGGATCCGTCTGTTACAGGAAGGGTGCTGGGACTTCTGGGAATGAGCTTCCCTCTCCATAAGAATTGTGTGGCAGTGACTCCCCGGTTTGACGGAGAAACGATCCTGGAGGGTGAGATCTGCCTGAAAGGCAGAATCTATGGAATTGTCCTGCTGAAAGCGGCAGTTGTAATTTATTTTAATAAAAATGTGAAATACGCCATCAAACGGGCGAAGCACGGAAAACATAAGGAGGACTAAAATATGGCAGTAAATGAAAACAATTTCAAAGAGACAGTAAATTCATTATTTAAGGGAATGGACAGCTTCGTATCCGCGAAGACAGTAGTTGGAGATGCCATCCATATGGGAAACACCATCATTCTTCCTCTGGTCGATGTGTCCTTCGGCGTGGGAGCGGGAGCTTTTTCGTCCGACAATAAAAATAACGGAGGCGGCGGTCTCGGCGGCAAAATGACGCCCTGCGCAGTCCTTGTGATCCAGGATGGCAACACGAAGCTTGTGAATATCAAGAATCAGGATGGCCTGACAAAGGTTCTTGATATGGTACCTGATTTTGTAAACAGATTCAGCGGTGGAAACGGCTTTGCATCCAAAGGGGAGACTTTTGCCCAGAGCAGTGAAACAGATGGGGCAGAAAAGGAGAACCCGGCAGAATAACCGGTGTTTATCCCCCGGCTTTTTGCATATAGTATATGGAGATCCTATAGCAGAGCAGGTGCGGCATGAGCAGACTGATTGGGCTCATTTTATTTTTTATAGGTTTGGGAATGCTGATCGGATTGCTGATCGCAGAGCATGTCATTGTTGTGCTGGTATCAGCCATATGTCTGCTCTGCGGTTATCATTTTTTCTGCAGATAAGCGAAGGCGTTCCTGTATGGAGTTTCGTTAACGCAAAAAAATACCCTCGCATTGTGCGAGGGTGTTTTTGCATTAAATTATGCTCTTTCTACTAAACCGGATCTTAAGCAAGAAGTACATACATATGTTTTTCTAGCTCCGCCATCAGCAGTTTTAATTTTAACGGATTTCACGTTAGATTTCCACATTTTATTAGATCTTCTATGGGAATGACTCACATTGTTTCCGAAATGAGCACCTTTTTCACAAATTGCACACTTAGCCATGATAGCACCTCCTTGACGCTTTTTTTCAACAAGTTACATTTTAACAGATGAAATGTGCTTTTGCAAGTAAAAAAAGGAAAATTGTGAAAATTTATATTTCTTTTTCTTCCGAAAGAGGTTATAATAGAAACATACAGAAAAACGTGGCAGGATGAAAAGGGTGTTTTGCGCCCTGGCAGGAACGCCGGAGCGTTCTTGAATACAGAGAGAAGGTATCCTGCAATGTCACGTAAAGAAAGCATTGGAGGTAACCATATGAATGGACGTATAGATTCCGGATTAGGCCAGATTATCATTGATTCTGATGTGATCGCAACCTACGCAGGAAGCGTTGCAGTGGAATGTTTCGGGATTATCGGAATGGCCGCAGTGAGCATGAAAGACGGGCTTGTCAAGCTTCTCCGCAAGGACAGCCTGAAACACGGTATCAGTGTGAAAGTTACGGAGGACAATAAAATCCGCCTGAATTTCCATGTGATCGTGGCATATGGCGTGAATATCAGCACCATTGCAGACAACCTTGTCAGCAATGTGAAATATAAAGTCGGAGCCTTTACAGGAATGGAGATCGAGAAGATCAATATTTATGTAGAAGGCGTACGGCCGATAGATTAGGACAGAGGAGGAACTTGTGGTGAATAAAAGAACCATAGATGCCAAGATACTTTCCAGAATGTTCCTGGCAGGAGCCAAGAACCTGGAAGCGAAGAAAGAATGGATTAATGAACTGAATGTGTTTCCTGTGCCGGACGGCGATACCGGAACCAATATGACGCTTACCATTATGGCTGCAGCTTCAGAGGTAGGTTCCCTTGTATCCCCGGATATGGAAACCCTTGCCAAGGCAATTTCATCCGGATCTCTTCGCGGCGCAAGAGGAAACTCCGGCGTTATCCTTTCCCAGCTTCTCCGCGGTTTTACCAAGGGAGTAAAGTCTTATAAGGAACTGGATGCTCCGGCAATCGCCGCAGCTATGGAAAAAGGCGTAGAGACAGCGTACAAGGCTGTAATGAAACCAAAGGAAGGCACCATCCTTACCGTTGCAAGAGAAGCTGCTTTAAAAGCGGTGGAAGTGGCAGAGGATGTTTCTGATCTGGAGGAATTTTTCCGGATCGTATTTGACCATGCAGAGGTGACTCTGGAGAAAACTCCGGATATGCTTCCTGTATTAAAGGAAGCAGGCGTAGTTGACTCCGGCGGACAGGGACTTCTGGAAGTTCTCCGCGGCGCCATCGACGGATACATGGGTAAGGAAGTGGATTATTCCCAGTTCAGCCCTCAGACAGGCAGCAAGGTGACCAAAATCTCACCTCAGGCAGAGGCTGACATCAAGTTTGGCTATTGTACAGAGTTTATCATTCTGACCAATGAGCCGATGTCAGAGACAGAAGAACATAAACTGAAAGAATTCCTTACATCTATCGGTGATTCCATCGTAGTGGTTGCAGACGACGAGATCGTGAAAGTGCATGTACACACCAATCACCCGGGTCAGGCAATTGAGAAAGCCCTTACTTACGGTGCGCTTTCCAGAATGAAGATCGACAACATGAGGGAAGAGCATCAGGAGAAACTGATCAAGGATGCAGAGAAGCTTGCGAAAGAGGAAGCAGCGGCACAGCCGCAGAAAGAAGTGGGCTTCATTTCCGTATCTGCGGGAAAAGGCCTGACAGAGATCTTTAAGGAATTAGGCGTGGACTATCTCATCGAAGGCGGACAGACCATGAATCCAAGTACAGAGGATATGCTCAACGCCATTGAAAGAGTAAATGCGAAGACAATCTATATCTTCCCGAATAACAAAAATATCATTATGGCAGCCAACCAGGCAAGAGACCTTACAGAGGACAAGGAGATCGTGGTAATCCCGACCAAGACCATTCCTCAGGGTGTCACAGCGATGATCAGCTTCGTTCCGGAGAAATCCAGCGAAGAAAATGCGGAAGCCATGATGCAGGCTGTTTCCAAGGTCAAGACCGGACAGATCACCTATGCAGTCCGTGACACAAGAATTGACGACAAGGAGATTCATGAGGGCGATATCATGGGAATCGGAGATTCCGGAATGCTTGCAGTGGGAACGGACAGAATGGAAGTTGCCAAAGAGACCGTGGCCCAGATGATGGACGATGAGGCTGAGGTGATCAGTATTTACTTCGGCGCAGATGTGGAGGAAGAAGAGGCAGAAGAACTTGCGGCAGCAGTTGAAGAAGCTTATCCGGACTGCGACGTAGAAGTAAATATGGGCGGACAGCCGATTTACTATTATGTGATTTCCGTAGAATAAAATAAATGAACAGCAAAAGCGGAAGGCGACTTCCGCTTTTCTTTTTCTTGAAAAGGAGAGTGATATGGAATATGAGCAGACCCCTTCGGGATTTAAAAGGCGTTGGTGAAAAGACGGAGAAGCTGTTTGGTAAGCTTGGGATTACAGATGTGGAGGGCCTTCTCCATTATTACCCCAGAAATTACGACGCATATCAGGAACCGGTGGCCATAGAAAATCTGGAGGAAAACAGTATTTCGGCTGTGTGCGGTACGTTGCTGAACGCAGTTTCCGTAAGTCCTGCCAGAAAAGTACAGGTGATCAGCGTTACCATAGGAGACAGAACAGGCTCTCTTCCTGTGGCGTGGTTTAATATGCCCTTTCTCAGAAATGTCCTGAAAAAAGGAAGCACTCTTATTTTTCGCGGCAGGGCAGTAAAAAAGAAGGGAAAGCTTGTGATGGAGCATCCGGAGATTTTTACGCCTGCATCCTATCAGGAAGTGCTCCACAGTCTGCAGCCCATTTACGGACTTACGGCAGGGCTTTCCAACAAGACGGTGACGAAACTGATGCGCCAGGTTCTGGAAGAGAAAAAACTGGATCTGGAGTATCTGCCGGAGGAGTTCAGGGAGAGATTTCATCTGGCAGACTGTAATTATGCAGTCCAGACCATCCATTTTCCCCCGAATATGCAGGAGCTTCTCACAGCCAGGAAACGTCTGGTATTCGATGAATTCCTTCTTTTTATCCTTGCTGTGCAGATGCTGAAAGAAAAGACAGAGGACGCAGAAAACGCATTTCCCATGAAGAGGGTATGGACCACAGAGCAGATAATAGAAAGCCTGCCCTATTCTCTGACAAAGGCGCAGATGAACGTATGGCATGAGATCGAACGGGATTTGCAGGGACGCTCTCTGATGTCCCGCCTTGTTCAGGGAGATGTGGGAAGCGGAAAGACGATTCTTGCCTTCCTTGCCATGGTAATGACAGCGGAAAACGGTTATCAGGCAGCGCTTATGGTGCCTACAGAGGTTCTTGCCAGACAGCACTATCAGGCATTGACGAAGCTTCTGGAAGAACAGGAGGCAGAGTTTTGCCGTCCGGTGCTTCTGACCGGCTCCAATACGGCCAGGGAAAAGCGGGAAATTTACGCCAGGATTGCCTCAGGAGAAGTAAACCTCATCATTGGAACCCATGCTCTGATCCAGGAAAAGGTTTCCTACAAAAATCTGGGGCTTGTGATCACAGATGAACAGCACCGCTTCGGGGTGAAACAGAGAGAGGCGCTGACAACCATGGGAAATCCGCCTAATGTGCTGGTTATGAGCGCGACTCCCATACCGAGAACACTGGCGATCATCCTGTACGGAGATCTTGACATTTCGATCATTGATGAGCTTCCGGCACAGAGACTTCCTATTAAAAACTGTGTAGTGGGAACTTCTTACAGGCCCAAGGCATATTCTTTTATGGAGCGCCAGATCAGGGAGGGCCGTCAGGTCTATGTGATCTGTCCGATGGTGGAGGAAAGCGAAGGCATGGACGGGGAAAACGTCCTGGATTATACGGAAAAGCTGAGAAGCATTTTTGACGGGGACATCTGTATTGCGGCCCTTCACGGCAAAATGAAGCCAAAAGAAAAGAATCAGATCATGGAGGAATTTGCAGAGGGGAAAATCCAGATTCTTGTATCTACGACTGTGGTAGAGGTTGGGGTCAACGTGCCCAATGCAACCGTCATGATGGTGGAAAATGCAGAGCGGTTCGGCCTTGCCCAGCTTCACCAGCTTCGTGGCCGCGTTGGAAGAGGAGAGCATCAGTCCTACTGTATTTTTATGCAGGGGAATGAGGTACAGGAGACATCGAAGCGCCTGGAAATCCTGAACAAGTCCAACGATGGATTTTATATTGCGGGAGAAGATTTAAAGCTGAGGGGCCCTGGAGATCTGTTCGGCGTCCGCCAGAGCGGTCTTCTGGAATTTAAGCTTGCGGATATCTATCAGGATGCGGATATTCTGAAACAGGCCAGTGAAGCGGCTGGGGAAATCCTGAGTCTGGATCCGTCGCTGGACCTTCCCCAGAATAAAGTTTTGAGGGAGAAGCTTGGCTCTTATATGGAGTATAATCTCCAGAATCTTGGACTTTAAGCCCATTTTTCCTGTGAAACCAACTGAAAATTGTATTAAAGGAAGTACAAACAGTGAAAAAATGGAAAAAAATTTGCCAAACAGAAGAAAAAGTAGTATAGTACAGTGGTAACATGTTTTTTACCTTGTAAGGAGGCTGTATTATGGCAACAAAAAGAGCTGCAAAGAAAACAGAAGCGGCTGCAAAAGCAGTGAAAAACGCATCTGTAAAGGCTGCAGAAACTGTAAAGGAAGCTGTTGAAACTGTAAAAGAAACTGTTGAGACAGTGAAAGCAGAACCAGTAAAAGAACCTGTAAAGAAACCGGCTGTCAGAAGAACAGCAAAGAAAGCTGCTGAAAAAACTGTAAATACAGAAGTATTCGTTCAGTTCAGTGGAAAAGAAGTATATGCGAAAGATGTTGTAGAGACTGTAAAGAAATTATGGGCTGAAGAGATGGGCAGAAAAGCAGAAGAACTCAATGACTTAAAAGTATATATTAAACCGGAAGAGAATCGTGCATACTACGTGATCAACGGTGACGTTACAGGCTGCATTGAATTATAATTATGATTTATATGCTGCTGGACTGCTGTGTACATAAGGCGCAGTAAGGAAACAGAAAAAAGAAGCTCAGACCACAGGAAATACTGTTGGCTGAGCTTTTTTAGTTTCCAGGAAAGGGTTGCGCAAAGCGGACTTGTTCCCTTTGGTCTGAGGAAAGATCATTGCTTTATCAGCACTGCGCTTCCGTGGAGGTCAGAGAGGGGAAGCACCATGAGGCTGTTCTCTTCGCAGAAACGCCGTACTGCCTTTCCAACTCCCGGAAACTGGGTGCTGTTATAATCGTGGATCAGGATAACGCCGCCTTTTGACAGACGGGGCCAGAAAGTCTGAAGCCCCTGCCGGACAGGCTCATACAGATCCGGATCAAGGCTGACAAAAACAAAGGAAGGCAGGGTCTGAGGCAGAGATTCCGGAAAATGACCGGGACAGAAGACAGCCTGTTTTGGATAGGGGAGAAGGTTTCTCACCTCTTCCATGGAAGTATCCCGGAAATCCTTTCGGAAACGGTTTTCCACGCCGGTCTGTTTTTCCTCGATTTCCAGGTCGGAAGGATGAAAGCCCTCGAAGGTGTCGAACAGATAAAGCTCCCTGTCAGGGAAAAGCCGGTTGATCTCCGCAGAAAACTCACCCTTGTAAACGCCCAGTTCAGCCACAGCTCCCGGGATCCGGCGCCGGTTTATTTCCTCTGCCAGAAGACGAAGGTGAGAAAGCCGTAAATCCATTTTCTGGCGCAGAGGCTTGAGGAACTGGATTTCTCCGTGGAAGCCAAGTTCTCTCAATTGATTACTGACAGAGAGAGCGGCATCCTGATTCAGGAGGGTGATCCAGACAAGGTCAGGGGAAAGGGAAAGAAGGTCCCGGGGCGGGAGAACAGGAACATCCTCAATGCAGCTTCCCCAGAGAGCGGGATTGTTGTCTGTGAAAGCCAGAAGCTGATGGCAGGCAGGAATCCATTTTTTTACCATCTGACCGCCCTGACCACATCCGAATAATACAATTTTCATAAGCTTCCTCCAAAGTCATGTAAAAATACTAATTGATTAAAAATTTCTAATTATTCTCAAAATAGAATAATACTTTCTGGAAAGTTTGGTTGACCATTTCAACAAAATAAACTATAATGTATTCATCAAAGAAAAAATTATTGTGCGTTTTGACGGTGAGAGCCACAGGGGTCTTCATCCGGTCCGTGACCGGTCAGATCCCGAAGCTGCCGCATACCGGTGTCCGATACAAATACGATTTCGCTTGGTTTCCCATTGATATCTTCGCCAAGGAGGCGAAGGAAATTGGCATTTTCGTAAAACTCTAAGGGGAGTTCCCGGACAAAGGTTTCGCCGGTTTTTTCGTCTTTTACATGTAACGTGACGGTGTTTGCATGTATCTCCTGTAAGTTCATAATTGTTTCCTTCCTATGTTTAAAATATTTGCGTTGACATTGCAGAAACGCCCGGCGGATGTTGCATTGCAACGTCTATTTTCCAACTGGAACGCGGGTGTGTTCTTGAAACAATCTCGCATACCCATATTTTATCAGAAAATATAAGATTTGAACAGTGAAAAAACAAACAGGAAAATATTATCCAGATAAAAGGAGGATGAACTATGCTTAAGAAACCACTTATTATCAATGGAGTAGAGCGCACCGTGATCGTGGACGGATCAGAATCTCTTGCAAGTGTGCTCAGAGAGAGACTTCTTCTTACCGGATGTAAGATAGGCTGCGGAGAGGGACACTGCGGAGCATGTAACATTATTATGGACGGAAAAGTTACACGTTCCTGTATCGTAAAAATGTCCAAGGTCCCGGATTACGCTAAGATTGAGACTATCGAAGGAATCGGAACAGTAAATGACCTCCATCCGTTACAGGCTGCCTGGGTTGCACATGGATGTGCACAGTGCGGTTTCTGTTCCCCGGGCTTTATCATGAGCGCCAAAGGGCTTCTTGACCAGAATCCGTCGCCTACAAGAGAAGAGGTGCGCGACTGGTTTAACAAGAACAGAAACCTTTGCCGCTGTACCGGCTATAAACCGCTGATCGATGCGGTTATGGATGCAGCCAAGGTTATGCGCGGCGAAATGACAAAAGAAGACCTGATGTTTGTTCCTACAGACAATAAGATCCTCGGAACCTCCTATGCAAGACCTTCCGGAGCAGCCAAGGTTACAGGACGCTGGAACTTCGGTGCAGACGAAATCCTGAACATGCCGGAAAATACTCTTCAGATCGCTCTGGTACAGGCAGAGGTATCCCATGCTCTTATTAAGGGAATCGACACCTCCGCAGCAGAGAAGATGCCTGGTGTGGAAAGAATCATTACTTATAAAGACGTACCGGGAAAGAACCGTATCACAGGTCTTATCACCTTCCCGAACAACAAGGGCGACGGATGGGACCGTCCGATCCTCTGCGATGAAAAGGTATTCCAGTTCGGCGATGCCATCGCTATGGTATGTGCAGACACTGTTGCCCATGCAAAAGCAGCGGCAAAAGAAGTGAAGGTAGACCTGGAAGTGCTTCCTGCATATATGTCAGCGCCGGAAGCTATGGCGCCGGACGCAATTGAAATCCATCCGGGAACACCGAACGTATATTATGAGACAAACTGTATCAAGGGCGAAGATACGGCTCCTATTATGGAAAGCGCTCCAAATGTAGTTGAAATTGATTCCTACTGTTCCCGTCAGCCTCATCTTCCAATTGAGCCGGATGTTGCCTATGCATATTTCGACGACGAAGACCGTCTGACCATACATTCCAAATCCATCGGAATCCATCTGCACCATGCAATGATCTGTGCAGGTATCGGCATTGAGCCTGAGAAGCTTCGTCTTGTTCAGCTTCACTGCGGCGGAACCTTTGGATATAAATTCTCTCCGACCATCGAGGCGCTGATCGGTGTTGCGGCTCTTGTGACGAAACGTCCGGTAGCCCTGAACTTCGATATGTATCAGATGATCACCTATACAGGAAAGAGAAGTCCGGGCTTCATGCACATTAAGCTTGCAGCAGATGAGAAGGGTAAGATTCTCGCCCTGGAAGGCGACAACTATATCGATCATGGCCCGTATTCAGAGTTTGGCGATCTTCTCACCATGCGTCTCAGCCAGTTTGTGGGAGCAGGGGTGGATATCCCGAATATCCGCAACAAATCCCAGACAGTATGTACCAACCATGCATACGGCGCGGCATTCCGCGGATACGGCGCTCCGCAGTCCTTCATGGGCGGCGATATTGCAATGGATGTCATGGCAGCGAAAATGGGAATCGACCCCTTTGAATTCCGTGCCATGAACTGCTACAAAGAGTCAGAAGGCTCTACCACACCGAACGGATGTAAACCGGATGTATACTGTCTGGAAGACCTGTTTGATCTGGCGCGTCCGTACTATCACAAGAATCAGGAATATGTAGAAAAATTAAATGCAGAACAGAGCGAGGACGGCAGATATAAATACGGCGTCGGCGTATCTCTTGGTATTTACGGCTGTGGTCTTGACGGCGTAGACTCCTCGGAAGCATGGGCAGAGCTCAATGCTGACGGAACAGTTACGATTTATAATTCCTGGGAAGACCATGGACAGGGAGCAGATATCGGAACCCTTACCCATGCCCATGAAACCCTTCGTCAGGCTGGCTTTACACCGGATCAGATCAAGCTTGTGATGAACGATACAGGCCTTACTCCGAACTCCGGCCCGGCAGGCGGCTCCCGTTCCAATGTCATGTCCGGAAACGCGACTAGAGTTGCTGCGGAAATGCTTGTAAATGCCATGAGAAAAGAAGACGGAACCTACCGTACCTATCAGGAAATGGTAGAAGAGAAGCTTCCTCTGAAATATGAAGGCAAATGGGTGGCAACCGCCTGCACAGACTGTGACCTTGAAACTGCACAGGGAAATCCGTTCTCTGTTTATATGTACTGTATCAGCCTCCCGGTTGTACGGGTAGAGATGGCTACAGGCAAGGTTAAGGTAGTGAAATTTACAATGGTATCCGATTTCGGTACAATCATCAACAAGATTGTTGTTGACGGTCAGGTAATGGGCGCTATTGCACAGGGTATCGGACTTGCACTTTCCGAAGACTTCGAGGATATTAAGAAACATACAACCCTGCAGAAATGCGGTATCCCGTATCCGAAGGATGTTCCGGATGATATTGAACTGGTATATCAGGAGAATCATCCGCGTCCACTTGGACCATACGGCGCAGCAGGCTGCGGCGAGGGACCTCTTGCAGCTCCGCATCCGGCAATCCTGAATGCTATTTACAATGCGACAGGAGCACGTATTACAAAGATTCCGGCAAGACCGGAGGTTGTAAAAGCGGCAATCGACGCATTATAAGAGAAAGCAGGAAGAGGGCAAACATTGTTTTGCCCTTTTCTTTTCCAGATGATTATTCTCAAAAAAGATAATGGAGAGCAGGATATGGAAAAAAAAGAACATGGATTTATCGGGAAGCATTATCTGATGAAACAGGCTTTCGGACAGGATGAGCTTCATGAGAGAGAGGCTGTCTGTACAAGGGGAGAGGCGCCTTCATGCAAAGCTGCCTGTCCTCTTCATGTGGATATGCGTCTCGTCTGCGATTACCTTGCAAAAGGAAATTTCTCAAAGGCAGCGGGAACCATCCGAATGGTAACTCCTTTTCTCCACCTCCTGGCTGGGAACTGCAGCGGAGGATGCAGACAGAAATGTACCCTTGGAAAACTGGGAGATCCCCTGCAGCTTCCGGCTCTTATAAAGGCCTGCGCCCTGTATGGGGGAAGCGGAGCTATGAACCGCTTTATGACACCCAACAAAAAGAAAAAAACAGCGGTGCTGGGAGACGGCCTGTATGCGGCTGCCTGCTGCTGGGAGCTGGGCAGGAGAGGGTACGATGTCCTTTGGTATACCTCCAGGGAAGGTTTTTTGGAAATACTAATGGAATGGAAGCTTACCGAGGAGGAAGCAAAGGCAGATCTCACTGCATTTACAGGACTGAGAATCGAGAGGAAACAGACAGAGACTTTTAATAGGGAGACGCTGGAAAGAGCAGCGGCAGAAGCAGAAGCTGTCTGCGTGACGCCGGGGATTGGCGGACTGGAAATAAAAGAAAAAACCGGAGACAATATTTTCACAGGGAAGGAGTTTCGGGAGGCAGAATGGATTCTTGCAGGGGCGAAACGCCTATCCCTTCGGGCAGACCATTTTATGCAGGGCGTTTTGTCAGAGGAGGATATTCCTGTAGAAGAAGTATATGAAAGCCGCCTGTATGTAACCATGGATGGAGCGACCGGTTCAAAAACCCGGATTTCCTGGGAAAATATTTCAAGAGAGACTGCCATTGAGGAGGCCTCCAGATGCATTCAGTGTCAGTGTCTGGAATGTGTGAAAAACTGTGTCTATTTGCAGCATTTCAAAAAGAATCCTCAAAGTGCAATTCGTGAGATTTATAACAACCTGTCGATTGTTATGGGAAATCATACAGCAAACGGAATGATCAACAGCTGCGATCTCTGCGGACAGTGTAAGGAAGCCTGTCCCAACGGATTCGACTATCCGGATGTCTGCCGGATTGCCCGCCACACAATGGTAGAAACGAAAAAAATGCCTCCTTCCACCCATGAATTTGCCCTTCTTGACCAGGAGTTTTCAAACGGGGAGGGATTTCTGGTACGGCAGCAGCCGGGATATGACAGGAGCAGTTATCTCTTTTTCCCGGGGTGTCAGGCGACGGCAGTTTCCCCGGAAACAGTTGAAAAAGCCTACCTGGATCTGTGCAAAAGGCTGGAGGGAGGAGTCGCCCTGATGCTTGGCTGCTGCGGTGCGATTTCCTCCTGGGCTGCCAGAGAGGACCTGCTGCAGGAGGCAATGGAGCAGTTTCTGAAACACTGGCAGAAGCTTGGAAGACCGGAGGTGATCTGTGCCTGTCCTACCTGCAAAAAGACCTTCGAGGAACATTTGGGCATAAAAACTGTGGGAATCTGGAAAATCCTTCTGGAACAGGGCATCAGCCCTCTGGAAAATCCGGGGAAGGCAGTGATCCTGGATGCCTGCGGAGCAAGAGGAGATCAGGAAACCCAGGAGCAGATCCGCGCCTTTGTCAGAGCCTTGGGATACGAGACAGAAGAAATGGAGTTAAATCGGGATCAGGCTCCCTGCTGTGGTTTCGGCGGCCTGATGAAATATGCAAACAAAGAGGTTTCCCGTAAGAAAGCCCAATTTGCGGCGGGAATGGCACAGGAAAGAATCCTGACCTACTGTATGGCATGCAGGGATCAGCTTCTCAGGGAAGGGGCAGATACCTGCCATATTCTGGAGCTTGCCTACGGAATCCGGCCAAAGGAAGTACCGGATCTTTCCAAGCGAAGATGGAACAGGCTGAATCTGGCATTGAAATTGCGAAAAGAAATCTGGAAGGAAGAAGTAGAGATGAAGGAAGAATTTCCTGTTTCCTACGGGCAGGACGTACCGGCTCTCATGGAAGAGCGGATGATTTTGAAAACAGATGTTGAAGCAGTATTGAAGGCATATGAGGAGACAGGAAACGCAGTATATGACGAAGAGGCAGATCTGCTGATCACCTGTCACAGAATGGGAAATGTCACCTTCTGGGTGAAATTTCGAAAGGAAGAATCCGGTTATCTTGTTCTTGGCGTTTACAGCCACAGGATGACGGTAGAATAGGAGGGACAGATGGCGGAAAAAAAGTATTATACCGTAGACCCCATGGGAAAGCTGACCTGCTTCAAGTGTAAGGTTCCCCTTGTTAAGGGCAGGGCTTCCTTCGGGTATCTGGGAAATGCCTTTCCTGTAGAGCTTCCGGTATGTCCGAAATGCGGTTTTATCTATGTGCCGGAAGACCTTGCCCTGGGAAAGGTACTGACTGTGGAGCGCAGTCTGGAGGATAAATGACAGATGAGAGAAAAACCATGATAGATGCCCATCCCGGGGGAATTTCCCTGACGGAAAGACTCCTTGCCCTGGGTGGAATGGATAGCAGAGAAAAAGGAAGAAAGCTTCTTGATCTGGGGGCCGGAAAAGGAGAGAGCACAGAGTTTCTGCGAAACAAAGGCTGGGATGCCCGGGGAATCGACCTTGTTTGTCCGGAAAACTCTGAGGTGGTAATAGAGATGGATATGAGAAGGCTGGAATACGATGCCTCCTCCTTTGATGTCTGCCTTGCAGAGTGCAGTCTTTCCGGATGCGGAGACGGCGCCGCAGCTCTGAAGGAAGGGTATCGGGTGTTAAGACCGGGGGGTGTCTTTCTTGTCTCCGACGTATATTTTCAGAAAGAAGAAGCGCCGGCACTTTCTTTGGGAGGACCTCTTACAAAGAAACGCTGGCTCCTGGAATTTATGCAGGCAGGATTTTCAGTCTGCTGCTGGGAGGATGAAACTCCTCTTTGGAGAGAATTTTTCCTGGAAAGCCTGTGGAATGGAAAGGCAGACGAAACCTGTGCGGAGCTGTTCAGGGAGTACGGAAAAGGGAAATGCGGTTATTTTCTTGCTGTTTTGAAAAAAGGAGGCGTACATGGACTTATTTGACAGAATGTTGGAATTGTCGTCACAGGGGTACTACTGTGCCCAGATTCTGATGATCCTTGCCCTTGAAATGG
>DXXQ01000133.1 GCA_019416265.1 Clostridiales bacterium | reverse complement strand
GTTAATAGTGTTATTTACTTAAAGATTCGTCTGTGCCATACAGGCCGTCCCATACGATTTCGCGATAGCGCACCGGATCAGTGTCTCCCTCTGTGGAGATCACCAGGATGGTGGAGTTTTCATCCAGCTTCAGGGCTTCTTTTAAATCTTTTGCATCTGCATCGTGAAGAGCAGTGAAAGCGAAGCCAAGAGGTACGGAACCGGATTCACCGGAAACGATATGAGGATCGTTTTCCAGCGGATTGGCGTAGATTCTTGTGGCCTTAGCGCTCATCCAGTCAGGACAGGAAGCAAAAACTGTCACATGGTTTTTGAGAATGTCCCAGCCAATGGTGTTTCCTTCGCCACAGGCAAGACCTGCCATGATCGTCTCGAGATCTCCTGTTACATTTACAAGATTTCCTGTTTTCTCTACAGCAGAGCGGTAGAGACAGTCAGCTGCGCTTGCTTCACATACTGCCATAACCGGCGGGTTGTCTTTATACTTATGAGCAAAGTAGCCTACAACTGCGCCTGCAAGAGATCCAACACCTGCCTGAACAAATACATGAGTCGGACGTTCGATGCCGTCAGCCTTTAACTGCTCGTCAGCTTCCCGCACCAGTGTGCCGTAGCCCTGCATGATCCATGCCGGAATCTCTTCGTAGCCTTCCCATGCAGTGTCCTGAACGATGATGCCGTGTTCTGTTTTCGCAGCTTCTGCAGCAGCCATTCTTACGCAGTCATCATAGTTACATTCCTCAATGGTAACGGTTGCGCCTTCCTTGGCAATGTTATCGAAACGGGTTTTTGTCGTTCCCTTCGGCATTCTTACAACTGCCTTCTGGCCGAGACGGTTTGCTGCCCACGCAACGCCGCGTCCGTGGTTTCCGTCGGTTGCTGTAAAGAAAGTAGCCTGGCCGAATTCTTCTCTTAATTTATCAGAGGAGAGTACGCTGTAAGGAAGCTCGCTGATGTCACGGTCAAGTTCCTGAGCGATGTATCTTCCCATTGCATAGGAGCCTCCAAGAACCTTAAAGGCGTTTAATCCGAAACGGTAAGATTCATCTTTGCAGTAGATGTTTTTTACTCCCAGATAGCTGGCAAGAGCTGACAGCTTCTGAAGAGGTGTCACGCTGTACTGCGGGAAACTTTTATGAAATTCATTGGCTTTTTTTACGTTCTCTTCGGACATGAGGTCCAGATATTTGTCATCGGATTTCGGGACCTGGTTTACTTCCCATTTTAATCCTTCTGTCATGTAAAAACCCTCCCTTAAAAATGTTTTTGAATCACTTATCATTTTTTGTTTCTAGATTTATCATACCACAAATCTGATATTTTGCAATAGAAAAATACAAAAATTTTTAGGTTTTTCAAAAAATATTTAGTGACGTTGAAAACCATTGAAAAATGTGGTAAAATAGTAATATTGCAACGACATAAAGGAGGAGAATCCATGGCTATTTTTCAGGCGTTTCGGGCGCTTCGTCCCACAGCCGGGGAGGCGGCCGCAGTAGCTGCCCTTCCCTATGATGTAGTGGGCAGGGAAGAGGCGCGTCTCATCGGAGAAAAAAATCCGAAATCTTTTTTGCATGTAGACCGGGCAGAGATGGATCTGGAAAAAGATATCGATCTGTACGACAGCAGAGTATACCAGAAGGCAAAAGAAAATCTGGATAACATGGAGCAGGACGGCATCCTTATTCAGGATGAAACTCCCTGCTACTATATTTATGAACTTACAAGAAGGGGGAAAACCCAGACAGGTCTTGTTGGCTGCAGCTCCATCGACGACTATATTAACGGAACTGTTAAAAAGCATGAGCTTACAAGAGAGGATAAGGAACAGGATCGGATCCGTCATGTAGATACCTGCGATGCAAACACAGGGCCGATTTTCCTCGCATGCAGATATCCGGAAAGTCTTACTGCACTGATGGCACAGTGGAAGGCAGACCATCAGCCTGTTTATGATTTTACTGCTGAAGACGAGGTAGGCCACAGGGCCTGGGTGATCGATGACGCGGACGTTATCCAAAGGATCGGAGAGGAGTTTCGAGAAATTTCTTCTATATACATAGCAGACGGACATCACCGCGCAGCCTCTGCTGTCAAAGTAGGTTTGAAGCGTCGGGAGGAACACCCCGGATATACAGGCAGGGAAGAATTTAATTTTTTCCTTTCCGTAGTCTTTCCTTATGAAGAGCTTGTGATCCTTCCCTATAACCGGGTAATAAAGGATCTTCACGGTATGACGGTGAAAGCCTTCCTCGGCGCGCTGAAATTCAATTTTGAGCTAATGCTGATGCCGGGATTTCCCTGCAAGCCTGTAGAAAAGCATTGTATGGGACTCTATGTGGAAGGCGACTGGTATCATCTGAAGGCATGGCCGGACGTTTATGAAAAAAAAGATTCCGTTGGCCAGCTTGACGTTTCCATTCTTCAGGATAAGGTACTGGCTCCCATTCTCAAGATCACAGATCCCCGTACAGATGACCGTATACAGTTTGTCGGCGGAAATCACAAGGCTGCAGAGCTTGCCAAAATGGCCGACGAGACCGGAGGAGCAGCCTTTGTCATGTATCCAACTTCTATGGAAGATCTGATGGAGATCGCAGACGAGCATAAACTGATGCCTCCGAAATCCACCTGGTTTGAACCTAAGCTTCGCAGCGGACTTTTTATCCATAAATTAAGCTGATCCCGGGAAATACCAAATCCCAGGGAACAGACATATTATGGTCAAAAACGGAACAACCGCCACAGGGAACCGGTCTGTTATACAGAATACAGAAACTGTCTCCCTGCAATGCGGTTGTTCCATTGCTGCAACGGAAATAAAAAAAATTTCATAAATTGCAAAATAATAGTTGAATTTTAAAACAATTCTTGTTATAATAGCTTTTGTCACGGGGCATGGCGTAGCTTGGTAGCGCGCACGGCTGGGGGCCGTGAGGTCGCAGGTTCAAATCCTGTTGCCCCGATTAAATCCGGTAAAATCAAGGGTTTCCTTAAATGGAAGCTCTTATTTTTTTGAGTACTTCTGAGTACTTTCTGAGTACTTTTTATATAGCTTTCCTAGTCTTTTCATTTATTTTAGAAACAATTTCGGCTTTCTCTTTAAGGTTAGTAACGTCATAGGTATAATATCTGTTGTTGACTTCTTCCGTATGTCCCAACAACGAAGGAGCACTGTAGAAGATATTTCGCTGCATTTCACCTAAGAATAAGTTGTCTTTATAAAACTCTTGTTGTGTTGCAACACAAGAAATACAGTATCTAGAATTCTTTCAGTTTTCATTGTTTTTATCTAGTTGGCAATGGTAATTTTTACAATAAATCATTGTATCTTCTTTCTTTACATTCCCACAAACTAACGATATATTTGTATTTACTATAATATACAAATATATTGTTAATTAGCTTTAATAATACAATTTTTTGTTGTATAATCTTCTCCTGAAAGGGTGGTCACTTTTATGCAGATAGGAACCAGATTAGCTGAATTAAGAAAAAAATATAAATATACTCAAAAACAGCTTGCTGAAGCATTGAATTTATCACAGCAGGTTGTAAGTAATATAGAAAGAAATGCAACAGCACCTGATTTAGAATTTCTTAAAGGTGCAGCTGATTTGTATAATATTTCGTTAGATGAGTTGATCGGCCGAAAATATAATTTGCCGAAAAAAAACAGTTATGAAAGAAAAATTGTGGAAGTCTTAGAGAAGATGGACGAATATGAAAAAGAATTGAGCCTACGACTGGTAAGTGAAGTGGCACAACATAGAGGTGGAAACGATGATTAACAGCTATTTTAATGAAAATACATTAGAGGAATTAATTGAAGAAATTAAATATGTTTATCTGTCTGATAATCGTCCTTGGGTTATAGGATATAGCGGTGGAAAGGATTCAACAACGGTAGTTGAGTTAGTATACAAAATGTTACAGGGATTAACAGAAACTGAACGTATTAAAAATGTTTATATTGTTTCATCCGATACTCTGATTGAAAATCCGCTTATAAAAATATATCTGGAAAAAATGAATCGGATGCTCGGGGAGGCTGCAGTGCGTGATGGCTTGCCTATAAAATCATGTATGGTAACGCCTCCTGCAAATAATTCGTTTTGGGCAAATGTAATTGGAAAAGGATTTCCTACCCCAAGAATGAATGGTACTTTTAGATGGTGTACGGAT
>DXXQ01000132.1 GCA_019416265.1 Clostridiales bacterium | reverse complement strand
ATATAAAACTGACTATAAGTCAATATGTTAATTTTTTGTGAAATGACGAAAAGAGATTGACTAATAGTCATTTTTGATGTATAACTCTCCATACAATATAAATGACTAACAGTCATTAATAAAAGAAAAAAGAAAGATGGGAAAATTATGATTAAGACAGGAAAATGGATTGCAAAGCATAAGAAGCTGATCCTTTTTATCGGACTGCTGCTGATCATTCCCTCCTGTATGGGAATGGCGGCAACCAGGATCAACTACGACATCTTGAGTTATCTGCCGGATAATCTGGAAACTGTAAAGGGCCAGGATATCCTTGTAGATGAATTTGGTATGGGAGCCTTTTCCATGGTTGTAGTGGAAGATATGGAACTAAAGGATGCAGCTGCATTGAAGGACGAAATTGAAGCTGTAGACCATGTGAAAGATGTTCTCTGGTATGACGACATTATGGATCTGAGCGTACCTGTGGAAATGCTTCCAAAGGACCTGAGGGAGGCCTTCTTCAAAGGTGACGCCACAATGATGATCGCTCTGTTTGATAACACAACCTCTTCCGACGAATCGATGGAGGCTCTCACAGAACTTCGTAAAATCACGGCGAACCGCTGTTTCCTCAGTGGTATGACAGGAATTATTACAGATATCAAAAGTCTTGCCATCAAAGAAATGCCGGCATATGTTGTAATTGCCGCAGGTCTTTCCCTGGTGGTTCTGATTCTGGCTATGGATTCTCTTGTGGTTCCGGTACTTTTCCTTTTAAGTATAGGAATGGCAGTCCTTTACAATCTGGGAAGCAATGTTTTCCTGGGTGAAATTTCATATATTACAAAGGCCCTGACTGCTGTACTTCAGCTTGGTGTTACCATGGATTATTCGATTTTCCTGGTAAACTGCTACGAGGAAAATAAAGGAAGATTTCCGGGAGAAAAAGAACGGGCCATGGCACACGCCATATCCAATACCTTTAAATCAGTAGTCGGAAGCTCCGTCACCACTGTTGCAGGATTTATCGCCCTGTGCTTTATGAGCTTCACCCTTGGAAAAGATATGGGAATTGTTATGGCAAAGGGCGTTGTCATCGGCGTACTCTGCTGTGTAACACTTCTTCCGTCCATGATCCTGATCTTTGATAAGGCGATTGAAAAAACAAAACATAAAGCGCTGCTTCCGGATTTCTCAAAAGCATCTGCGTTTATCACAAAGCATTATAAAGTTTGGCTGGTACTCTTCCTTGTACTTTTATATCCGGCAATTTACGGAAACAATCATACAGAAGTTTATTACAACATTGATAAATCTCTTCCGGCTGACCTGGACAGCAACGTGGCAAATGCAAAATTAAAAGATACCTTTGACATGAGTAATATACATATGGTTCTTCTGGAAAACGGTCTGGAAGCAAAGGAAAAAAGCGAGATGCTGGAGGAACTGAAGAAGGTTGACGGAGTCCGCTGGGCATTGGGAATGGATTCCTTTGTAGGTCCGGCTTTACCGGATTCCATGATCCCTAAGGATGTCAAAAAGATGCTAAGAAGCGATAAATACGAGCTGCAGTTTATCTGCTCCAAATATGAAACTGCAACAGACGAGGTAAACGATCAGATTTCGGAAATCCAGAAAATCGTAAAGAAATACAGTCCGGATTCCATGGTGATCGGAGAAGCGCCTCTGACAAAAGACCTTGCCGATGTCACAGATGTGGATTTCAGAAATGTAAATATCATTTCCGTAGCAGCTATTTTTATCATTATTATGATAGTGTTTAAATCGATTTCCCTGCCGATCATTCTGGTGGCAGTTATTGAATTTGCCATCTGCGTGAATATGGCGATTCCTTATTATCAGGGAACGACCCTTGTCTTTGTAGCCGGTGTTGTAATCGGAACGATTCAGCTTGGCGCCACAGTGGATTACGCGATCCTTATGACAAGCAGATACCAGAAAGAAAGAGGTCTTGGAAAATCAAAGAAAGAAGCCATCTCCATTGCACATCGCACCTCCATGAAATCAATCATCATCAGCGGATGCAGCTTCTTTGCAGCAACCTTTGGCGTCGGTCTGTACTCAAAGGTAGATATGATCAGCGGTATTACAAATCTCCTTTCCCGGGGAGCTGTGATCAGTACGCTGGTAGTTCTGCTGGTACTTCCGGCAATGTTCATGATTTTTGACCCGATCATTTGCAGAACCTCTTGTGGTTTTCGGAAAAAAAATAAGTAGAAAAGGAGCGTTGAGTTATGAATCGAAACAGAAAGAAAGCAATCACAGCACTTGCAGCAGGAATGACGGCAGTTTTAAGCGCATACCCGGTTCTGGCAGCAGGGGACGAAGTATATAAAGAAGAAACTGTTTATGTAAATACAACTGCAGACGGAGAGGTAAAGGATGTGACAGTCTCTGACTGGTTGAAAAATTCAGGAGCTTCCTCAGAGCAGCTTCAGGATGCTTCAGATCTGGAAAACATTAAGAACATCAAGGGAGATGAGACCTTTACCCAGAATGGAAAAGACCTTACCTGGAATACAGAGGGAGCCGATATTTATTATCAGGGAACCTCAGGAAAAGATCTTCCGGTGAAGATGGATATCAAGTACTACCTGGACGGAGGGGAAATCACACCTCAGGAGCTTGCAGGCAAGAGCGGACACCTGAAAATGGTCGTATCTTATACAAACAATGCAAAGACAGTAAAAACCATCAATGGCAAAAAAACGGAGATTTATTCACCCTTTGTCATGGTATCCGGAATGTTCCTTCCGGCAGATAAATTTACAAATGTAACCATCGACAACGGAAAGGTCGTTTCCGACGGAAACAGAGAGATGGTTGCGGGAATTGCAATGCCCGGCTTAAAAGAAAGTCTTGATATGCCGGAAGACATTGCCAAAGAAATTACAATTCCGGAAGGCTTTACACTGGAAGCCGATGTGACGGAATGCGAAATGGATCCCGTATTTACCATGGCAGTGACAGATATGTTTGAAAATCTTGATCTGGGAGAGGTAAGCGGCCTGGATGATCTGAAAGAGGCTTTAGAGGATCTCAACGAAGCATCCTTAAAGCTGGTGGACGGAACAAAAGAGCTTTCTGACGGAACAGAGACTCTGAATGAGAAATATCAGGAGTTTTACGATGGAATCGCAACTCTTTGCTCCGGAGTGTCTGAGCTTGATAAGGGAGCTTCCCAGCTTGATGAGGGAGCTGAAAAGCTGAACAGCGGCGCACAGGAGCTGAATAAAGGCGCAGAGAAATTAAGCAGCGGTGTCAGCGCATATACATCGGGAGCAGATGCACTTTCCTCAGGTGTGAAACAGTTTACAGGCGGTGTCAGCACCCTGGATGGAAAAATGGGTGAGTATGCCCAGGGTATGAATACTCTGAAAAAAGGCGTGGAAGCTTATGTGGCAGGGGGCGATGCCCTTGCCGGCGGACTGAAAAATTATGTAAATGGAGCGTCAACTCTCGCAGCAGGAATCTCGGAATATGTAAGCGGTGTAAATACACTGGCAGGCGGCGTAGGACAGTATGCAGGCGGGATCCAGGAGCTGATCGGCGGTGTGGGTCAGATCGTTCCGGGAATCAGTACAGAGGTTGCAGGAATCCAGGAGGCGGCCGGTAAGCTTGGAAGCTTAGCGGAAAGTGTGGGAACAGCAACAGAGCAGGTTACCCAGGCCGGAGCAAGTGCAGCGGCAGCTATGGGAGACGCTGCAGTACAGGGACAGACTATGGCGTCAGCCCTTGGAGCAGATGCGGCTGCCATGCAGTCTGCAGCAGCGCAGATTGAGGCATGGATCGCTTCTGTACCGGCTTCAGAGGATGGAGAAAGCAGTGTTGATACAAGCGGTCTGGCAGCAGTTGCAGCTTCTCTTTACAGTCAGGCGGGGGCGGCATCTTCTGCGGCAGCAAGCGCAGGCGGACAGCTTTCAGCAGATATGGGAACAGCCTCTGACAGTATGACGACGATTTCCGGCGTACTGTCCGGTCTTTCCCAGAACGCAGGCGGACTGGAAGGAATCGGAGCTCTTACACAGGGAGCAGCACAGCTTGAAAGTGCGAACCAGACCTTACAGGACGGATACAGCAAGCTGGCACAGGCAGATACAGATAAGATGGTTCAGGGAGCCAATAAGCTGGCTGAATCAGGAAAAACCATCACAGCAGGACTTGCGGCTCTTCAGGGAGAAAATAATAAAAATGCGCAGGCTCTTCTGGATGGAGCGAAGAAGCTCCAGGATGCTAAGAGCAGTGTGACATCCGGCCTTTCCCAGATCAGTGAAGCCACAGGACAGCTTCAGAGCGGCGTAGGTACGCTGGCTGCCAATACAGGGGCTCTGGAAAGCGGTGCAAGCCAGCTTTCTTCCAGAAGCGGCGAGCTGACAGGCGGAGCTTCAGAACTGGCAGAAGGTACAGGAACACTGGCACAGGGAGCATCTGAATTAAAGAGCGGTACTTCAAGTCTTGTATCCGGAACAAAAGAGCTTTCTGAAGGAACATCAAAGCTTTCAGACGGCAGTGTGCAGTTGAAGGACGGCATCAAGGAATTAAAAGACGGAGCAGTTGAGCTTAAGGACGGACAGGAGGAATTCCACGAAGAGGGAATCCAGAAGCTGAACGATACCTTAAATGAGAAATTCCGCGATCTTCTTGACCGCTTTGAGGCAATCAGCTCAGCAGATGCCCAGTATACAACCTTTACCGACAAAAAGAGCGGCATGGATGGAAATGTAAAATTCATCTATGAGACAGATCCCATCGAATTTACAGACGGAGAAGAATAAACAGAATAGGGCTTATAAAAAATCTTCCGCAGAATCCGGAACATCCGGTATTCTGCGGAAGATTTTTGCATTATGCAGATGTCCGATGGAAACTATGGAAAGACAGAAGAATAAGAAAGTATGTTCGGGTAATTGTTGATTTATACAACTAATTATGATAGCATATAATCAGTATAACAAATATGAATGAACTGTAGACTGTTTACAAAGAAGGAAAAAGGAAAACTTATGGATCATTTTAAATTAGTATCAGAATTTGCCCCTACCGGCGATCAGCCCCAGGCTATCGAGCAGCTTGTACAGGGGTTCAAAGAAGGAAACCAGTTTCAGACTCTTCTGGGGGTTACGGGTTCAGGTAAGACTTTTACCATGGCCAATGTGATTCAGGCGCTGAATAAGCCGACGCTGATATTGGCTCACAACAAGACTCTTGCTGCTCAGTTATATGGAGAGTTTAAAGAATTTTTCCCGGAGAATGCGGTGGAGTATTTCGTCTCTTATTACGATTATTACCAGCCTGAGGCTTACGTACCGTCCTCGGATACTTACATTGCAAAGGATTCATCTGTAAACGAAGAGATTGATAAGCTCAGATTGTCTGCAACTGCGGCCCTGATCGAGCGGAAGGATGTGATCATTGTCTCTTCCGTTTCCTGTATCTACGGTCTTGGTGAACCGGAGAACTTTGAGAAGATGATGGTTTCCCTGCGTCCGGGAATGGAGAAGGACCGTGATGAGGTGCTCCGGCAGCTTGTGAGCATTCAGTATACCAGAAGTGATGTGGATTTTCACAGAAGTACCTTCCGGGTAAGAGGGGATGTGCTGGAAATATTCCCTGCTATGGCGTCGGAATATGCTTACAGGGTGGAATTTTTCGGGGATGAGATTGACCGCATCACAGAAATCGATGTGTTGACGGGACAGGTGCGTCGGGAAATGGAGCATATAGCCATTTTTCCGGCATCTCATTATGTAGTTCCTCAGGAAACCATCAACCGGGCCTGTGTGGACATTGAGAAAGAACTGGAAGAGCGGGTAGAATGGTTCAAAAGCGAGGACAAGCTTTTGGAAGCCCAGAGAATAGCGGAGAGAACAAATTTTGACATAGAGATGCTGAGAGAGACAGGTTTTTGCAGCGGTATTGAGAATTATTCCCGTCACCTGACCAACCAGAAACCGGGAGAACCTCCGAAAACACTGATGGATTACTTTGGAGACGATTTTCTCCTTATTATAGATGAGTCACACAAAACAGTGCCCCAGGTAGGCGGAATGTATGCCGGAGATCAGAGCAGAAAGACAACCCTGGTGGATTATGGATTCCGTCTTCCTTCAGCCAAAGATAACCGGCCGTTAAGTTTTGGGGAATTTGAAGACAAGCTGGATCAGGTTCTGTTTGTGTCCGCTACACCGGGAGATTATGAATATGAACATGAGCTTCTCAGAGCAGAGCAGATTATTCGTCCCACAGGGCTCCTTGACCCCAAAGTGGAAGTGCGTCCTGTAGAAGGGCAGATTGACGATCTGATCGGAGAAGTCAACAGGGAAACAGAAAAGAAAAATAAGGTGCTTATCACAACCCTTACCAAACGAATGGCAGAGGATCTGACAGAATATATGAAAGAACTGGGAATCCGTGTCCGCTATCTTCATTCCGATGTGGATACTCTGGAACGAGCCCAGATCATCCGTGATATGCGTCTGGATGTTTTCGATGTGCTTGTGGGAATCAACCTTCTTCGAGAAGGTCTTGACATTCCGGAAATTACACTGGTGGCAATTCTGGATGCAGATAAGGAGGGCTTTCTCCGTTCCGAGACCTCTCTGATCCAGACCATCGGACGAGCTGCCAGAAACAGCGAGGGTCATGTGATCATGTATGCGGACAATATGACAGATTCCATGAGAAAGGCTATCAGCGAGACGGAGCGAAGACGAGCCATTCAGGAGGCATATAATAAAGAACATAATATTACGCCGACTACGATTAAGAAAGCAGTTCGAGATCTTATCGCAGTAACCAAGGCTGTTGCCAAAACAGAAGCACAGCTTGAAAAAGATCCGGAATCCATGAACAAAAAAGAGCTTACGAAACTGATCGCCCAGGTGGAGAAACAGATGAGGGTGGCTGCGGCAGATCTGAACTTCGAGCAGGCGGCAGAGCTGAGGGATAAGATGCTGGAATTGAAGAAGAATCTTAATGAATTATAGGCCGCGGCAAAATAGTTGTTTAAAAAAAATCATATTATACTCTTGAAAATGAAAGAGGTTCATATTATACTTTTGCGTATTGAAGAGAGGAGAACTGGTTTGAATCAGGTATTACGTGTAGAAAAGAAGTTTTTGATTACCCTAGAACAATCCAAAGGTCTCTCTGATAAAATATCGCAGATACTGGAACAGGATAGGCATAACGGAACAAATGGATATAGGATCCGTTCTTTATATTTTGATACTTTGGGAGACAGAGACTATTTTGATAAAGAAGAGGGATTGGAAATCCGCCGTAAGATCAGACTCCGATGCTATGGCTCAAAAGACACATACGCCAAGCTGGAAATGAAGCAGAAACAGGGAGAAATGCAGAAAAAGCGTTCTCTCCTGTTAAGCAGAAAAGAGGCTGAATCTATATGCCGCGGTGATTATCAGGTGCTTCTTCAGCGTTCAGAAGAATTTGCGGCAGAGTGCTATGGTATAATGAACTGTCGTTTATACAGACCGAAAGGGATAGTGGAATATAACCGAATGGCATTTATCGGTAAAGAAAACGATACGCGGATCACCTTTGACAGCAATATTCGCGGAACGGAAAGCAATTATAATATTTTTGAAAAAAATCTCTGTCTTTATCCGGTGTTTGAACCATCCTGGGTTGTTTTGGAAGTGAAATATAACGGCTTTTTACTGAGCTATATAAAAGGACTTTTAGATTCTGTAGGATGTCGTGAGATATCCATAAGTAAATATAGCCGTGGACGAGGAATAACCTGTTCCAATTGGATATAGAGGTAGGAATATGAAAAATGCAATTTTAAATATGATAGAACATCCGGGCAGTTTAACAGTACTTGATATTGTAGTCCGTATTTTCGTGGCTACGGTAATTGGAGTGATAATTTATATCTCTTACTACTTTTCTCATCAGGGAACATCTTACAGCAGGAAATTTAATGTGACACTGATTCTTTTGTCTGTTTTAACTGCATCGGTTATGACAGTGATCGGAAATAATGTTGCCCTGTCTTTGGGAATGGTCGGCGCCCTGTCCATTGTACGATTTCGTACAGCAATCAAAGATGCGAGAGATACGGCGTATATTTTCTGGACTATTATTGTGGGAATTGCCTGCGGAGTGGGAGATTATATAACGGCAGCTGTAGGAAGTACAGCCGCGTTTATACTGCTTTTATTCTTGGGCCGCATACGTGACGATGGGAAGATGCTTTTGATCATCAGAGGAAGCAGGACTCTGGAGAGGGAGATCGAGGCTGTTGTCTTTAAGGAATTTGACCAGCAGGCAGATCTGCGTGTGAAAAATACCACAGAGAACAGTGTGGAATTTATATATTCCCTGTCTCGAAAGGTAATTCAAAATAAGAAAAAAAAGGGAATAATTGCAACAGATGTTTTTTATCGTCTGGGCGGGATAGAATATGTAAATCTTGTAGCTCAGAATGATGAGATTGTGTAGAAATATGAAAAAGAAATTAACAGGTCTTGCAGTGTGCCTGCTTGCTCTTGGTATAGCGGCAGCTGCAGGGAAAATGACAGAAAAAGAGAGCAAAAGGTATCATCAGCATTTGGAAGAGCCGGGATATATCCCCTGTAAAAGCCATGGTGAGGAGACTTTTTGCTCTCATTTGCCGTTAATCCTGATAGATACCGGAGGAGAGGATATTCCGGGAGCGCCCCTGGTCGGGGAAGGGGATACGGTATATACAACAACAGCCGATGGAAGTGACCGCCTGAAAGGATTTATGACTGTTGTGGATAATAAGACGGGAAATAACCATATTGGGGATACCCCTGTTCAGAAAACAGATATTTCAATCCGGATTCGGGGGAACAGCTCCCGCTATTTTGATAAAAAAAGTTATCTGGTAAAAACTGTGAAGGACGATAAAGAGAATGATCTGCCATTGCTGGGAATGGATTCCTTTGACGAATGGGCGCTGTATGGTCCCTATCTGGACAAAACCCTGATCCGCAACTATATGTGGTACAATATTGCAGGAGAGATGATGGAATATGCGCCCAATGTTCGGTTCTGTGAGGTGTTTTTAAACGGAAACTACCAGGGGCTCTATGTTCTTACTGAAACTATTTCAAGCGGAGATGGAGGAAGGAGACTGGGGCTTACTAAGCCGGATGAGGAACGCAGGGAGACTTCCTATGTGCTTCGGATGGACAGGGGAAGCAGCAATCCGGTAAAAAATATTGACACATTTACAAGATATACCTTAAAAAATTTGCGTAAACTGAATATTGAATATCCCGGTGCCAAATATTTGACAGAGGAACGAAGAGAATATATTTTACAGGATTTTTCAGCATTTGAAAAAAGCTTATATTCTTTTGATTATGATAACGGACCCTATGCATGGGAGAAGGATATGGATATGAAATCTATGGCAGATTTTTTTATCTTTACGGAGTTTACCGGCAATTATGATGCCGGAAACTTTTCCACCTATCTATATAAAGACATCGGCGGCAAATATAAGATGTGCGTATGGGATTGTAATTCCGCATGTGATAATTACATAGAAGAAGCAACGTCATTTCAGAAATTTAAGACGCAGAACTCTACCTGGTATTATATGATTTGTAAGGATGAGGATTTTGTCGAAACAGTGATTGACAGGTATCGGGAATTCAGGAAAGGAGTGTTAAATGAGCAGTATATAGATAATTATATAGATTCGGTGACAGAGTGGCTGGGACCTTCTGTTGAAAGAAATTATCAGGTCTGGGATCAGGCGCTTCAGGATAATATACTTCTCCCGCCTTCAAGAAATGTCCATACTTATACAGAGGCGGTAAATCAGATGAAAGAGTTTTGCCATAAAAGAGGAGAATGGATGGATGAACATATTGAAATTCTGAGACAGTACTGCCATGAGTCTAAGGTTAAAAAATTTAACCACTAAAAGCTGAAGAAGGAGCTGTGCCGGTGAAAAAATTTATTTTTGCAGTCATAACACTTATATTTATTTATATACTCTGCGATTCTGCTTTTTATAGGTGGGGATGGTATGTTGACATCCATCCCCATGCCGAAATCAGTACGTTTACCACTACGGATGAAACAGAAATATATGTAGACGCGGGAAAGGGAATGGAGCCGTATACGGTAAAAGGAGTAAATATGGGAGCCGGAATTCCGGGCCATTGGGCGACAGATTATGCCATCAGTAAGGAAACATATCTTCGCTGGTTTCGTCAGATCCAGGAAATGGGAGCGAATACCATCCGTGTATACACAATTTTACAGGATGATTTTTATAATGCATTTTATGAGTATAACAGGAATAATGAAACTCCATTATATTTGATCCACGGTGTGTGGGTAAACGATTATGTGATGAATTCTCACAGAGATGCCTATGATCCGGACTTTATGGACGTATTGATCAAAGACTGCCGTACAGTTGTGGATTTGATCCACGGAAAGAAAAAGCTGTCTTTAGGAACAGGAGTGGGATCTGGCTCGTACAGAAAAGATATTTCCCAGTGGGTGCTGGGGTATATTGTCGGCGTGGAATGGGAAGATCTGACAGTGGCATATACAGATCATAAGTATCCGAAAAATGAGCCTTATCAGGGAGTCTATGTCAGTGCAACAGAAGAGGCAACTCCTTTTGAATCCATGCTGGCTCAGGTGGGGGATAAGCTGGTAGAGTATGAAAGCACACGATATAAACAGCAAAGGCTGCTTGCGTTTTCCAACTGGCCTACCACAGACCCGTTTTTATATCCGGAAGATATTACAGCATATTTTATGAAATGCGCCCAGGTGGATGTGGAACATATCAAAACAACAGAAAATATGCTTTCCGGTCAGTTTGCTTCCTATCATGTGTACCCATATTATCCGGATTATCTTAATTATATTATTCACAAAGTGGAAATTGATGATAAGGAATTCAGCAGAGACGGAATGGCAGATACCGGACCGGGAATTCCCATTGAGACGGTGCTGAACTGTAATGACAAAGAAGAGTTTCTTGATTCAGAAGGAAATACGAATACTTATATCGCCTATCTTCGCATGTTGACGCGGCATCATAATATGCCTGTGGTGATTTCGGAATTTGGGGTTTCCACGGGGCGCGGAATGGCGCACAGAGATTATAATACAAAGAGAAACCAGGGGCATATGTCCGAAGGGGAACAGGGAGAAGCCCTGGTGAAATGCTGGAAAGACATAATGGAGGCAGGCTGCAATGGCGGCTGCATCTTTACCTGGCAGGACGAATGGTTTAAGAGAACCTGGAATACCATGCATGCGGTGGATTTGACAAAGACACCTTACTGGAGCGATTATCAAACAAATGAACAATATTTTGGACTGCTGTCTTTTGACCCGGGGAAAGAGAAATCCGTTTGTTATGTAGACGGAGAATTGTCAGAATGGGGCAAAGAGGATGAGATTTTCAGGGATGAAAAAAGCTCCCTGTCTGTCAAATATGATGAAAAATTTCTTTATTTTCTGATCTATGAGAAGGGCTTTGAGGAAGGGCAGTTTCCGCTGTATCTTCCATTTGATATTACTCCAAAATCAGGAAGCGATTCCTGTGAGGATCCGGCAGTAGAATTTGAGAGGGACTGTGATTTCCTGATGATCTTGGATGGAAAAGAAAACAGCCGGGTTCTGGTACAAAAGAGATATGAAGTGCTCCGTGCAATGTTCCATCATGAAACGACAAACAGAGATGCTTATGTGAATGTTCCGGATCTTCATACACCGGTGTTTACACAGATTCAGATGATTCTTCAAACGGCAACTCCTCTTTTGACAGGGCAATGGAAAGCGAGTGCGGAAACTTACGAAACAGGCAGGCTCCTTTATGGCAATGCAAATCCGGATTCAGAGGATTTTAATTCTCTTGCTGATTTTATTTTCAGCGGTGATTATGTGGAGGTGAAAATTCCATGGCAGCTTTTGAATTTCTCAGATCCGTCTAATATGCAGATTCATGATGATTATTATGAGCACTATGGAGTGGAAAATCTGGAAATAGACAGAATTTATGCCGGAGTTGGAACAGGGGAAACACGTATTCCAATGGCGGAGATTAATCTGAAGCCCTGGAAGAAAAAGGTGACATATCACGAAAGATTAAAAGAATCATATTATGTGATGAAAGAGCTGTGGAACGAATAGGACAGAAACGATCACATCGCAGAACAGGGAGTATCAGGGAGGTGAAGCGATGTACCCGAGAGGAATCGAGTTTATAATATACATTTATATGCTGATCTGCGTCAGTCTCATTGGTTATAATATCGTGTCCATGCTCGATAAAAAGCGGAAAGATAAATGGTATAAGAAACGCTGCTCAGAAATGAGGGGAAGCTTTGAGGAACAGCTGCATCGCCTGGAACAGGGAAATATTTTAACGGAAAAAGAACAGAATAATTTTATAAAAAAACTTTGCCGTTTGGAACATTTAATGGCATTTGAGCAGGTGCTTACGGAAGAAATGGAAAAAGGAAAGAATCTCGAAACATATTTTGAGACTTACCGTAGATATGCGCTGCAGCTATGTGTTCATTACCAAAGTAAGGAAGATATGCAGAAAGCATATATGGCATATGTGCTCAGCTATTGCCATGTGAAAAACATACCGGAAAATACAGTGATCATAGAGTTTCTTTTAAATATGCTTGGGAATAAAAATATTTATTGCCGTGAAAATGCATTACATACTTTATATAGCATTGGAGATGAAAAACTGCTGATCGATGGGATGCGAAGACTGAACGAAGCTCCGTATTTTCATTACCCGAAGCTTTTAACAGAAGGACTCCTTACTTTTCAGGGAGATCATGGTAAATTAATAGACGGTTTCTGGGCAATATGGGGAGAGTGGAAGGTGGAGATGCAGGTTGCCATTCTCAACTATATTCGGTTCAAAACAGGAGGCTATGAGGATAAAATGTACCAGCTGCTTCAGGATGAAAATCAGAATGAAGAGATACATTACAGTGCGATCAGATATCTTGGGAAATATGCTTATTTACCTGCATATCCGCTTTTTTTATCCTTTCTGGAAGAAAAAGGAGAACGCTGGAATTATGCAGCAATTGCAGCTACGGCTCTGGCCTCATATCCGGGAGACAGCACGATATATAACCTGAAAAAAGCTCTTGGCAATGGAAACTGGTATGTGCGCTATAATGCGGCACAGAGTCTTATGAATTTAGGCGTAAAAGAAGCTGATCTGTCAGATGTCTTAGATGGAAAGGATCGTTTTGCAAAAGAGATGATGGAGTTTTGTATGGAGGAACAGGAACACAGGAGGACTGGGCATGATAGATACCATTAAATGGATTTATATTGGGATTTCCTTTTTTTTCGTAATCTATTTGATTGGATATTCCACCTTTTTATTTGCTTCTGTTGTTGTAGGTTCGGTAAAGTTATATACCCAGCGCCGCAAAGAACGGATGAAAAACAGTCTGGACCGAGATTATTTTATTCCGGTATCGATTATAATACCTGCTTACAATGAAGAAGTAACAGTTGTTCAGACCGTTCAATCTCTTCTGGCTCTGGATTATCCCCTCTATGAGATCATTATTGTAGACGATGGTTCTTCCGACGGGACATCGGAGGTTCTGACAAAGGAATTCGGGCTGTGGGATTTAAATCGTCCGGTGAGAATGCAGCTTCCCTGTCAGCCTGTAGAATATATACGAAAAACAATAGCAGAGAAAGTGCCCATTACTTTGGTCCGTAAGAGAAATGGGGGAAAAGCAGATGCATTGAATATGGGGATCAACGTATCGAAATATCCCTATTTTATCTGCATGGACGCTGACTCAGCGCTTCAGTCGGATTCTCTGAGACAGATTGTACATCCTATCCTTGAAAACAGTAACGTAATAGCAGTTGGAGGCGCCGTATGTCCTTCAAATGGTGTTACCATAAAAAATGGCAGGGTAACGAAATACAGTATGCCGAAAAATCTTCTGGCAAGTATGCAGGTTCTGGAATATGACCGTTCTTTTCTGGCGTCGAGAATCTTTTTTGACCAGTTTAACGGAAACATTATCATTTCAGGGGCATTCGGGCTCTTTCAGAAAGAAATGGTGATAGCCTGCGGAGGATATGATACAGGGACTATGGGAGAGGATATGGAGCTGGTAGTAAAGCTTCATGTGTTCTGCAGGAACAATATGATTCCATATCGTATCGGATATGTACCCGATGCAGTCTGCTGGAGTCAGGTTCCGGAAAAACTCGGAGATTTAGTGAAACAAAGAAGACGCTGGCACATTGGTCTCCTCCAGAGTATGTGGAAGCACAGGAAAATTTTCGCGAATATAAAATATGGAGTGATCAGCTTTGGTTCTTATTTATATTTTCTGTTCTATGAACTTCTCTCCCCTTTAATAGAAGGACTGGGAGTGTTTTCCATAATCATGGCATGGTATCTGGAATTGTTGAATGTTCCGTTTATGGTGCTTTTTTTCCTGATCTATGCGGTTTTTGGAGCAATTCTCTCTTTGACTGCGTTTATTGCAAAAAATCAGACCCTTAATGAGGAGATCACATTTCGCGATCTGGTGAAGGCAGTGCTGCTGTGCTTTGTGGAGGTCGTATTTCTGCGTTTCGTCCTTGTGTGGGTACGTCTGGCAGCAATATTTACCTATCGAAAGAGAAAAAATAACTGGGGAGAAATAAAGAGAGAAAAACTGAATGTGGATTAAGCTTCATATATAAAAATAAAAAAATTTGTTGAATAATATTGACAAACCAATTCAAGGGTGCTATCTTATGAACATAGATGTTAGCACTCTTTCTTATTGAGTGCTAACAATCGAAAGGAAAGCATATCATTATTAAGACGATAATGATAAGGCAGAAGGGAGATGGATTCGTGGATCAGGAATTGGATGGGCGCAAAAAGAAAATACTAAAAGCAATCATCAAGACTTATATGGAAACCGGAGAGCCGGTGGGATCACGTACCATTTCCAAATATGCAGACCTCAATGTCAGTTCAGCGACTATCCGCAATGAGATGTCAGATCTGACAGAGATGGGGTATATCATACAGCCCCATACTTCGGCAGGCCGGATTCCCTCAGATAAAGGCTACAGACTTTATGTTGACGAGCTGATGAAGGAAAAGGAATCCGAGATAGAAGAAATCCGGGATCTCATGATCGAGAAGACTGGTAAGATGGAGAAGGTACTTAAGCAGGTTGCCAAGGTGCTGGCCTCCAATACCAACTACGCAACAATGATCTCCGTTCCTCAGTACAGTGGAAGCAAGATAAAATTTATTCAGCTTTCCAGAGTGAATGAGCTTCAGCTGGTGGCGGTAGTGGTAAGCGATAACAACGTTATCCGGAATCAGATCATTAATCTGGATGAGGAGATGGATGACGAGACGATCCTGAAATTGAATCTTCTTCTGAATACCAACTTAAACGGTGTTCCCATTCAGGATATCAATCTTGGAATGATCGCCCGACTGAAAGAGCAGGCAGGGACCCATTCCAGTGTAGTCGCAACAGTTCTGGATGCTGTGGCGGCAACGATCCAGGTGGATGAAGACGATATGGAAATATATACTTCAGGAGCAACAAACATTTTTAAATATCCGGAGCTTGCAGATACCAGTAAGGCAAGCGAGCTGATTTCCACCTTTGAGGAAAAGCAGCAGCTTATGAATCTGGTGCGGGACAGCATGTCAGATGACAATAACACCGGCGTTCAGGTATATATCGGAAACGAGATGCCGATCCAGACCATGAAGGACTGCAGTGTAGTCACTGCAACCTATGAACTGGGAAAGGGAATGCACGGGACAATTGGAATCATAGGACCGAAGCGAATGGACTATGAGAATGTGGTTGACAGCCTGAAAGCATTGAAAATCCAGTTAGATGAGTTAATTAAGTCTAATAGCTAAACAGGCAGAAAGGCGGTAAGAAAAAAGTGGAAGATAACAAAAACACTTTCCAGGAACAGGAAGAGGAAACAACTCCTGTGACAGAAGAAACCGAAGAGACAGCCGAAGAAAGTACGGCTGAGGAAGCTGCAGAAGAGACAGCTTCTGAAACTGAGGAAACTCCTGCAGAGGGAAAAGCAAAAACCTCCTTCTTTGGAAAGAAGAAAAAAGAAAATAAATATGAACAGCAGATTGAAGAACTGACAGACCGTTTGAAACGCAATATGGCAGAATTCGATAATTTCCGCAAAAGAACGGAGAAAGAAAAAGCCAGCATGTATATCATCGGTGCAAAAGATATCGTGGAGCATATGCTTCCGGTTGTAGATAACTTCGAAAGAGGTCTTGCACAGGCACAGGAAGGCGATGCATTTGCAGAGGGAATGAAAATGATCTACAAGCAGATGATGACAACCTTTGAAGAGCTTGGAGTGAAACCGATCGAGGCTCTGGGTCAGGAATTTAATCCGGATTTCCACAATGCAGTGATGCATGTGGAGGACGAAGAAGCCGGTGAGAATATCATCGTAGAAGAATTCCAGAAAGGTTATACTTATAAGGATTTCGTAGTTCGTCACAGTATGGTTAAGGTAGCTAATTAATATCGCTCGGAGAAAAGAAAAACTTTTCTATGGGCAAAAGGTTAATTTTTAATATCAGATAGATGATAACAGGAGGAAAATTATCATGGGAAAAATCATTGGTATTGACTTAGGTACAACAAACAGTTGTGTAGCTGTAATGGAAGGTGGACAGCCGACCGTTATCGCAAATACAGAAGGTGCAAGAACAACACCGTCCGTTGTAGCATTTACAAAAACAGGCGAGCGTCTCGTAGGTGAACCGGCGAAACGTCAGGCTGTAACAAACGCAGAAAAAACAATCTCTTCCATTAAAAGAGAGATGGGTTCTGACTACCGTGTAACAATCGACGACAAGAAATATTCCCCACAGGAAATTTCTGCTATGATTCTTCAGAAACTGAAAAAAGACGCAGAGGGATATCTGGGAGAAACTGTTACAGAAGCAGTTATCACAGTTCCGGCATACTTCAACGATGCTCAGCGTCAGGCAACCAAGGATGCCGGTAAGATCGCAGGTCTTGATGTAAAACGTATCATCAACGAGCCTACAGCAGCAGCTCTGGCATATGGCCTTGACAACGAAAAAGAACAGAAAATCATGGTATACGACTTAGGCGGCGGTACATTCGACGTTTCCGTTATCGAAATCGGTGACGGCGTTATCGAGGTACTTTCCACAGCTGGTAATAACCGTCTCGGCGGCGATGACTTCGACCAGAAGATCACAGATTATATGCTTGCTGAGTTCAAGAGAACAGAAGGCGTAGACTTAAGCAACGACAAAATGGCTCTCCAGAGATTAAGAGAGGCAGCTGAGAAAGCAAAGAAAGAGCTTTCTTCCGCAACAACAACAAATATCAACCTGCCATTCATCACAGCTACAGCAGAAGGCCCGAAACACTTCGATATGAACCTTACAAGAGCTAAATTTGATGAACTGACACATGACCTTGTAGAAAAAACAGCAGAACCGGTACGCCGCGCACTTTCCGATGCAGGTATCACAGCATCTGAGCTGGGCCAGGTACTTCTGGTAGGCGGTTCCACACGAGTTCCTGCAGTACAGGATAAAGTAAGACAGTTAACAGGCAAAGAGCCAAGCAAAACTCTGAATCCTGATGAATGTGTTGCACTTGGCGCTTCCGTACAGGGCGGTAAATTAGCAGGCGATGCAGGCGCAGGCGATATCCTTCTTCTGGACGTTACTCCGCTTTCTCTTTCCATCGAGACAATGGGCGGAATCGCAACACGCCTGATCGAAAGAAATACAACAATCCCGACAAAGAAGAGCCAGATCTTCTCCACAGCAGCAGACAACCAGACAGCAGTAGATATCAACGTTGTACAGGGTGAGCGTCAGTTTGCAAGAGATAACAAATCTCTCGGCCAGTTCCGTCTGGATGGAATCCCGCCAGCACGTCGCGGTGTTCCGCAGATCGAGGTTACCTTCGATATCGATGCCAACGGTATTGTTAATGTATCTGCAAAAGACCTTGGAACAGGCAAAGAGCAGCATATCACCATCACAGCCGGCTCCAACATGTCTGACGATGAAATCGATAAGGCTGTAAAAGAAGCTGCTGAATTCGAAGCACAGGATAAGAAGCGTAAAGACGCGATCGACACAAGAAACGGTGCAGACTCCATCGTATTCCAGGTTGAGAACGCTCTGAAAGAAGCCGGAGACAAACTGGATGCAAACGATAAAGCAGCAGTAGAAGCTGACTTAAACGCTCTGAAAGATTTACTTGCACAGACTGCAAACGTAGATGAGATGACAGAATCCCAGGTTGCTGATATCAAAGCAGCTCAGGAGAAGATGATGGAAAGCGCTCAGAAGCTTTTCGCAAAAATGTATGAAAACGCACAGGGTGCAGGTCAGGGACCTGACATGAGCAATATGGGAGGCGGAGCTTCACAGGGCGGAAATGAAGCTGGATACGGCGATGATGTCGTAGACGCCGACTACAAAGAAGTTTGATAAATAGGCATAGGAATAAATTATCATGGCTGACAAGAGAGATTATTATGAAGTCTTAGGCGTGGACAAAGGCGCCGATGACGCAACGCTGAAAAAAGCATACCGTAAGCTGGCTAAGAAGTATCATCCGGATGTAAATCCGGGTGATACGGAGGCTGAGGCGAAGTTTAAAGAGGCTACAGAAGCATATACGATCCTTAGCGATCCGGCAAAGAGAAAGCAGTATGACCAGTTCGGACACGCTGCCTTCGAAAACGGCGGAGGCGGAGCAGGCGGCGGATTTGGAGGTTTTGACTTCAGTGGTGCTGACATGGGTGACATCTTCGGTGATATCTTCGGTGATTTATTCGGAGGCGGAGGAAGAAGCAGACGCGGCGCCAACAATGGCCCGATGAAGGGTGCAAACCTTCGTGCCCGTGTGAACATTACATTCGAGGAAGCTGTCTTTGGCTGTGAAAAAGAACTGGAAATCATGCTGAAGGACGAATGTACGTCCTGCCACGGTACAGGAGCGAAACCGGGAACCTCTCCGGTGACCTGTCCGAAATGTAATGGTGAGGGACAGATCGTTTATACACAGCAGTCCATGTTTGGAATGGTTCGTAATGTCCAGACCTGTCCGGAATGTCACGGAACAGGTAAGGTGATCAAGGATAAATGTCCGGACTGCCGCGGAACAGGCTATACATCTTCCAGAAAGAAGATTCAGGTATCTGTACCGGCAGGTATTGACAATGGACAGAGTATCCGGATCCGGGAAAAAGGCGAACCCGGAACAAACGGAGGCCCGAGAGGAGATCTTCTGGTTGAGGTAAACGTAGCCCGCCATCCGATTTTCCAGAGACAGGATATGAATATTTTCTCTACTGCTCCGATCACTTATGCACAGGCTGCTCTTGGCGGTCCTGTACGAATCAGCACAGTAGACGGAGAAGTGGAATATCAGGTGAAACCCGGAACCCAGACAGATACAAGAATCCGCCTGAAAGGCAAAGGTGTGCCGTCTCTTCGCAATAAGAACGTTCGCGGTGACCACTACATAACACTTGTGGTACAGGTACCGACCAATCTGAACGAAGAGGCAAAGGAAGCGCTGCGTAAATTTGATGAAGCCTGTGGAAACCGTCCTTCCAGTGAAAAAAATGATTCATCAGAAAAGACTGAAAAGCCTGAAAAGAAGAAAAAAAGCTTTATGGATAAACTCAAAGAGACATTTGAAGAGTAGAAACATGATATAAAATAAGAGAAAAGAGGGATTTCCCTCTTTTCTTTTTTTTCGTAGTATTGTATATTAAAGGTTATGATGAAAATAAAAGACTTACAAAAAAAATATCTTCCCGTATGGGCAATACTGCCGCTTCTGTCCATACTGGCGGTAAACTGCGTTGTTTACTGGGGGGCTGACGCATTGACAGCATCCAGATATCATTATGATTTCACCACAGGCTTTGACAGGGCGGTGCCGCTGATTCCGGAATTTATCTGGGTTTATCTTCTGGCATTTCCTTTCTGGGCTGCAAACTATATCCTGGCGGCACAGAGAGGAAAGAAGATTTTTTACCGTTTTGTTGCGACAGACCTGACCGTACATCTGGCATGCTTTATGGTATTTCTGCTGATTCCGACTACGAATATAAGACCTCAGGTTGACGGGAACACCCTGTCCGAGGTGGTACTGAACCTGATGTATGCCTGGGACGGAGGCGCCCATCCGTCAAACCTTCTGCCCTCGATTCACTGTTATGTAAGCTGGCTCTGCTGGAGAGGACTGAAAGGGGCAGAGGAGATCCCGGTATGGTACCAGAGATTTTCCCTGGTATTTGCCGTGCTGATCATCATTTCCACCCAGACTCTGAAGCAGCATTATTTCATAGATGCTGTGGCAGGAGTGGCTCTTGTGGAGCTGGCATGGAATTTTTACAAAAAGGAAGAGCGCAGCCTTCCTGTCCGTAATTTTTTTGAAAACCTGACAAACAAAAAGAAAGAGATTGGAGAAAATTAAATTTATGAAATGGAACCGTTTTACTGTTAAGACAACAACAGAGGCAGAGGACATTGTGATCTGCACCCTCGCCGAGGTCGGCGTGGAAGGCGCGGAGATCCTTGATAAAAAGCCTCTTACTGAGGAAGATAAGGAGCAGATGTTTGTGGACATTATGCCGGAAGGACCGGAGGACGACGGAATTGCCTACCTGAACTTTTATCTGGAGGAGGATGCGGACAAAGAAGAAATCCTCAAGAATGTACGGGCAGCCCTTGAGGAGCTGAAAAGCTTCATGGATATCGGAGAGGGAACCATCGAAGAGTCCGAAACAGAGGACAAGGACTGGATCAACAACTGGAAAGAATACTTCCATCAGTTCTATGTTGACGACATTCTCATCGTTCCATCCTGGGAAGAGGTAAAGGAAGAGGATCAGGACAAAATGATCCTCCACATTGACCCGGGCACAGCCTTCGGTACAGGTATGCATGAGACAACCCAGCTTGTGATCCGCCAGCTGAAGAAATATGTGACCCCGGACACGGAGCTTCTCGATGTGGGAACAGGAAGCGGAATCCTGGGTATCGTATCCCTGAAGCTTGGCGCGAAGCATGTGGTGGGAACAGATCTTGACCCTTGCGCAGTTCCGGCTGTTGCAGAGAATAAAGAAGCAAATCAGATTCCGGATGAAGCGTTTGATATGATGATCGGAAACATCATAGACGATAAAGAAGTACAGGATAAGGTTGGCTATGAGAAATACGACATTGTAGCTGCCAACATTCTGGCAGACGTTCTTGTACCGCTGACTCCGGTTATTGTAAATCAGATGAAAAAAGGCGCGTACTACATCACTTCGGGAATCCTAGATGTAAAGGAAGAGGTAGTTGTGCAGGCTGTGAAGGAAGCTGGTCTGACCCTTGTGGAGGTTACACACCAGGGCGAGTGGGTTTCCGTTACAGCGAGAAAGGACTGACGACATGCAGCGTTTTTTCGCAGAGCCTCATCAGATTGAGGAAGAAAACCACCGCATCCGCATCACAGGAAGCGACGTTAATCATATCAAAAACGTTCTCCGCATGAAGGTGGGAGAGGAGATATGGGTCAGCGACGGCAAAAACAGGGAATATCACTGTCAGATCGAGGAGATGGATACAGAGGTGGTTCTTCACATTCTGTACGCTCAGGAGCCCGATTACGAGCTTCCCAACCGTATTTACCTTTTCCAGGGGCTGCCAAAGGCAGACAAAATGGAGCTGATCATACAAAAAGCGGTGGAGCTTGGCGCTTACGCAGTGATCCCCGTGGAGACAAAGCGCTGTGTTGTCAGGCTGGACGCTAAGAAAGCAGAAAAAAAGGTACAGCGCTGGCAGCAGATTTCAGAGAGTGCGGCGAAGCAGTCCAAACGAATGCTGATTCCGGAGATTCATAAGGTAATGACCTGGAAACAGGCCCTGGATTTTGCAAAAGACCTTGACCTTTGTCTCGTTCCCTATGAACTGGCGAAAGGAATGGGAGAGACAAAGGAGATTTTGAAGGGGATCAGACCTGGACAGTCCATCGGAATCTTCATTGGCCCGGAGGGCGGTTTTGAGGAGGCAGAGGTGGAAGCTGCCATCAGCGGCGGCGCCCATGCCATTACTCTGGGACATCGCATTCTGCGCACAGAGACGGCAGGACTTGCCATCCTTTCTGTGCTGATGTTCCAACTGGAGAAAGACTGAGGAAAACAGTTCAGAGAAAAGGAACGGGGCAAAAGAAAAGCAGGAGAAAAGAATGGAAGTATATTTTGATAATTCAGCCACAACCCGGTGTTACGGGGAAGTGAAGGACATTGTGGTGAAAACCATGCTGGAGGATTATGGGAATCCATCAGCTATGCATACAAAGGGCGTGGAGGCAGAGCAGTATGTAAAAGCTGCAGCTTCCCGGATTGCGCGTATCCTGAAAGTAACAGAAAAAGAAATTCTGTTTACCTCAGGAGGAACAGAATCCAATAATCTGGCGTTGATCGGCGGCACCATGGCAAATAAAAGAGCGGGGAATCATATTATCACAACAGCGGTGGAGCATGCGGCAGTGGCCCGTCCTGTGGAATTTTTAAAGGAGCAGGGCTTTGAGGTGACGATCCTGCCGGTGGATGAGCAGGGAGTAGTCAGACTGGATGCTCTTGAGGCAGCCCTTCGGGAGGATACGATTCTTGTTTCCACCATGTATGTAAATAATGAGGTGGGCTCTGTAATGCCTGTGGAGAAGATTGCAGCCCTTGTCCATGAAAAAAGTCCGAAGGCTCTGTATCATGTGGACGCTATTCAGGCATTTGGAAAGTTTCGGATCTATCCGAAAAAAATGGGAATCGATCTTCTCTCTGTAAGCGGTCATAAGATTCACGGACCGAAAGGAGTGGGCTTCCTTTACATCAGCAGTAGGGCGAAGGTACAGCCCATGATCCTGGGGGGAGGGCAGCAGAACGGCATGCGCTCAGGAACAGACAACGTACCGGGAATCGCTGGACTTGGTGTTGCTGCAGAAACGATTTATACAGATTTTGAGGAAAAGACGGAGCATCTTTATCAGTTAAAAGAAAAAATGGCGTCAGGCCTTGCTGAGCTGGAGGATGTGAAAATCAACGGAATGCCTCTCAGGGAGGGAGCTCCGCAGATTTTAAGCGTAAGCTTTATGGGAACCCGCAGCGAGGTGCTGCTCCACACATTAGAGGAGAAGGGAATCTATGTGTCCGCAGGAAGCGCCTGCTCCAGCCATAAGAGAAAAGCAAGCGCCACATTGACGGCAATGGGGATGCCCGCTTCTCAGATCGAATGTACGGTGCGAATCAGCTTTTCAGAAGAGAATACCTTTGAGGAGGCAGATTACTGTCTTGAAGTATTAAAAGAGGTGGTACCCCTTCTGCGCCGTTATTCCCGCAGATAACTTTTTCCAACTCCCCTTTGGGCAAGGGAGAAAAATCAGGCTTACGGAGAAATAAATCACAATTTCATAAAAAAGGAGAAAAAAATGACATTTCATGCATTTTTGATAAAATATGCAGAGATCGCACTTAAGGGCAAGAACCGTTATCTTTTTGAGGACGCCCTTGTAAAACAGATCCGCATTGCTCTTTCCAAGATTGAGGGAGAATTTGAAGTAAAAAAAGACCAGGGCCGTATTTATGTATACTGTCCGGAAACATACGATTTCGAGGAAGCAGTAGAAGCGCTTCAGAGAGTATTCGGCATTGTAGGAATCTGTCCGGTGGCAATTTTTGAGGACAATGGATTTGAACAGATGTCCAAAGACGTAGTGGAATTTATGAAGAACCGCCATCCGGACTTCAGCGGCAGCTTTAAGGTATTTACCCGCCGTGCAAAAAAGAATTATCCGATTCCGTCCATGGAGGTCAGCGCAGATCTTGGAGGCTGTATTCTGAAAGAATTCCCGAAGGCTCATGTGGATGTCCACACGCCGGAGCTGACCCTTTCCGTGGAAATCCGCGATAAGATTTATGTATATTCCGAGACGATCAGGGGAGCCGGAGGAATGCCCATCGGCACAAGCGGAAAAGCCATGCTTCTTCTTTCCGGAGGAATTGACAGTCCGGTAGCCGGGTACATGATCGCCAAACGAGGCGTAAAGATTGACGCAGTTTACTTCCATGCTCCGCCGTATACCAGCGAACGCGCAAAACAGAAGGTGGTTGACCTTGCCAGACTGGTAGCAAAATACAGTGGACCGATCCGCCTTCATGTAGTAAACTTTACAGATATCCAGCTCTATATTTATGACCAGTGTCCTCATGAAGAGCTTACGATCATTATGCGCCGTTATATGATGCGCATTGCAGAGCATTTTGCCAAAAAGACAGGATGCCTGGGACTGATCACAGGGGAGAGCATCGGACAGGTGGCAAGCCAGACGCTCCACAGCCTTAACGCCACAAACGAGGTCTGCGAGCTTCCGGTTTACCGTCCGGTGATCGGCTTTGACAAGCAGGAAATCGTGGAGATTTCCAAGAAGATCGACACCTTTGAGACATCTATCCAGCCTTTCGAGGACTGCTGTACCATCTTTGTGGCAAAACATCCGGTTACAAAGCCGAATCTGAAGGTGATCCGTAAATCCGAGGAAAATCTGGCGGAGAAAATTGAGGAACTGATGAAGACAGCTCTGGAAACCGTGGAAATCATTGAAGTGGAATAAAGATAAAAAAAGCAGGAAGAGCTTTTAGGTCTTCCTGCAAAGAAAAAAGAGGAACTGAATCTCAGTTCCTCAGCACTTGCAAAAATTATTCTGTAACGTATTTCTCGATAACTGCCATTACGTTGTCAAGAGCAGCGCCGTCAGCATGAATGTTTAAATCGATCGGTTTGGATAAGTCAAGGCTGAAAATACCCATGATGGATTTAGCGTCGATCACATATCTTCCGGATACTAAATCGAAGTCGCAGTCAAATTTGCTGATCTCGTTAACGAATGCTTTCACTTTATCGATGGAGTTGAGTGAAATTTTTAAAGTTTTCATTGTGAGAACCTCCCTGTAATATAATAAGTTTTGTAACTGTCCACTACCTTCACAGTTACAGAGTTGCATTGCCGGACCATTGGAAACGGCAATGGTTATAAC
>DXXQ01000131.1 GCA_019416265.1 Clostridiales bacterium | reverse complement strand
TTCTTTTCCTCCAGGTTTCTCTTTATTTTTTTATGTTTATTTTCCGGATTTCATCTACTGCAGGGCGCTCCAGATATCTGGCATTTCCTCCGCTGTACAGCAGGCGGTCGTTTCCGGAATCCGCCTGACCGATAATTGCCGCCATAAAGCCTTTTCTGCGAAGCTCCTGAACCAGAGCCTCCCCTCCCCGGATTCCTATGAGGATCGCTCCTCCCGAGCGCAGACGATAAGGGTTCAGGTCAAAAACCTCGCAAACCTCCACTGTCTCCTGACGGATGGGTACTTTTCTCAGATCTGCCTCAAGCCCCACCTGGGAAGCCTCTGCCAGCTTCCACAATCCGCTTAAAAATCCCCCTTCCCCAAGGGCGAAAAGGGCGGATGCCCCGGCTTCCTCTGCCATGCTCCAAAGACTGTCCCCTGTTCCGTAATCCTTCAAAAGGGACTGACAATTATACAAAAAGCCCGGTGAAAATAATTTCCCAAGCCTCTCTTTCTCTGCTTCTGTAATAAGGACAGTTCCCTCAAGGGCCACTGCCCCGGCAACAAGGATCTCGTCGCCGGGAGTAAGCCTTCCTGTCACCTCTGCCTGCAATGCCTCCATTGCTGCTTTTCCAAGTCGCATAAATGACACCTCGTAATCATAAAAGATATGCAAGAGCAGTCGGAACTACCATTGCAAGTATCAGGATCACCGCGATGATCGCTGTTATGATTTTTCTTTTTTTCGGATCAAACATTCCCATTTTTTTCACCTCTTATTTTCTCTTATCCAGGAACGCTTAAGCGTTTCTTCCGTTTTCTTCCTCTGCCAAAAATCCGCCCAGCTCTTCGCTGATATCTGTCACTGCGGCGTTATTTGTCAGAGGATCCCGTTTCGTATAGTCAAACAGGAGAACCCTGTCGTCTGCAAAGACTTCAATATGGGCGGTTTTCGGAATCTTTTCCCTTCGCCGGTATTCCCAGACTGCCTTATCAAAAGGCTTCTGATCCCTGGCAAAGGAGGGACGGCTCTTGAGATTCTCTCTCAGATAGAGATCGCAGACCATCCTGTCCGCCGCAGCCTGGCGGGAAATTCCCTCCACTGTTTCCAGAAATTCCAGAAAGATCTCATAGCGGCGCATCCTTGTATGGGAAATACTGCTGCAGCCGTTTTCTTCATAGAATTTCCCGAGTCTTTCGTACAGAGAAAAGCTGTCTTCAAAAAATCCTTCCGCATACTCCAGAGTATTTTGGAATTGTCCACTATTATAATATATTTCCACCATATTTTCCACCGTTTTCAGCTTTAATACCTCCCGGTAGGACAGCCACCTGGTGGATAACACCTCATAAGGCTCCCTCTCCTTGTGGACAATGCCGTATTCTTCTGCCATCTCCTTCATAAGGGAGCCCTTCAGAACCTTGAGAAAACCAAGCTGAAGCTGCTGAGGCTTCAGGGCGTACACATCGTTGAAGGATTTTCGGAAACTGTCGTAATCCTCATAGGGCAGTCCTGCGATCAGATCCAGATGCTGATGGATGTTTCCAAAGCTGTGGATCCTTTTTACAATTCCTGCAAGCTTCCGAAAATCCATGGTTCTGTGAATTGCCCTGATGGTCTCCGGATTGGTAGACTGCACACCGATTTCAAGCTGGATCAGTCCCGGGCGCATATCCGACATCAGCTCCAGTTCTTCCTCCCTGAGCAGGTCTGCAGATATCTCGAAATGAAAGTTCGTGATGCCGTTATCCTGTTCTTTGATATACTTCCAAATTTCCATTGCGTGGTCATGTCTGCAGTTAAAGGTCCGATCCACAAATTTCACCTGGGGAACCCGGTTGTCAATGAAAAACTGCAGTTCCCTTTTCACCAGCTCCAGATCACGGAACCTTAGCTTTTTGTCCACAGAGGAAAGGCAGTAGCTGCAGGAAAACGGACAGCCCCGGCTGCTCTCATAATAAATGATCCTGTTTTTGAAGTCCTCAAGATCCCTGTACACAAAGGGCACACGGCTGAGATCCATAATTTCTCTCCAGCCATTATTACGGATTTTTTCTCCATTTCTGAAGACAATTCCTTTAATTTCCGTTAATTTTGTTATATTTTTTATATAATGTCCTGCGAGCTCCCGGAAGGTTTCCTCCCCTTCTCCCATCATAACGCCTTTAAAATGCGGATTCTCCTCCAGAAAAGCTTCCCCGTCAAAAGAAACCTCCGGACCGCCGGCCCAGAACTCTGTGTCCGGCAGTACTTTTGCCAGATCCTGTACCAGTTCTTTCACAAATGTAATGTTCCAGATATAACAGGACACACATACCACATCCGGAGTTTCCAGATAAATGTCCCTTAAAATATCGTCTTTCGGCTGGTTGATCGTATATTCCTTCAGCACAAGTTGCTCTTTGTATTCTCCTGCACAGGCTTTCAGATCATATACCGCTAAATTAGAATGTATGTATTTGGCATTACATGCCGCTAATAAAATCTTCATTAAATAAGACTCTCCGTTCAGATGTAAGTATATATCCCGGGTGGGAAATGAAAAAAGCAGCGCGGCATTGCCGCGCCACCTGTTTTTTATTCATCCAATGCCTGTTTCAGCGTTTCTCTGGAGTTAAGCCCTACCAGTCTTTCGATCTCTCTTCCGTCCCTGAAAATAATCATCGTCGGAATGCTCATGATCTGGAACTGCTGAGCCAGCATCGGTTCCTCGTCAACATTTACTTTTCCCACACAGTAGCCCTCTTCTGCAAGCTGATCAATAATGGGAGCCTGACGTTTACACGGTCCGCACCAGGTTGCCCAAAAGTCTACGAGTACAGGTTTCTCTGATTTTAATACTTCTTCCTGAAAATTCTGTGCTGTAAAAGTTTTTGCCATAATTCTTCTCCTTTATTTATGATAAATTTAAAGTAATTACTTATTCCTGCTTCTTACATACTTCCCTGCTGAGATTCCGGCCACACAGCCTTCATGCACTGCTTTCGCGATCTGAAGCAGCCCTCCTGTGCAGTCTCCTGCAGCGTACATTCCCGGGATCGTTGTCTCCATGTCCCGATTTACTTTTATATTTCCTTTTTCATCAAGCTCTGCTCCCATCTGTCGTGCGATCTCCGCACTTCCCGCAGTTCCGAGAGCTACAAAGACGCCGTCTGCTCTTGCAAGAAGCGCCTCCTGATCCTGAGCTTCCACTTCCCCTTCCAGGCGGATACCCGAAACCTTTTCTCCGCCTTCTATGGACTGTATCTTCATCGTATTTACAGGAATCGGGGACTCTCCGGTGAAATCCGGCTCCTTCCCGTTGGTGTAAATGGTTACAGAAGCAGCAGTGTTTTGAAGTTCTCTCGCCTCATGGAGGGCAAAATCACCGTTTCCCACAACTGCAACCTCTTTGCCTCTGTAGAAAAATGCGTCGCATACCGCACAGTAGCTCACACCTTTCCCCTCGAATTCCTTCAGTCCCGGAATCTTCGGAGCCATACGCCTGCTTCCGGTGGCAAGAATCAGACTTGTACTTTCAAATTCCCCTTCTGTTGTTTTAATCAGAAAAGTATCGAACCCTTCCACTGCAAGAACCTGAGCATCGAGAATCCGAACTCCCAGAGCTCTCGCCTGTGCAAGCCCTGTCTCATAAAGCTCCTGGCCTGACATAGGGCTGGCAAGACCATAGTAATTTTCAATTTTTTCAGCCTTTTCCAGAGCGCCGATCCCATTATTTATCACCAGAGGGTCCATATTTCCTCTGGCAGCATACAGGGCTGCTGAAATTCCGGCCGGTCCTGCTCCTATGATAATTACTTATTCCAATTCTGTCACCTTCCTTCTGTTAATCTGTATCGTAATGATCCCGCCTCCGGTTATTTCCCGGCGAATCATTCGTATATCCTTACTATACAACTATTCTGCCAAAATTTCCATCATTTACACACAACTTTTTCAAAAAAATCATACTTTCTTTATCAAATAAAGAATCCCCTTCTTTTTTGTGAAAGGGATTCCTTTTCTGATTCTTTATATTTCTGCACCTGCCGGCCGCTGTACGGTCTTATCCCACAAGCGGATAGCGGTCTGTAAGTTCCTTAACGATTGCTTTTGCCTGATCTTTCTTCTCCGGTTCCTTCAAGGTAATGGCAATGGCCTCAGCAATCTTATCCATATCTTCCGGCTGCATTCCTCTTGTACTTACTGCAGCAGTTCCGAGGCGGACGCCGCTGGTGATAAACGGAGACTGGGGATCATTGGGAATGGCATTTTTATTACAGGTGATGTTTACCTCATCAAGAAGGTTCTCCATCTCTTTTCCAGTCAGGTTCAGGCTTGTGAGATCCACAAGCATCAGATGATTGTCCGTGCCTCCGGATACAATGGAGATTCCTCTCTTCTGAAGTCCTTCGCAGAGAGCCTTGCAGTTGTCAACGATCAGTTGTGCATATTCTTTAAATTCCGGCTGAAGAGCCTCCTTAAAGCACACGGCCTTGGCTGCGATCACATGCATCAGAGGTCCTCCCTGGATTCCCGGGAAAACAGCCTTATTAAAGTTAAATTTCTTCGCATTCTCAGCGCTGCTTAAAATCAAGCCGCCTCTTGGGCCGCGCAGAGTCTTATGTGTGGTTGTGGTCACCACATCTGCATATGGAATGGGACTTGGATGAAGCCCTGCTGCTACAAGACCTGCAATATGTGCCATATCTACCATAAGATATGCGCCCACCTCGTCTGCAATCTCTCTGAACTTCTTAAAATCAATAATTCTGGCATAAGCGCTGGCGCCTGCCACAATCAGCTTAGGTCTGCATTCCTTCGCAATCCGCCTCACTTCTTCATAGTCAATGATTCCCTGGTCATTGACTCCGTAGGGAACTGCGTGAAAATAGGCGCCGGACATATTCGCCGGGCTTCCGTGGGAAAGATGTCCGCCGTGATCCAGGTTCATACCAAGAACTGTATCCCCCGGCTTGAGCATTGCAAAGAAGACAGCCATATTTGCCTGTGCTCCGGAATGAGGCTGTACGTTGGCATATTCGCATCCGAAAAGTTCCTTTGCTCTTTCCTGGGCGAGCTTCTCCACCTCATCTACGCAGACACATCCGCCATAAAAACGTCTTCCCGGATATCCTTCTGCATATTTATTGGTGAGCGGGCTTCCCATGGCAGCCATAACCGCCTTACTTGTCCAGTTCTCTGATGCGATCAGCTCAATGTGAGAATTCTGGCGCGCAACCTCCGCCTCAATCAAATCCGCGATCTCTTTATCAACCTTTGAGATTTCGTCTATCGAATACATTCTTATGTTCCTCCTTTGCCTTCCTCAAATTAATAATTACAAAATATTATATAAGATTCCCCTCTTTTTGTCAACGCACAAAAGACATTTGTACGCCACAGAAAAAAAATTGTTGTTATTCCCTCCGATTCTCCCGACGCTTTCGCTGATTATTGTATTAATTTTTTATATTTTTGAAATTATATCTTGCAATTTCGAAACAAGTATGGTAAGATTGCAAAGTAGCAAATTGCTTACATGCCCAGATAGCTCAGTTGGTAGAGCAGAGGACTGAAAATCCTCGTGTCGCTGGTTCGATTCCGGCTCTGGGCATTTTTTTATTGCCGGAAATGTTCCCGGCTTTTTTTCTGCCATCTGTAAAGAAAAGACCCGGACGTCTGCCGGGTCTTTTCTATTATGGATTTCTATTATAAATTTCTTTAATAGATTTCTTTTTCTTTAATCCAGTATTTCTCAATTTTTTCCTGCTGCTTTGTTTTCCCTGTTTTTTCAAGGAGACTCAGATAAATTTCCAGAAGCTCCGCATCCGGCACAAACACCTCTTCGTTCTCCAGATAGCGGTTCATCATTTTTCCAAACTCCTTCATCTCCCGATCCAGGCGCAGGTAATCTCCGTTTTTATAAAGATTCAGAATCCGGGATTTTTTCTCCCCGTATTTCTGCCCAAGGGTTCTTCCCTCGCCCTTCATCTTCACATATTCCCAGGCCCAGTCCAGATACTCTCTTCTTTTACGTCCCTTGGCGTCCTTTCTGTACAGACGGTTTCTCTCCTTCACAAGGGAATCCGCGCTTCCGGCCTCCTGGAAAAACTCTTCGCAGCCTACTCTGGCGCTTGTGAGGACCGTCATGGACGGCACATAAGTCTCCTCCAGTTTTTTCTCATAGCCTGAACCAAACCATACCTTCAGATATGTTTCCATATCCTGGGGTACAGGGAAGGAATATCCTTCCAGAGATGCTTTTTTTGTTTTTTCAAAAACAGCCGCAGGATAATACAGAGTGTTCTGTTTCAGTCTTACCACATACTCTTTCGTATCCGGTACGTCCTGTGTTTTACAGAGCTTCCTGTAAAGATATCTGCCCACCCGGGCTCTTCCGCCCAGAAACATGATTCCTACCGGAATCTTACAAAGTCTGTCCCTGAATGAATATTTTACGGAACGTCCGTCGCAGAACTGCTTCCAGCCTGTCTCCATCTGCTGATTCCACAAATGCCCCAGTCTGGACTTCATCTTTCCCCTGAGAGGGTAGATATCCACTCCAAGGGAAGGATACTGCAGATTTCTTCCCTCATTTAAGCGCAGACAGAGAGTGTCCGTATTCTCATAGCGAAGATAAAAGCCGGAAAATCTTTTGTTGTTGTACATGGATTCCACCGCTCTTTTTTCGGGCATTTCCTCCTGGGCTGCCACACGGAACCTTTCCATGTCCGCCGCCTTCATTAAAACACCCCCGGCAAAGGGACTGTCCGGCATATTTTTGCCGCGGGTCGCATGAAGAGCCAGTCTCGGCGCCAGAAAATAGGGAATCCCGTTTCTGCTGCATATTTTGTCTATTTCCTTCAAAAGAGAAAATATAGCCTCTTGTTCTTTATTCAACCTTTCAAACTCCCTTTCTGTCCATCAGACGATCTTATTTATCAGTTCCCTGAGCTCTTCCTGTGAGCCGTATTTGCCAAGCCATGCATCCATATATCCGGAAGCATCTGTTTTTTTCGCATAGGCTGCAACAGCCCTGCTGCCCTGGCTGAGATCCTCCAGAATAATGGTTTCCAACTCTTTTTTCACAAAAGAGGACTCCGCTTCCATCAGGGCTTTGCGATAGTTCTCAAAGGCTGCAGCCGTCTGTCCCTGTTTCATCCGCACATCGCCCATAAGTTTGAGAACCTCCGCCTGCTTTCCCTTCAAAATAGTATAGCTGCGGATTTCCTCGCAGAGAAGCTCCAGCTCCTCCGTCTTATCCACAAAGAGCATTTTTACACGAAGGCGGGCAAGCTCTGCCGGATATCCGAGACGTTCCCAGGCTTTTTCCAGAGCCTCACAATATACGGGAATCTGATCAGCTCCCGTATCTTTGGAGGCTGCAAGGCAGGCGTTGATTTTTCCCGTAATCTCCCCGGCAAGCTCTTCCATCCGGGACATGGACTCTGCCTCCCAGACTCTGGCAAGACATATATATTCGTCCACAGTCCTGTCTTCCGGTAAAAGCTTTTCCCAGAGAAGGGCCAGCTCCACAGCCTCCTTAGCCATGGCGTTTTCCGCAAGCTCCCTGCAGGTTTTCAGGGCCGGAAGCTTATATTCCTTCAGAAGCTTATCCAGCTCAAGCTGCGTGATTCCGTTATTTGTCTTTTCTCTTACGCCGGCAAAAATCTCCAGCGCTGTCCTGCATTCTCCCTGCATCCAGAGAAGCTCTCCCTTATACTTCAGGAAATATCCGTCTTTTGGGAAAAGCTTCAGGCATTTTTCCAGATACTCCCAGGCAGTCTCCGTAACCTTATCCTGCCTTGCCCGGATCATCTCAAAGCGGATCTTAAACTTCATAAAGGAAGGGTTTTCCGGATATTTTTCCAAGAGCAGATCCACGATCCTCTCCGCCTCTTCCATTTCATTGAATTCATAATGTCCGGCAGCCTTTCGGAACAGCTGGATATCCTCTGTAAATCCATGCATCCGCGCTGTCATAGTTCCCATTTTTTCCCGAAGCCGGAGCATTCGGTACGCCTTGGAAACCTTCTCCGTATACATCAGTGTCAGCATCGCAGTCTCGAAAGTCTCCTCATCCAGTTCTATCAGAACCGGGTGATAGAAGCTGTAAATATTCACGAAATCTTCTCTTCCAATGAAGTCTGCACTGAGCTGCACCCTGTAGTATTCCCCAAAGATTTCTGTCAGCTTCCCAAACTGTCTCTCCTCTGTAAGCTGTCCAAGGGATTTCTCGCTCTCCCGGACACGGGCTCTTAAATCCATCTCCGTTTCCCTGGCAAGGAAAAGCTGTCTTTTGTTTCTCAGTCTGTGAGTACGCTTTGCTGTAGCCAGATGATACATTTTACGGATCACCGCATCTGCCCGCAGGCGAAAAGTATTGATCCTCGGCATATATTCCTCACGGAATTCCTTATAGGTAATATCATGGAATTCCACCGCATCATGGGATTCCCTCTCGCCGTGAGGAGGAATATAAGACCACTCGTCTCCGTAATGCCAGATCAGGTAATCGCTGATCCTGTTGGGAACCATAACGTCAAGCCCCTCGAATTTCCTGTATTTCACCGGAAACATTTCATCCTTATCAAAGAGGAAGGGGCAGCCTCCCCAGCGCATGGCATAGCGGTCACAATCCTCTTCTTTGTAGGAAAACATAATCTTTTCCAGCTTCTTTAAGGTTCTGTCTCTTCCCAGGAAAAGATAGGACATGAGATATTTAAAATACAGGCGGGCCGGAATCTCCCATCTGTTTCCGAATACAACTACAATGTTGACCAGCTCAGAATAGATCATCAGATGGGTTCTGTATTTCTCATATTCCTTGTCGTCTGCCGGAATCGGATCAAGGGTCAGAACGTCCACGATCTCTCCTGCCTTATCCTTTCCGATGATCTGATGTCTGTGTATGGCGCAGGTGTCTGTTGACGCATATCTCGGAAAGGTGTTTGTGTAATTCCTGTCTACATCCACACACTGTACCGCTCTCTCAGGCGGAAGCTCCGTCTCGGCAAGGGCGACAAATTTATCCCAGTCGTCTCTTGGCATATAAATATCCACATCATCGTCCCAGGGGATAAATCCCTCATTTCGGACAACGCCGATGAGACTTCCGCCGGCCATCACATAGCGCAGATTATGTTTTTTACAGATTTCATCAATCTCCTTTAAAAGCTGCAGGAGATACTGCTGTTTTTCTGTCATTTAAAATCCTCCTAAAAGTTCCATAAACAGTTCCACGGAAGTTCTGTTGTTTTGTTCACAGTCAACAGAAAGGGTACTGACCTTTCCTTCTTCCCAGGCTTTCATTCCGTCGAAGATTCCCTCCACAGTGGGCGGGACAAGAAAGCCGCCATAGTCCTCCATAAAGCCTCTGGCTCCCGGTACGTCCGGAGCCACACTGGGCACTCCCAGGATATCCGCTTCGTAGAGAACCACAGGACGCCCCTCGTAGTCTGAGCTTAAAAGAAACAAATCACAGGCGCTTAGAACCGGCATCGGGTTTTTCATGGAGCGGATAAGGATGATGTGGCTTCCGGCCTCGCTTCCGGATGCCATTTCACAGGTTTGCTCATAAAGGCTTCCCTGACCTCCGATTATGATCAGCCAGGTATCCTTCTTTTCCTTCCAGTATCTGTTAAAGGCTTCTATCAGACGGTCGTGACGCTTTTCTCCGGAATATCTTCCGATGCTGATAAATTTCCTGTCTTTATTTTTCAGGATTTCCTCCAGCCTCTCCCTGGTCACAGTAGACCTTGTATCCTCATCAAAGGCCAGCTCCAGTCCGGCTTTTCTCCTTACTTCTTCATAATCCTGGCAGTTCGGAATCACCACAATATTATCCTCTCTGCCGCTTATGGCAGTGATCGAGCCTGTGATATCTCTGCTCACAGCCGCCACATGGTCACAGGCACGGTAAGCTGCACCCAGCACATAGGGACTGGGGTTCTTTTTTGTTTCCACTTCTTTCACCATATCGTTATGAACCCACACGGTTTTCGGATAGGGGCATCTCTCCATCAGAGAAAGCATATAGTTTTCATATCCATTATAGTGGATCACATGGCAAAAAACAGAAGTGCCGAAATGCTTTTTCCATTCCCTGTCATACGCATGGTCCAGACGTTTGCCTATTCCCATTCCCCGGTATCCTGTCTTCAGATAAACTGCCTGTACAAGGGCAGTCAGAATATCAAGGTTCATTTCGCTGGCAATGGGGTACACCTTTGCGTCCTCCTCAAGCACCTGGAGGCGTTCGGGCGCTTCCTTTAGGGAATTAAGTCTGTAGGAAATAAAATAATTATACTTTTCTTTATCCAGCTGCTTCATAAGGCTGCAAAAAGAAGAGGTTATTCCGTTTTTGTCAAAATCCCCTGCATAGATCAGCACGTTTTCTTTTTTATCAGAGGGAAGCCGATGCACTTCACAGACCTCTTCCTTCAGGACCACCTGCCTGCAAAGCTTTTCGATTCCTCCCACATGCTCATAGGTACAATATTTCTGCCGGAATCCTTCCTCCAAAGGCTGTGAAGGCTCCTGCAGAAGCTGTGCAGCCTCCTCCGGTGTGCGCACAAGAGGGAAAGGATATGTTCGGATATCCTCATAGACGCCTCTGCTTCCCATATATTCTTCCAGATCATAGGCAAGGAGGATGATTTTCCGCCCTGTATTGGCATAATCGTACATTACACTGGAATAATCTGTAATCAGCGCATCGCAGGCATTTAAAACCTCATAAGTGTCATACTTATCTGGAAATGGCTGTATATGGCTGTATTCGCCGAAACTGAGGGCGTTTCCCACAAAGGGATGGAGCTTTACAAGAAGCACCTGTCCATCCTTTAAAAGGGCGTCCAGGCGCCTCAGGCAGCCTCTGATCTCTTCCACTGAATCCCCTTTGTCAACAGCGTCCGCCTTCCCTCTGAAGGTAGGCATATAAATAAAGAGCTCCTTTCCCTGAAAGCCCAGGGTTTCCTTCATCCTGACTCCCTCCTCAGGGTGGAAGAAGATCTCGTTTCTCGGATAACATTCGTGAAGGATCTTTCCCTGATACAGCTCGCCCAACATATAAGCTCCCGCCATTTTTTCTTCCATGAAGCGGTTGGGAAACAGCAGATAATCCGACATCAACAGGTTTCTCATTACATTTCCCATGCTGTACCTCTCGTCTGTATTGTCCCTGCCCATACATTTCAGAGGTGTCCCGTGCCATACATTGAGATAGGTCTGCCCCTCTTTTTTAATGAACCGTCCCGGAAAGGTGCTGTCATTGATCAGGATCCCTGCCCTGGAAAGGCAGCGGTAATAGGCAAGACTTCCCACCTGCACAAGGCGGTCTGCTTTTAGCCCATATTGTTCTAATTTCTTCTGAACAGCCTCACGGAAACCCTTTGCATAAGGGATCACAATGGTATAGTCCCTGTACAGAGGCTTGTTCAGCTCCTTTACAAGGGCAAAGATATTGCTCTCCAGCCCCCGTCCGCTTCTTGATTCCAGAAGGATCATCCCGGGATCTACCGGCTCTTTTTCATAAAACCGGTTATAAAGAGGATACCAGGTACCGCTTCTCAGTTTCTTTTTTATTTTAGTCAATACCGACATAGTTTCTTACCTCTTCGCAGATATGCCCCATACAAGGTTCCTGGATCTCATTGAAAAATGCATTGCAGGCTCTGCGTTTATCGCAAAAGTCATCCCGGCCCTCCAGAGAGCTCCGGATAACATCCATAAATTCCTTCATTGTCCCGGGCTTTGCTCCCGGCGTTACATCGTCGTAGCTGAAATTCATTCCCCGGCCCTCCAGGTACCGTTCTTTATCGTATGGCAGGAATACCATGGGACGGTCAAGGAGCAGATAATCAATGTAAATACTGGAATAATCTGTGATCAGAAGGTCAAAAATATTCAAAATCCCTGCCACATCCTCCGCCTGGTCATTTCCCAGATAACGGATTCTGTCTGAAATATATTTTCCCGCGTTTCCCTTCTCCTTTATATGGGTGCGAAGAAACAGCAGGATTTTCTCTTTTTCCAGAAATTCTTCCAGCTTCTCCCGATCAAAATCCGGAAAGGGAAACAGCTCTGTTGTCCCGTAGTCCCGGAAGGTGGGCGCATAGAGTATGATTTTTTTATATTCCGGCAATTCCCCGTAGATTTCCTTCAGTATGAGCTGACGGTCATTCGCCTTATAGAACATATCGTTCCGAGGCTGCCCCCATACTTTGATCAGGGATTCCGGAACGTCGAAGCTTTTCGCCATAATGGAGATCAGCTGTCTGGAACAGGTCAGAATACAGGTATAATTTTCCGTAAAAATTTTTCGAAAATAGATTCTCGAGATCCGGCTGAGATTGGGGTCTTCCATAGCTATTTTTTTCAGCGGAATCCCATGCCAGAGATTGACGATCATCCTCTTTTTCCCCAGACGGACTCCATAGACGGGAAGCCCTGCCGAAGTAATCCAGACTCCGGCCTCAAGGGCTTTTCTCATCCCCTGTGCAGACTCCGTTTCAATAAAATACTCCCCGCCGTATTCCCTGCTCAATTTTTCCCGAAATTCGCAGTCGTTAATAACGAACAGCGGCGTTATATCTTTATAATTCTCTTTTACATATTCAAACAGATATCTGGAATTATAATTGTAATGGCAGTTATCTGTAGAAGAAAAGACCCAGACCTTCGGGTCCGGCTTCTGATATCCCAAAAGCCGGACTGCCTGCGCCTTTATCAGGTTTTTAAGCTTCCCCAATTTATTTTTCTCCTTTTCCTTTGCGCGGCCCGAACTTACCTGTGAGCCACGGGAAATAATTGTTTACAATGGAGATCACACCACATTCCAGAAGCATCAACTCGCACAGAATTCCGGTACATTCCAGAATATACCGCAGCCCTGCCACCTCTGAAAGGCCGTACATAGCTCTCCATCCGTTGATCATCAGGGCCTTGAAGCCAAGGGTTCCATGTGTTGCCATAATGATCAGGGAATTTTTTCCGCAGAAATTCAGGAAGGTCATCTTCCACCATTTCTCCAGATATTCCAGTACAAGAATCGCGCCCATGGAGCCCATGATTCCGTTGACATACATCAGAACCGGATATTTTCCGACTCCCAGCATATTGATATCCACTCCGGGATTCTTCTGGGACAGGAAAATAGTCGCCACTGTCATCGCAAGGCCGATCAGGAAACGAAGCTCTCTCTGCTTAAGGTTTTTAAATACCAGATAGCAGACATAGCCTGCCCCCACGAACCAGAAGCCCAGAATTCCCTTGCTCACAGTCAGAAGGGGAAAGGAAAGAAGCTTATACTCTCTGGTGCTGAAATGATCCTTCAGATAGTGCAGAAGCTGTATGCTGTACGCTGTGGTGACAAGGGGGACAACCGCGCTGACTGCTTTTACCCATTTCGGAGATTTCATGACAAAAATGAAGATCACCTGAGCTATAAACAGGGATGGAAGAAACCACAGGGCGCTGATGCCTCGAAGACTTAAGGTGCTATAGCCCTGGTAAAGCACTTTTTGTACCAGTTCTGAGAAGGGCTTTCCCTTCACCAGAACGACTCCCACATTATACAGCATTACAATGGCGCTGTAACCGAAATAAGGAATCAGGAGACTCTTTGCATGTTTCCATATATACTGCCCGGAAGACGTCTTGCGAAACGACTGTCTCATGGCCAGAAGATAGCCGGAAACTATATAAAATATAACCAGCTTAAATGCCCCGAACCAGGTGTCTACCGGGTTTCCGATGGTTGTGATATGTCCGAACACGACCATCAGGATTCCACAGCCCTTGGCAGCGTCAAGATATCTCTTTCTCTCTGTCACAGTTGTCGGTGTTGTACTCATAATTTGTCCTTTCCTGTTTTCAATACCCTCTGGAACGCAGAAATTCCAGAGTACGTCTGCAGTTGTCTTTATCTCTGTATGCAAAACGCCGTTCCCGCATGGCGGCATAGGCTTCTTTTTCTTCAAATCCCCGGTTCACATACCGGCGGATCTGATCCGTCAGTTCCTTTTCCGTAAGACAGCGGTCCCCGAAGAGCTCTGTTTTCATATCAATATAGCTTCCATGTGCCTTTTCATATAGCTCATAGTCAAACTGGTAAAACAGAACCGGTTTTCCCAGATAATATACGTCCCAGCTTACGCTGGAATAGTCTGTGATCAGCATGGAGCACTCCATGAGCAGCTCATTTAACTGTCTGCTTCCCTGGGGGATGAATTCCACATTTTCATTCTTGTCCTGAAATGCCTGAAGATATTCCTGCATTTTAGGGTGGATATGGAACACCAACTTTACCTTATGCTCTTTCAGAAATTCTTCCAGTTCCCGGTTCGTCAGAAGGCTTCTGTAATTTCTGAAATAGCCGCTCTGCAAAAACACTTCCCTGCTCTGGTTTTCCAGCCAGGAACGCCAGGTGGGCATGATCAGGATATTTCTGTTTTTCTCTGTGGATTTATCCTCCAGAACATCCCAGCGGCAAAAGCCCAGAATAGGTACGTCCTCCTTGGGATAACCGAAATTTTCCGTGACGATATCCTGCTCAAATTTCGAGGTAACCGCGAAATGTGTCATTGGGGTGGATCCCTTTTTGCCAAAGTTTCCGTCTACCTTCTTAAAGGCTGTTACCCCATGCTGAAGGAACAGGATCGGCTTTTTGCTGGTCTCCCTTGTGATCAGATTTGGCTTAGGCTGCCAGGCAAAGCTGTGCGCCCTGGAATCCGAAGCAATATATACTCTGGCTGCCAGAAGATACAGCATATGCCGAAAGCTCATAAAGGACACGATCTGTTTTTTATACTTTTCTGTTTTTTCCCACTGAACGGATTTTTTATCCATAATATAAAAGATCCGCTTCCGCTCTTTCTCCGGCAGTTCTTCCATACAGTACCGGAAAAAGTAAAACCCGTTGTCCTGAGCCTCTCTTGCATACTTTTCATAGACCAGCCAGATCCGCTTTTTTTTCCAGTAAGGCTTCAGCGCCTTCCAGACAGCAAAAGCCAGAAACTCTTTTGCAGCTACAGCAGGACTGTCGTATTCTGATTCGGCTCTGTACCGGAAGGTCAGCATATGATCCCTGCTTCCCATGGGAAACAGAAGAAAGCCTTCTCCAGTCCGGATCTCATAGTTTCCCAGAATCAGTCGAAGCCGCGTTCCCGCATCCAGAATCACAGGAAGCTTCTGTCCGTTTTTCTGCCACAGATATACATCCCAGTCTCCCGGGGCAAGCTCCATAGCGGAAACATCTGCTGATACTGTAAGCTCTGTTTTTTCCTTTCCGGGCCTTATCTCCACTTTCAGCGGGTATTCTGCGGGGCTGATCACATTTCTGTACACAAGCTTCGCCTCGCATATCTCCATACTTCCCGGCACATCCAGAACAAGGCGAAATCTTTTCTGCCTGAGTTTGAGCTTTCTTACCATTATTTTTTCCGCCATCTCTCCTGCCTCCTCTGCCATTGTTTTTCTCTTTTTATTTTCCCGGCCATTTCTTTACGATCGCATCACAGATACGGCGGCTGTTCTGGTTGTCAAAATATTTGTAGAAATCCTTTCTCATTTTTTCATATTTCGGCTGGATCCGGAAGTCGTCTTCCACACACTTCTCCATATATCCCAGCAGTCCGTTCACATCCTGGGCACAGTCTCCGAAAAGATCTTTGCTCATATCCAGATAGCTTCCGTGGGCTTCCTCATATTTGTCTCTGTCAAACTGGAAGAATACAACCGGCTTATCCAGATAAAAGACATCCCAGCATACGCTGGAGTAGTCTGTCACAAGCATTTTACAGTGCATCATCAGCTCGTTTGCAGGCTCTTCCCCGAAAGCGATCAGACGGATTCTTTCGGATTCCACTGAGAAATCCTGCATAAATTCGCGGAACTTGGAATGGAGATAAAAATTCGCCTTCAGATCATTGTTCTTCAGGAAATCATGGAAGCGTGAGGAGTTGAGAAGTTCCATATAATTACGGAAATAATCGCTCTCCTTAAATTCTTCCGGCGTTGCATTTTCCAGCCAGGATCTCCAGGTCGGCATGATCAGGATTTCTCTCAAGCCTTCTGATTTGTCCTCCAGTACATCCCAGCGGGCAAAACCGCTGTTTACAATCTCGTCCTCCTCATAACCGAAGTTCTCTTTTACGATCTGTTTCTCAAAGTCTGAGGTTACCACAAAGAGGTCGCAGCTTCCTGCCTTTCCTTTTCCATAAAAGAAATCCACCCGTTTCAGGGCAGTAACGCCGTGCTGCAGGAAGACCAGAGGCTTCTTTCTAAGCGCTCTCTTTAAGATACTTCCTCTCTGGCGCATTGCGTAAAGCTGGCTTCTTGTATCTGTACTTACCAGAAGATTCGCAGCCTGCATATAAATCATGTGGCGCAGACTCATAAAATCGATCACATGATCCATATAGGGCTCCAGCTTGCTTCTGTCTGCAGAATCTTTGGTGATCACATAATAAATATGGCTTTTCAGCCTTTTCTCCTCATCGTTCTCCATACAGTGCTTAAAGAAATAGTAGCCGTTATCCTGCGCCATCATACAGAATTTCTCATATACAAGCTGGATGCGTTTGCTTTTCCAATAAGGCAGAAAAAGATAATAAAGGCTCATTGCCACGATTTCCTTAATACGAAAGGCAGCCCTGTCAAATTCTCCTTCTTCACGATACTGGAAGGCAAGCTTTTTGGAGCTTGTATTGTAAGGATAGAGGAAAAAGCCTTCCTTTGCCCTGTGCTTTCCCACATACATAAATGCGGTAAAATATCTGAGGGGTTTCGACATGGAAATAAAGCAGTTAAAGCTATCCCCCGTGCTTTTTTTCACATAGCGCACACAGGCATCCCAGTAAAGACTTTTTAAATTGATCCCTGCCAGATCTATGGAAGCCTTTATATAGGAGTATTTTCCTTTTTGTCTGTTTTTGAGAATTTCGAACCTGTGCTCTTCCCGTTCTTCTTTCAGCTTACTTCTGAATATTAGCAGCACACTGTCCATTTCATAGCCGTTTCCGTCAGTCTCCATTTTCAGGTTCAGGGTAATCTTCCCCTTCTTTATGGAATAGCTCTGAAGGTCACAGACTCTGGACATGGCTTCTGCTCTGGCCTCAGTGCCGAGACTCAAAAACCACCTGCCCTTCTGATCCATATAAATAGCGATCATATACGGGACTTCTTCCCCGTCCTCATTCATAAAGTGTACGATCTCTGTGCATCGCTGCATCTCAATCCAGCTTATCAGACCTTTGGAGATCTCTTTATTCTGACTGACGGTCTTATCGTTCATCAGATTATATCTGCGATAATCCCCATTTTCCATTGTCTCAAGGAGAATCCTCGTACTCTTGTTTCTGCTGTTTTCCAGAGCGTCCGTCAAAAAGCGGATATCCACCTCAAATCCCCGGTGGTCCTCGTCGATCTTCATCTCCGGAAGATAGACTTCCTCATTTTTCACTCCTGCAAGAAGTACTCTGACCTCTTCAAATTCCTCTGTGTTTCTGTCCAGCAGAGTCACATGAAGAAAACCTTCTTTTTTCGAACAGATATCTGCTCTCATTTCCCGTTGTGCCGTAATATTATAATATTCACAGAACTCTGCATCCTTGTAATCTCCAGTTATTTCACTCAGACGATTTTCCTTTAATTCCAGGTTTTTCGTCATCTCTGTTACCTCCTCAAATTCTTTCTTCGTTTCGGTTCTTCTACGATGCTTCTGCCGAAAACTCAGAAATGCGCCTGTCCCGGATAAGAATCTTTTTCGGACAGACCATAGAATAGTCATCGTATCATATCAAATTCATTATAAATAGTTTTAGCAGAAAGTCAATCCATACACACCAAAAAGGTAATCATTTCGTAACAAAAAAAGAGCCTTCCGGCTCTTTTTTCACCTGGAATTCAGCTCATGAATTCCTCATATTTTTCAAGAACTTCCTTTACATCTCCCTGCATCTTCACCTCTCCGTCATGGAGCCAGAGAATGCTGGTGCACAGTTCTGCAAGCTGCTGGGAACTGTGGGAAACAATGACAACTGTACGGTCTTTATTGGAAATCAGCTCTTTCATTTTTTTATAACTTTTCTTTTTAAACTTGGCATCGCCCACACTTAACACTTCATCGATGAGCATAATATCCGCTTCCAGGATCGCTGTGATGGAAAAAGCCAGCTTGGAATACATACCGCTGGAATATGTCTTTACAGGCATATCGATAAATTTACCGAGACCTGCAAATTCAATGATCTCATCCATCTTGGAACGGATATGCTCCTCGGAAAATCCAAGAAGAAGTCCGGAAAGAATAATGTTTTCTCTTCCTGTCAGTTTCTTCTGGAAACCTACTCCGATGGAAAGAAGGGATACGGAATTGTCATGGAGATCGATTTCTCCCTTATCCGGTGAAAAAATCCCTGCGATCGCCTTGAGCATGGTGGATTTACCGCTTCCGTTCTTTCCCACGATTCCGAGAATCTCGCCTTTTTTTACGGAAAAGCTGACTCCCTTTACTGCTTCCACCACTTCTGTATCTGTTTTTTTCAGACGCAGGAGACTTCTCTTTATGGAAAAGGACTTCAGACATTTATAGCTGATGTGTACGTCCCTTACGTCTATTGCGTTTTCTCTTTCATCCATATTACATCACCTTTACATAGCTGTTCTCATATTTGTAAATCGTCCTTACTCCGACTGCGCACATCAGCACAGAGACAATTCCCCAAAGGACGATCAGTTTCCGGTACGGTGTCGAGGAATACAGCATACACTGTCTCGCAGATTCAATGAGCATGGACACCGGATTGCATTTCAGAAGGATGCTTCTGTAGGGCTCGTCAAGCTTGGAGCCGATGGAATAAAAAATACCGGTCATGTAAAACATCAGGCGGAGAACTACATTCATTACATTATACAGGTCGTCCACAAATACGCCGAAATGAAGTACAATACAGCTCAGTCCGAAGGTAAACAATCCCAGTACGATCAGAATCGGGATTATATAGATGATGTTGATCGTAACCGGCACTTTGTAGAAAGCCATCATAATCACGATCAGTCCGAAGGAAACCAGCATCTTAAATCCGTTTACCATCATCCTCTGTATAATAAGGATGTATTTCGGCACATACACTTTCGATACAATGGGGCTGTTCACACGGACAAGCTTCACGCTCTGAATTACGGTTTTGTTAAAAAAGTTCCAGAGTGTCAGTCCCACAAAGACAAACAACGGGAAATACTGAAGTCCGCTCTTGAATACGATGATGGCAATGAAGGTATACACCATCATAAATAAAAGGGGATCCAGGATCCACCAGAGCCAGTTGAGATAGGAGCTGGCTACTTCTGATTTCAGGTCGGATCTTGCAGAATATTTGGCATAGGAAAAATATCTTTTCATATCCTTAATAAATCGATTCATATTATTTCGCTCCTGTTTTTTGATGACACATTCAGGCATTCAGATCTTTCTTGATCTGTGTGGTAGAGACTTCCGGAGTACGAGGCAGATATACGACCTCACAGCCTTCTTCCTTCAGGAAATCAAATTTTCCCTTCCAGTCATCCCCGATCACAAACGTGTCTACATGATATTCTTTTACATCTGTGCGCTTCTGTTCCCAGTTTTCTTCCGGAATTACAAGGTCCACATAGCGGATCGCTTCGAGAAGCTGTTTCCTCTTTTCATAAGAAAAATAACACTTCTTATGCTTCTGGTCCCAGTTAAATTCATCTGTGGAAAGAGCAACGATCAGATAATCTCCCATCTGTTTCGCCCTTCTGAGCAGATTGATATGCCCGTAGTGCAGCAGATCGAAGGTTCCATAGGTAATTACCCTTCTCATTTTTACTCATTCTCCTTTTATCTATATCAAAGGTAAATACTGCATGATACAGTGGCTAATATAACATAGAATACATGAGATTTCAAGTGACAAGTGCCTGTGACCGGGGCAATTAAACTTCAAAAGTTACTCGGGAGTTTGACAGTTGAATAATTAAAAATCACCTTGCAGGCCTTATAAAACCTGCGTTTTTTATGTCAAATTTTATGTTTTTGTATGTACTTGTTTGTAATAGTGTGGTATACTAGAAGAAAAAAAGGATTTTTTATCATGTACATAGCAATCACAGGCAGCAAAAATAATAAAGATGTATATATTTATCGTTCCTTCCGCAAAGAAAACGGAAAAGCCTCTTCTTGTATTTACAAAAAACTCGGGAAGTACAATGCTCTTTTGAAACAGTTCGATGGAAATGAAGACAAACTGATGGCATGGGCAAAAGAACAGGCTGCTAAGGAAACCGAACTTTATAAGCAGCATACCGGAAAAGTTTCTGTTGAGTTTTCCAAAGCTGCTGCTATCCCTATGAATGAACGCCGTTCTTTCAATGTAGGTTATCTGTTCCTTCAGAAACTATGCACACAGATGCGTTTAGATAAAACCTGCCGGACAATTAAAAGCAGGCATAAATTTAAATATGATCTGAATGCGATACTCACAGATCTTGTCTATGCGAGGATTCTTTCCCCTGCCAGCAAACTGGCCAGCTACGAGTACTGCCAGTCTTTGCTGGAACCGCCTAAATACAGTCTCCAGGACGTTTATCGTTCTCTTTCTGTGATTGCAGGGGAGTCTGGTTTTATACAAAGTGAGCTGTATAAAAACTCAAACTTCATTCATCCACGAAATAATAGAATCCTTTATTATGACTGTACGAATTATTACTTTGAAATTGAAGAGGAAGATGATTTCCGGCGTTACGGAAAAAGCAAAGAAAACCGTCCTAATCCAATCGTAACTATGGGATTATTTATGGACGCAGACGGTATTCCCCTTGCCTTTGACATCTTCCCTGGAAACCAGAATGAACAGACAACCCTGAAGCCGTTAGAATCCAAAATTCTTCAGGATTTTAACTGCAGTGAATTCATATACTGTTCTGATTCCGGACTTGGCAGTTCAGGTAACCGAAGATTCAATTCTTTAGGAAATCGGGCTTATATCATCACGCATTCTTTGAAAAAAATGAAAAAGGAAGATCGGGAGATTGCTCTGGACCCCACTCAGTTCCGCAGGATTGGATCCGATCAATTTATAGATATCCGTACACTGGACGAATCGGATGAAGAGGTCTATAACACAATCTACTACAAGGAAGTGCCTGTTGTTACAGGTGACATGGATGAGACTTTAATTGTCACCTATTCCCCTAAGTACAAAGTCTACCAGAGAAAAGTCCGTGCCCGGCAGATCGAACGGGCTGAAAGGATAATCACAGCACCTGGACGTAAAAGAAAAGGGAAAAATCAAAACGATCCTATGCGCTTCGTAAAAAAGACTTCCGTTACTACTGATGGTGAGATTGCCGAAAAACAAGTTTATGAGCTTGATGAAGAACAAATCCAAAAAGAAGAATTGTATGATGGTTTTTATGCAGTTATCACAAACCTGGAAGGAGATATTTCAGAAATCATAAGGATCAACAGACAACGTTGG
>DXXQ01000130.1 GCA_019416265.1 Clostridiales bacterium | reverse complement strand
ACTGTGTACGGAGTCAGCATACCGTTGTAGGTGTAGTACCATGGGCTGATGGAGTAATCGGCATCCGGTGTTGTTACAAAGTGAGTCAGAATTTCACTTCCGTCCATGCCCTTCCAGATAAAGGTATCGTGAGGCATACGGTTGAATTCGTTCCAGCTGATCTTTGTGGTCATAAAGGTGTTGATCCCTGATTTTTTCAAGATCTGCGGAAGCGCCCAGGAGTAGCCGAATACGTCAGGAAGCCAGAGGAATTCCATATCCTTGTCAAATTCTTCCTTCACGAATTTGCTTCCCATGAGGATCTGTCTTGTAAGGGACTCGCCGCTTGTCAGGTTACAGTCTGCTTCTACCCACATGGCGCCGTCCGCCTCCCAGCGTCCTTCTGCGACACGTTTCTTGATCTCCTCAAAGATTTCCGGGAAATCCTGTTTGATGTATTCGTAAATCTGGGGCTGTGTCTGGAGGAATTTATATTCTCCGAAGAGATCCATGAGACGGAATACGGTGGAGAAGGAACGGGATGCTTTTTCTCTTGTGTGTTTCAGTCTCCAGAGCCATGCAAGGTCGATGTGGGTGTGGCCCACGCAGTTTACGGTTACCAGGGTATTTTTATCCATGGAGTCAAGGGCTTCGTTCAGATAATCGTCGGCAGCTGCCACAGAAGCGTAGAAAGCCTCGCTTCCCGGGCGGGACCAATCGATCTTTAAGAACGCGTCGTTTAAAGCCTTCATAATATCCTGTTTCTGTGTTTCGGTGTCGTCTAACTGTTTGTAGGCGTCGAGAACCATTCTTCCGAGATAATAAAGATCGTCAGTCTTCTCGTCTAACCATGCAAGAGCCGCGCGTTTGATGCGGTGTTCCTGAACCTGAGGGATTCCGCCGCCCTCCATGCCGGACCACAGACGGAAGGTAAGCTCTAACGGCGCGCCGATCACGTTCTGGTCAAAGAATACTTCCTGGTGATTGGTGTCCACGCCCTGATATGGTTTTCCGTCAAGATATAAAAGGGACTCAAAGCCGGTGTTTCCGCCGCCGCCTGTTTTTCCGAAATCAAAAATTCCAAGGATGCGTTTTCCGCTCCATTCTTTCGGGAAGTCTGCGGTAAGGTGAAGCCATAAATATGCGTCCCATCCGGACCAGAACATACCCACTTTTTCCTTGCGGAAATCGCTGAAATCCATCGGTACTTCCGGGTTCGGAATCTCATTTCCGGATTCCTTAACAAGGATATCCTCCAGTTCGATCACATCTCTGTAGCGGAAAGTATCCAGCTCTTTTAATCTGCTTCTTAATTTTTCTTCCATAAAAAACATAGGTATTTTCCTCCTTTATTTCCCCATTTCCGGGTAAATTCCTTCTTCTCTCCAAATGCGGTGCATCAGCTCGTACCGCTCCAGGGCAAGCCCTGTGTACGCACAGTTTGACGTACAGAAAATATAGCCGTAGCCCGGCATTCCCTCTCTTAAGGAACGGCGGATGTCCTCTTCACATTCCTCCAGGGTGCCGGTCTGCAAAAGGCCGCAGTTTACATTTCCGCAGAGAGCAACCTTATCTCCTACCCGGGCCTTTACCTCTTTTAAATCCACGCCGCCCTGAGGATCCAGGGAGTGGAGGGCATCCGGGCCGCATTCCACCATCTGATCAAGGATGGGCATAATGTTTCCGTCTGTATGCTTAATTGTGTAAAAGCCCATGCTCCGATAGGCATCCAGGATCTCTTTTAAATAGGGACTGATATATTCTTCAAATAAATCAGGACTGAAAAAGGGATTGGTATTAAAACAGTAGTCGGAGCACAGGGTAAATCCGTCTAACAGACCGTCGTATTTTGCCATTTTTTCTCCGAACGCCTTGAAATGATCCACCCGTCTCTGTGCCAGCGCCTTCATTTCCTCTTCTTCCTCAAAAAGCTTTGCGGAAAATTCTACCATATCCTCTCCGCTTGGAATGGCAAAGGTGGGGTCTCCGTGCACCATGGTATAAAATTTATCTCCGGACTGTTCCCTGATCTCTTCCAGGATCCTTCTTGTACGGTCAAAATTTTTCATGTTACTGGTATCCATCTGCACAAAAATGGCGCTGTGGTCATATTTCTCTGCATAGGCAATATAGGTTTCTGCAATATCCTTAATGTGAAGATTCTGTTCCCGCCTGCTCATCTGGTCCCACTGGTAAAATACCCGGTGTTCCGGATGCACCCGCCCCAGGGCTTCCATAGTGAGATAGAAAACAAGCTCAAAATGGGGCACATGACCGGTGATCGGTTCACGCTTTAAACACTTGATAAATTTTTCTCTTGGTGTCATACGCATCTTCTCCTATTTTTTCATGGAGTCCCAGGTCTTAAATACCTGATATACATTCTCCGGCTTTGCTCCAGGGCCAAACTCGCACTGGGCGATACAGCCGCCGTCTGCCCAGAGATGAGCATGGACATCTCTGACAGCCTTCTGAATCTCCTCCAGGCTGCCCTCCGGCAGAAGGTGCTGACGGTCAATCTCTCCCCAGAAGGTAATTTTCCCCTTAAACTGCTCCAGATTCTCAAGACCAATACAGAAAATCTGTGTGTTGAAAGCGTCAAGTCCCAGCTCGATCATTCTCGGATAAATATCCAGGGTATTTCCATCGGAGTGCATAAAGGTCTTTTTTCCGTATTTTTTTGCAATGGAGATGAAATCCCTGTACATGGGCTTGAAATATTCCTCCCATGTTTTCGGATTGATCAGAAGGCTTTTCTGGCTTCCCCAGTCATCCATGAAATTCAGGGCATCCACCTCTGTTTTTGCCCATTTTTCCAGAAGATCACAGTAGAAGGTATGCATCCTGTCCATGAATTTCTTCATATTGGAAGGAACGTCCACCAGATCCATATACAGCGCTTCTGTTCCCCTGATAAACTGAAGCTGTTCAAAGGGACGGGGGCAGCAGCCTGCAACAGTAAATTTATCGGTATTCCGGCAGAAAGCATTGACTGCGTCTGTATCAAAGTCCAGCCATTCCACAGGAATATGGACCTGATCCATATCCTCCCAGTCCTCGTCCTTTACAAGAGAATCCTTTACCTCTCCGATGATTCCTTCGTGAAGGTTCTGGAAGCGGCAGCCCCACTCGTCTGTATAGGCGCCTACTTTGTAAGGGTCTCCCTGGGCAATGGTTTTTGTCTTTAAAATGGCCGGAGCCGTCACAATATCATCCGGAAATTCTCTTTCTATCCGTTTTATCATATCTCCATAATGGGTCTCTGCCCAGGGAAGCTTCCACATCTGCCTGGGCGCACGGCCGTCTTTATTTTCAAAGGCTAAGGTTTTATATACCAATTCTCTTGATGTCATAAGATTTCCTCCTGATTTATAGAAATTCAAAGTTTAGAAAGGCACGATGGCAAAGGAATCCACAAAGATTCCCAGATCCTCACACCGGCACTTGCGAAGGACAAGGACATTCCTTTCCCCCGGAAGGAGCTCTACAGAGGTTTTTAACACCTCCGCCTCTCTCATGGAAAAGCTTTTGGTACCTGCAAAACACAGCGTTTCCTGCAATTTTCCGTTTACCTCAAGCTCATAGAAGGAAGGGGCTGCTTCTCCCCTGCTGTACCGGATTTCCAGGCCGAAGGTTCCTCCCTTTCCGCCGTCTATGTTCCTGACAGAAACAGAATCACCGGGTTTTTCTAAAAATTTAACCACTCTTGCCCCAAAGGAAAAATAATCATTTTCCCTCTGGGGAAGCTTATCCCAGCAGCCGTTTCCCACAGGGGAAAGCGCTCCGTTTGCAGCGGGATATGTCCTGCAGGCGCTTTTTCCCATCTCCAGTGTGAGGTGATCGATGCCTAAGGCTCCAAACTGATACTGCGAAGAGGAAAGGCTGATTTTATTGACCCCCGGCTTCACAGTTACGGGAACCCGAAGCTGGGAGGGAACCTTTCCTATGGAGGTTCTTCCGTTATGGGGGAATTTTAAGGTTTCCTGATAAACGCCGTTGATATAGAGTTCAAGTTCCCCTTCCATACCCTTGCAGTAATAGGGAATCACAAGCTCTCCTCTTCCTCCTGCCCCACCGTCCAGGAGTCCGTCCATGGAAGCTCCCTTTAGTTCCATATTCCCCAGCGCGCGGCAGCAGCCTGCATTTTCATCGTAGATTCTGGCAGCTCCCCGTCCCACAAAGGAAGACGCCGGTTCTGCGGTACTTCTGTTTTTCCCGTTGTCAAAAGAGAACCATTCCATGAGAATTTCTCCCTTCGCGCAGAAGGTAAGGGATTTCATTCCTGCCGGACAAGCCAGCGTTGTTTCAAAAAGCCCTGAAACACCCTGTTCTCCAATCTTGCAGATACCAAGAAGCGTCCCCTGGGAATCTCCCTCCCGTATCTCAAGAAAGGAGCTTTTTCCTGGAACCAGAGATCTGCACTGAAACTGGATTTTTGTGTTTTCCTCTATATTGGTAATGTGGGGGAAGCTTACCCATTCTCCCTCTCTAAGCTCCACGGCAAAGCCGCCCTCCGGAAGCTCTCTTTTGCACTCCCGAGAGGCAGAAAAGTACCACCTGCTCTCTATCCGTTTCCAGGCAGCGTCATACTGGCCGCAGCCGTATTCCATGATCTTCTGGTCTACAACGATTCTTCCGTCATTCCGGTAATGACAGGGGGCAATATAGGAAGCCCGCAGATACCGATTAGGGTTGTCCATTCCGCCGGAAGCGAAATAGGTCTGGTTTAAGTAGGTAAAAAAGCTTCCGTGATCAATATTACAGTCCATATTTCCAAGGTGGCGGTAGGGCCCGTAAACCTGATTGGAAACTGCATAATAAGACGAATGGGTGAGATAATATCTGCCTCCGTATTTATGGATGGAGGGCTTATCCTCCGGACATGGATTGTCCGGGTATTCGATTCTTCTTAAGGGCTCTGCCAGGCTTACCATATCGTCGTTTAACCGGGCGATAAAGTAGCAGTCCCAGGGCTTTGGCAGACGGCATTCTCCCACGATCAGATAGGAAACGCCGTCCTCATCCTGAAACACACAGGGATCCCACTTGGGGCAGTTTACCGGCTCCGTGCGGTAATCCACCAGCGGCCCGCCAAGAGCATCTGTAAAAGGCCCTGCGGGATGGTCGGATACGCCCACACCTACGCCCCAGTCTCCAGTAGAAAAGTACCAGTAATATTTTCCGTCTTTCTGCGCGGCATCCACAGCCCAGCACTGGTCAATATGGCCGCAGTAGAAATCCTCCGGCAAAAGAACGGCTTCCTGTTTCCATTGGATCAGATCCTCTGAGGACCAGATCTGCCAGTCCTCCATGTGAAAGCCCTCCTCATATCCCTGGGAATCGTGAGTGGCATATACATAGACCTTTCCCTCAAAAACATGGGCATGAGGATCGCAGATTCCCTGTCTGAATAAAATAGGGTTCATTTCATTTTTCCTCCAAAGCAGTTTTGTAAAGTGCATCCAGGCTGCTGATCTTCCAGTCTGTAGTGGAGCCGTTTCCCATGGTGAGCATAAACCGGCCATCCTCTCTTGCGTAGGTGTCCTTTAAGAAGCGCACCTCTTTTTCCACCTCTTCCTCTGTCCCGAAGGGAATGGTGTTCTGCACATCAAAACCAGCCAGAATACAGATCTTGTCCCCGTATTTTTCGGCGATTTCTCTTTCATCCATGGTATATTTCTGGATGGGATGGATCACATCCAGGCCAATTTCAATAAAGTCAGGCAGAAACAGCTCAATATTTCCACAGCTGTGAAGCCAGAAATGCGTCCCAAGACTGTGGGCTTTTTCAATGATTTCTTTATAATAAGGTTTAAAAAACTCCCTGAAAATATCAAGGGAAAAGAAGGGCGCTGTCTGGGTTCCGATATCATCGGAGACAAAGAAGCCGTCCACATCCAGCTCTTCCTTCGCCCGTTCCATAATTCTCATATAAAAATCTGTCAGATGACGGAACAGCTTATGTACCTCTTCCGGATACAGATAAAAATCCGTCAGTGCATTTTCCATTCCACGAAGAGACCACAGTCTTTCGAAGAAACAATACCACCAGCGTCCCAGAAAATACCGTTCATCTTTTTTCACCTTTTCTGGAATCAACGCAGCAGAATCCGGATTTGGGAAGGTACGGTAAAATTCCTCTCCATCCTCCTCCCAGTCTCTGATCACAGCCTGGGCGTCCAGTCCCTTTGTCTCATCCTTGACCATGCTTTCTGTTGTCCAGCAGAAAGCCGGGTCTTCCTCAGGAGCTTCAAACATCCCCGGCATCTGCAGGAAAATTTCTTTTATATCACAGGGATACTGGCTCAGCCATCTGTCTCTCTTTTGGGGATCTCCTTGGAATACATTATCGTAAATCCAGACATCCATGAGAAGGGGAACTCTCCCGGCAGCTCCTTTTCCCTCTATGACACGGATGATGTCCTCTCTTTTTAATTCTTCCATGATTGATTGCCTCCTTCTGTCTGTGGAATCTTCCTGCCCTCCCGGGGCTATTCCTCTTTCCTTGATTTTGTGGTTGTTTTCAGAAAATGATTTTCTCTGTACGCCTGGGGCGTTACACCCATTTTCTTCTTAAAGAAGGTATAAAAATAATTGGTGCTTACGAACCCGCAGTTTTCTGCGATCTCTTTTGCAGGACGGTCTGTTTTTTCTAGCTGTTCCAGTACCCACGCCATTCTCTCATTGTTAATATAGTCTGCAACTGACACGCCGGTTTCTTTTTTAAAAAGTCTCCCCAGATAATTGGGCGACACATGGAAGGCATCTCCCAGAATTTCCAGGGTGATGTTGGGATCCCTGAAATTTTCTTCGATGTATGTTTTCACTTCATCAAGTCTTCCGGTCACGCCTTTTTTTGCCGCAGATTTTTTCTGTTCTCTGGTGAGGACCGCGAAAAATTCTTCAAACAGCTCGTCTGCCTCCGAAGCTTTGGCACATCTGCTTAAACGCATGAGAAAATCATTGGCATCTTCTTCGGAAATACCGTATTTTTTTGCACCCCGTACAAGAGAAATCCCAAACCAGGTGAGAGCATTCATGTAATCGGTCACAGTGCAGAATTTCATTTCTTCTGTGAGAAGCTCATAATTTTCCTGCACATTTTTTCCGGAGGACAGATTTTTGGCAAGATTTCCCACATCCAGTTTCTGAAAGTCTGCATTTTTACTGTGATATCTGCGAATATCTCCGTAGGACACATAGGTATTGGAAGGATAGAAGAAGCCCTCTCCCAATACTTTGCAGAGCTGGCTGTACTGCTCCGGGATCCTCTCCAGGTTCTCCGCCTTTTCCGTTCCGAAAAGCAGAAAATCCCACTGTACGAAAACCTCGCTGTTCCTGCAGAACTGCCGGAAGGTTTCTCCGATTCTTCCAATCCCTTCCTCCCCTGTCTCAAGGATAAAGGCCATGGTGGCATCCCGGTTGATAAGTCCCAGAATCCGGAAATGCTCCCGGAAGGTTTCCTCAAAAATATTGTAAAACCCGAATTTAATATCATAGGTTCCTTTTTTTCCGAAAGTCTCCTGGAATTTTTCATAATTTTCCAGGTAGAGGGTGACAAGGGTAAAGGTCTGGCCTTCCTTTACAGGAAAACCGATCTTTTCCATCTCAGCCCGAAGGCTCTGAGGACGGAATACCTTACGTCCGTGCATAAAGTCAGCCAGAAACTGCTCTTTAAAAATATGGGGATTTCCGGGCTTTTTATGAGGCGTCTCTTTTGCTTCCAGCATCCCGTGAAGCCGCAGGATGGCAAGGGAATTCCAAAGAGCGATGAGGATTACCGCAGCAGCCACAAAGGCAAGGAAAATCAGCACCTTTCTCTGCAGAGAAATCAGGGTATGGAACATGGTGTCATACCTGGCAGCCTTCAGATAACTGCATTCGCTTTTGGAGGAATACAGGCTTGAGACGAAAAATTTCGTTCCGCCGATTTTTTGTTCCCCATAAGCTTTCCCTTTTCCCCAAAAGCCTTCCACTGCTTTTAAGAATCCTTCCATCTCTTCCGGCTCAGTGTTTCCCACCTGCAAAAGGCTCTGCCTGTTCTCATCCAGGATCATGAGGATACTGTCCTGCATCATATCCATCTGCAGGATTTCCTGGATCAGCTCATCCAGCCGCAGATTGACGATCACCGCATTTCCCGGCTTTTCTCCATTGGCAAACAAAAAATAGGAATACAGGTTTTCCTTTTTTTCCGTCTGGTTGGGATAGGAGGAGGTCCGCACTCTTGGAACCAGATTCTGGGTGTTGTAGTTTTCCGGATGTTCCAGGATTTCTACGATCTCCCTGTCGGAAAAGCTGTCCTTTCCCACGGAGCCGAATCTGGAGCCCGAGGTGATAAACATATCCGCATCCCGGTTATAGGCATAAACAGACTCCACCATGGGGTTTGTGTTCTGATACAGGGAAAGCTGATTCCTCACCCTGTCCCTTGTGATGCTGTTCATTCCCGCACCGGAGCCTGCGCTTAAAAAATCCGAACACACATCGTCGAGAAGCACCTGGGTGGCAATGGTATTTGCCGCGCTTCTCGCCTGTTCAAACTGGGTCTGTACCTGTTCGAAGGACTGCTGGGAAATCTTGACATTCTGTTCAATGATCACATTTTTTACCGTATGATATACAATCCCGAAGCTGAAAAAAAGTACAAAAAGCATACTCACGGAAAGTCTTAAAAAATTCCTTCCGAAAGTACGCCTGTGCTCCACCTTCTGCTGTACTCTTTTTCTCCGGGACATATATGCCTGCGGCTTTTTTTGTCCGGTCATACCCCATCCTCCTTTTTTCAGTGCAGAAGCACTGTCTGCCTATACAACCGGCACACAGCGCTTCTGACCTTATCTATTTTTATTTTTCTGCAAGGAATGCGTCGATCTGTGTCTGCATTTCTTCGAGAACTTTGTCAACTCCTGCAACTTCCAGTTTTTCAAGGAATTCTGCATTTGTCTCTTCCACAGGAAGCTCGCCGCCTACAAGGCTTTCATATTCTTTGACAACCTTGGATACGTTGGTAATCTCCATCTTTACAGGCTCCGGATTGAAGGAGAAGCCAAGGATCGGAGAAGTTTTTGCGCTGTCGTTTAAGGCTTTTGTCTGCTCCCAAACGTCTTCCGGCTGACCTTCCAGTACGTATGTGTTGAATACGTTTCCGATCGCCCAGGACTGTCCATGAGAATAGCCGCTGTTCGGGATCAGTTTAATGGTGTTGTCGCCTGTTTTTTCGTAATGTTTGCCTTCGATACCGTAAGAAACAAGGTTCATTGCATATGGATCTGTGTTGATCAGTTCCAGATATTTCAGTGTTTCTTCCGGATGTTTGGATGTTGCGGAGATTCCGTACATCGTAGCGATAACGCTGTTTGTGGAAATGTAAGGCTCTGTTGCTGCAGTTGCCATTACACAATCATATCCTGCACGTGCAGATTCTTCTGCTTCCACGCCCGGTTTGTAGGTTCCTGAATAGTATGCGGAGGTTTTCTTTGCAACACGCTGGCTTTCACAGTACTCGTCCATGTAGCCGCACTCGCCGTCAAGAAGTCCTTTTTCATTTAATGCAACCAGTTCGTTCAGCATTGCCTTCCACTCGTCTGTTTCATAGAAGTTCACAACTTTTGCAGTTTCGTCATCCATTTTAATGGCGCCCGCTGCCATGTAATCGCTGATATATTCATATCCGCAGTAATCTGCAGCCTGTGTACGGTTGACACCGCCGACCTTTGCGCCGTACTCGTCAAATGCTTTCTGCGCGTAATCGCCCATATCGGTGAGGGTCTTAATGGACGCAAGGTCTGTGCCTGTTCCTTCCACATACTCTTTTGGCATCAGGGCGCCAATCTGACGAGCTACGATCTGCTGGTTGGGAAC
>DXXQ01000013.1 GCA_019416265.1 Clostridiales bacterium | reverse complement strand
GAGGATATCTCATCAAAGATGCTCCTTCACCAGCTTCCTGATTAGGTGTTGCGTCTATATTCAATTTTTAGCCACCACAACGATGGCTTATTTGTGATGCTCAAATTTATTCTCTACTCGCTACTTCATTGTTTCAAACTTGCATCCTCCTCATGAGTTCAGAAATCTGCTACTCCCTGCAAATCTTCCTCATCTCTTTCCCTTTCGCCAGCTCGTCAACCAGCTTATCCAGGTATCTGATTTCCTGCATAAGGGGCTCTTCAATGTCTTCTACTCTGACACCGCAGATAACTCCTTTGATTTTCCTACGGTTAGGGTTGAGGCAGGGGGCGTTCCGGAAAAAATCCCCGTAGCTTACGGACTGTTCTTCTGCATTTTTTATTGCTTCTTCAGAATATCCGGTGAGCCATGTAATGACTTCATTTACCTCTTCAGCAGTCCTGCCCTTTCTCACTGCCTTATTAACAAGCAGAGGATATATTTTTGCAAAGGACATCTGATATACTTTCTCGTTTTCCATTTTTTTCTCTCCATCTACATCTTTTTCAATAAATTTTTGTAAAATTCCACCGCTCTTGCCACCGCGTCCATTCCGATGTTTTCATTTTTGTTGTGAACGGAGGCATACTGCTGGTTGTTGATATCAATAGGGGCAAAACGGATGACTGCATCGCTTAAATCGCTGAAATGTCTTGCATCTGTCCCTGCCGGAAGAATGAAGGGCGCACAGGCAGCATAGTTAAACTGCTCCTCTACACAGGATTTGATAAAGCGGTATCCTTCGCTTGTAAGGCTCGCCGGACGATGGTATTCATCCTCCAAAACCTCTTCTATTTCAATCTCGTATTCTGTAGCAATCTTTCGAAATACTTCCAGATCAGATTGTAAGTCTTCTTCCTTTACACATCTGAAAAACACCTCTGCCGTGCAGTCTCCTGCCTGTGTTGTCTGAAGATTTTTAAAGGTGCAGGCTGTTCCGAGCATGGCTCCTGCCTGCGCATTCAGCGCAGGGATCAGGCGTTTCAAAAGCCCGCCAAAGCACCACATATTTGCAAAAACAAGACGCATCGGAAGATTCATATAAGGCGCCAGAGACTCAAACATAGCCAGCAGCTCCGGATACATTTTTCTCAGGAACGGCTGTTTCTTTTCGATTTCTGTGATAAACCCTGCCATACGCACTGCCGGGGTTTTTACCTGCTTTGCAAGACTGCTGTGGCCAGCTTTCTGCAAGGCCTTTATCCGCACTGTATACCGTCCCTTTTCGTGAACGGCGAGCATTGCGCATTTACAGTTTATTCCGCTCATCGGCGCATCAATGACTGCGCCGCCTTCGTCTAAAATCCAGTCAAAGGTAAGCTTTTTATCCTGCAGCCAGCTCAGCACTTTTGGAACTCCATCCCCTGCGATTTCCTCATTATGGGAGGAAACCAGATATACATTACAGGGAGGATTCCATCCGTCTTTCAGCAGTTCTTCCAGCGCAGAAAACTCTGCAAACAACGGAGTTTTTGTATCTACTGTGCCTCGTCCCCAGATACAGTTTTCTGCAATTTCCCCGGAAAACGGCGGATATTTCCATTCTCCCTTTGCTGCAACTACATCATGGTGAGACATGAGCATTACATTTTTTTCTGTCTGCCTTCCTTCTAACTTATAAACATAACAATCGTCCCCGAAGTACCGGATTTCTGCCCGCTGAGATACAACGGGGAACAGATTTTTTATGACATCCCGAAGCTTTTGAAACTCTTCGGGATGAAATTCGTCTTTTTTTGAAACTGTCTGACAGGCGATCATTTCTGCCAGTCTTTTGCAGTAATACTCCTGTTTTTCGAGGGAAGCGATTTCTGTCTTTTGGCAAAGCTTACGCCCTCTCTGCCTGCACATACCGGCACGTACAAGTAAAAGAAGCAAAAAGCAAATCAGGATTCCCCCAAAAATAATCAACCATTTCATGATTCCTGTTCCCGGATGCACGAAAGTACATCCTTCTCCTTATATTTCATAAATGCAATGACCGCTGCGCTGCAGAAAACTGCTCCTGCTGCGCTGCCTGTTACAAAGAAAAAAGCTCCATGGATATGTATTCACACGCCAAAGGGCACTGCCTCTCATTTCATCATCGGTATTCTCCGACCGTTTCTGTTCTGGCTCCTGTCACTTTTGACAGCGACCAGAGTGTCTGTCTCCCCATCGATCACATATCCCGTCGCCTTAATAAACCCAATCACTGTGAGGATTCCCAAAACAATTACACCCTATCGTAGTAAACAATCCCACTGCAAAATGCTTTCTATTTTTTGTGATATCTTAAAGAACAAACATCGTCCTCTTTTGCAATACATTTCGGCAGATCCAGCACACTGTCATATCTCTCACCGATTCCGTGATCACCGCACATGGCGATGTCGCACAGCTGTGCAATTTCCTCATCTGAGCATCCGGCCTTCTGCCACGCCTTTACAAGAGGGCAGTAATGAAAATCAAGGGACAGCTTTTCATCTGTACTTTCCAGTACGTCCATTTCAAATACCCACTGTGCAGGCTTCGTGAACAATGTTTTTTTCAAGCCTTTCAGACTGGTTGTCTTTCCCTTTTTCACAAGGTTCTTTCCCTGTATCCGTCCGCATCTTCGGATTGCAGCACTGGAAAATTCATTGGGGTCAAGCCCCCGCTTTTTCGCCTCGTCACGCAGAAGGTACAGCCATAATGCACGATGCTCCAACTGCTCTCTCACTGCTGTAATAATTTTATTTTTGATTTTCGGTTGGTTCTTGATGTTGCTCATAGACACACTCTTCTCCTTTTTTATTTGCACACATCCACCCATGCCAGGGCTTCTGCAAATTGAAACAATTCCTCACAGGTAAGCTCGATGGCGGAATTTGCGCTTCCGCAGGCCGGAAAAACTGTCTCAAACCGTTTCAGGGATTCATCCAGATACACCTTCGTATTCACGGGGTTTGCAAACGGGCAGACTCCTCCGGGGGCGTATCCGGTAAGCGTCTCCACATCCCCGCCCTGAAGCATTTTTGCCTTCATGGCGAATTGACGCTTGAACTTACCGTTATCCACCTTTTTATCCCCTGCCGTCACCACGATAATGCAGCCCTCTCCCTCCTTTGGGTAAAAGGACATACTTTTCGCGATCCGCGCTCCGTCCACCCCAAGAGCCAGAGCCGCCAGCTCCACAGTCGCGCTGGACACTGTAAATTCCTGCACATCCCCGTCCTTTCCAAAATTTTTAAAATATGCTCTTACTTTTTCTATTGCCATAGTTTCTTTCCCGAATCCTTTCTCTGTTATCCTGTGATGGTGTAGCACATCATCTCATAATGAAGTGTATTTCCTTCCATGATCTCCTCCGGAAGAAGGGCCCGGGCCACACATTTTTCCTCTGTTTCCGGTTCATCGATTCTTTTTAACATGGCGTAATCGCCTTCGATTCTCTCTACAATATAGTCACAAACCAGCATCGCTGTCTCTTTCCTTTCCTGTTTTAAAAAATAACATCCATTGCAATCTGTATCAGCTGCGCTCCAGAGCCTCGGTTACCCCGTCGATCACATCGTCAACAGCTGCCAGCGCTTCAAAAAGAGGATCCAGGACTGCTCCATCCGCTCCCTCTTCCTCATACACATCCGCCAGCTCTGCAAACTCCATTTTCATTTGTTCCATTTTTTCTGCGAATGCCTTTAGTCTTTCCTCTTTTGTATCTGATTTCACATCTTTTTTCATTGACACGATTTTTTTCATTCTCAAGCTCCTGTTCTATCTTCCTGTCTTTATTGCGGATACTTTTATTCCCCCCGCACCGGGCAGAACAATTCATTCTCTCTTCTCTCTGCACAGACCTTTGAAAGCTTCTGTGAAAATTTCTCCTGAAGGGCGCTGCTTAATCCGCGGGCCTCCTCCGGACACACTGCAATGCAGCGCATACAGGAAATACAGCGTGAAGGATCTGCTGTTTTCAGATTTACCGGAGAGATTGCCCCTGTGGGGCAAAGCTCTGAGCAAAGTCCGCACAGAGTACAGTTATCATTCGCCTCCGGTACTGCCGGCATTACTTTATACTCCTTATAGGGATAATTTCCGGGAAGCTGCAAAACAGCCTCCTTGTCATCCTCCTCAAAGACACTGCGAATCTTCTCTGCAAAATGTCCCAGCTGTTTCCTGTCCTCTTCATCCGGCCTTCCCGCTGCAAACTGGCGGGCAATAGAATGTTCCGCAATGGCAGCAACTCCTGCCCTGCAGCAAAATCCCGCATCTTCCAGATCGTCTCTTAATTCCCGAAGCGCATCCTCATAGGCTCTGTTTCCATATACTGCCACAGCAGCCGCTTTCGCCCCGTTTCCTTTCAGTCTGCTCAGATTTGCACTTGCCGTCAGCGGAATGCGTCCTCCATACACCGGCGCCGCCACAATGCAGATATCCTCTTTTCTGATCTTATAATTCTGAAAATCCAGTCTGGGATTGGAAAGATCAATCTCCACCTTTTCACAGTCCCACTGACTGCTTAAAATATCTGCTGCCTGTTTCGTTCCCCCTGTGGGACTGAAATATATTTCGTATAATATCATTTTTACCTTTACTCCTCTCACCGTAATTCTTAATTGTTTTTATTATAACAAACAAAAGAAAGAAAAGGAACTGCTTCAGTCCCTTTTCCCTTCTCTTTTCATGTTCTTTATTTTTCTTTTTTTCCTTCTGCCGCAAAGGTGATCATAACCTTAAACAGATCGCCGTCCACGATCAGCTTGAACTCGCCGCCCTGAAGCTCTGTCAGGCTCTTCGCAATGGAAAGTCCAAGTCCGCTGCCCTCTGTGTTTCTGGAGATGTCTCCTCGTATGAAGCGTTCTGTAAGCTCGTCTGCGGAGATGTTCAGCGGCTGTGCAGAGATGTTTTTCAGGGTAAAGATTACTTTTTTGTTCTTATTGCGTACCTCTGCATAAACTCTTGTACCCTCCATGGCATATTTGACAACATTTCCGAAAATATTGGAAAGTACACGCCACATCCTCTGTCCGTCTGCGCGGATCACAGAGGCTTCATCCTCGAAATGTACCATCATGGTAAGATTCTTTTCCTGGAATTTTTCCTCAAATTCACCGAGAACCTGATGAATCAGTTCTACGAAATCAAGTTCTGTCATCTCTAAATTGATGTTGCCGGAGCTTGCCTTGGAAGCTTCTACCACATCCTCTGTGAGAATCTTTAATCTCTGTGATTTCTCATCCAGGATCTGCAGGTATCCCTGAATCTTCGGGTCTGTAAAATTCTCTCTTTTCAGAAGATCTACATAATTGATGATGGAGGTAAGAGGCGTCTTAATATCATGGGACACATTGGTGATAAGGTCTGTTTTCATCCTCTCGCTTCTCATGGTTTTTTCCACTGCCGCGTCAAGACCGTCGCCGATGTTATTGATATATTTCGCCATTTCCCTGCGCTTGCCGTTTACCTTATCAAGAGGAATTTTGTACTGCAGTTCCCCTTCGCTGATGCGTTTGAGTCCGTCAAGTACCGTATCCCTGCCGTAAATCATTGCCTGAAATCCGGTCAGGATCTTTTTGAACCATTTAAGGATTCTCTTACAGCCTTTATAGATCCATTTGCAAACCAGTCTGCAAAGACTGTTTTTCCAGATTGTCTTAGCCTTAATCCTGCGTACAAGACTGAGCCATCCAATGAGGAATAAGGTCTGTGCAAAAACAGCCAAGGCAATTCCCAGAATCATAAGTTCTTTCACATGGTCAATCGGCATGTTTAGGTTCAGTCCCAGCATAAGTCCGAAAAAGAGAAGCCCGCCTGTCAGGGCTGCCGCAAGTTCTGTATAAATACCGTCAAACCAGTTCAGATGGATTTCTTCATCCTCCGGCTTTCTTCCTGCCATCAGAGTCAGCCATAAAATCAGCATCAGCCATAAAACTGCGCTGATTGCTTCTGCAGCAAGAACCGGTTTCAATTTTCCGGCAAATCGGTTGTATTCTTCATTGGCCGCTGCAAGCTTATCGTCAGCCGGGAATCCTGTATCAATTCCAAGGGCAAAAACATAATTTTGGGCATCGCTGATATAGTCTGCATGATATTCCAGAGATCCCAGCAGATTATTTTCCGTCATCTTGTCAATATTTGTACTGCCGCCCTCCTCAGAAGAAATCAGTACATAGGATAAAAAGGAATACCCCTTCATTTCTCCCAATGCTCTGTCAAGATTGTTATAGTTTTCGTAATCTTTTTTATTTGTATATATCTTTTCCTGATCCAGATCCGCGTAAAGATAGGTTACGTTTGTTTTTCCCTCTTCATAAGTGGAAAGGTCTCCATATCCATAAGCGCCGTTTATGAATCCGTTAAGTTCATTCAGCGCGTAAGCAAGCTCTGTAAATGCATCCTCAGGTTTCCATTCCGGGTTCTGATTGACAAAATCCAGAATATTTTCATAGCCTTCCGGACTGAAGGCTTCTCCGATCCCTGTTGTCTGGTCTATAAGATTTGGATTGTAATCCCCCACAGCCATACATCCTACATAATTCTGAGGAATCGAAGCGCTTTTGTCTGTAACCTCGCCGAATTCCCCCTCATCATAGACTGATCTGAGAAATCCCTCTATCTGATCCTCTGTACAATTTTGGAGGAATCCTCCCATATCCTCATAAGCAAAGTATTTTTCTTCTGCTGTCTGACTTAATTCACACTCAATTGTTCCATTCTGAAGCCCCTGGATAAACTCTTTGTAATAGTAATAGTGATACGTTCCATCTTCCTTTCTGCATTTAAGAAGAGGCATATCGTATCCATTATAACTATCTGTATTTCCCCACTCCTGTGCCCATTTATTCAGGTCCGCTGCTTTATACAGAAATCCGCTGCTTTCTTCCCTGGAAGGATTGACGGCTTTTGTAAGGGAAACCGCTTCTCCCTGATAGAAGATGTCCACATCCATAAGTGCAGAAGCCGTATTCTCTCCCAGTATCTCTTTTACAATTTCCGACTTTAAATCAAAGATAATCCTGTATCCATTGTCATACACAAGCTCACTGAACTTCGAACTTTCCCTGAAATCCTCTCCGTTTTCCAGAGAAATTCCGGCTCTGCCCATTCGGAAGATAACAACTCCCCCGAATGCGGCGCATACCAGCATTACATAGGATAAAAGAATTGCAATTCCTTTTATCCATCCGCTTCTATACCATTTTTTCTTCATAATCATCGTCCCCTTTCTTCAAAAACACTTTCCTTTCAAATTTTTTCCATTTTGTATCCAAGTCCCCAGACTACCTTTAAATATCTTGGTTCCTTTGGATTAATTTCGATTTTTTCCCGAATGTGACGGATGTGTACTGCCACTGTGTTCTCTGCAGCCACAGCCTCTTCGTTCCAGATATTTTCGTAGATCTGATTGATGGAAAATACCTTTCCCTGATTTTTAATCAGAAATAAGAGAATGTTGTACTCTATGGGCGTAAGCTTCACAAGGTCTCCGTCTACTCTTACTTCCTTTAATTCGTCGTTTACACTAAGTCCTCCCGTTTCATAAATCATGGAATTCTCCCTGGGAACTGCGGCTCCCAGTCTTGTGTATCTGCGAAGCTGGGATTTCACTCTGGCCACCAGCTCCAGGGGGCTGAAGGGCTTTGTCACATAATCGTCAGCTCCCACATTCAGTCCGAGGATTTTGTCCGCATCCTCTGACTTCGCAGAAAGGATAATAATGGGAAGGGGATTTTCCTCCCGAATCTTTAAGGTTGCGCGAATCCCGTCAAGTCTCGGCATCATGATGTCGATAATCAGAAGATCTATTTTCTGATTTCGAAGCACCTCCATTGCCTCAACTCCGTCATAGGCTGTAACAATCTCATATCCTTCCTGCTGCAGATAAATGGAAATTGCTTCCACAATTGCTTTATCATCATCGCAAACTAATATCTTTGCCATAACGCTCTCCTTCCTCCTGCTGTCAAAGCTTTCTGTCTTTTATGATTTAAGGATAACAGTGTTTTTTTAATTTGAAAGGGGGAAATTCTTAAGAATTTCTTAAAGTCAAAATTCCAAAATCCGCTTAATTCAAGGCTTTTCGGATTTTATTTGTGACCAGTATGTGACTAATAAGCATTATATAATAATTCAGAAGATGATACAATAACGCAAAATAAGGCAGAGGATTTACGTCCCCTGCCTGTTTTGATTGTACAAAAAAAGTAGCCGAAGTCATCTCCAGAATTGTTATTTTAAATGCCGAAAACTGCCGCTCGGTACAAACTCAAACACAAATCCCTCTGTCGGATGCGGAATCCGAATGAAATACCATGTCTTACCTTTGCTGTCTTTTTTCGTATATTTCATCACATCCACCACAGCATCTTTTTTGATCAGTGGGAACAGCTTTGCCTGCGCTCCGCCTGGTGATACATAGCATTTGGTATCTTTGCTTATTCTCGCTATGTAATTTACCGTATTCATCTTCTCTGCATCTGCGTTTCCGCTGCTGTCCGATTCTTCGGCGCTCGCTCCAGAATCTTTATACCTAAGAACGCAGTCCCACGGATAATTGCGGTATGACCGTATTAAGATCTCCTTGCCGGTCTGATCTCCAGGCTGTCCCCCGTGCGCGGTACCCATCTCGTTGATGCTCGCCTCCACCTCTTTACCGTCTCCGCAGTACATAGCGACATGATGGACATGATTTAATAGGACGTCCCCACGTACCATCCCGGAACCATTGGAAAGATTTACGGATGCTGTCACATCCTGGAATCCGCATGCGATAAAAATATCATACATATTACCAGTGTAAGTGGCCCCTTTGGTTTTAACCGGCACACCGGCAGTCTCCCAGGCGGTTATCACAGCAGATGAGCAGTCATAATCCACACCCCATCTATTATCCTGATCGTATCCATGGCTGTTGTCCCTGGCCAGGTCCTCCATCCATTGGATGGCTTTTTCTGTTTTCGTCATATTATCCTCTCCTTCCGGAAAATGCTCTTTAAGAGCCTTATATACAAATCTCTGCCGTGCCTTATATGCCCCGACCTGATTGCCGGTATCACTCTGGCAAGCCCTGTAAAGGCCATCCAAGGTATACGGCCTAGATGTTTTGGCAAGGATTCGGGTTACGGCACCCTGTCCGCCCTGGTGCCGAAAATTTGCACACATAGCCTGTCCCGCGGAATCCGTCACGCCAAGATCCTTAGCTTCTCGGACGTAGGCGGACAGCTGCTCATCCATCAGATTGTCCTGGCACCGGATTCCGACATTGGTGGAAATCAGCTTGACGATGGCCTTCGCCTTTGCGGAGCCTTCAGAAATGTTATAGGTAAACCAGTCTGCGTAACGCACATCATACCAGATGTTTTCCGTATCCAATCTATCCCATAGGGACGGATCTGCGTCATGGATGCGCTTTAACAGGGTCTGCGCCTCTATTCCGTACCACTGTCCTGCTCCAATAGTGATTGCGTGTTCTTCGGAACTGTTGGTGTACGGCTCTGTAAAGTCATTGTAATCCTGGCAGCCATAGACTTGTCCTCCCGTTTCTACGGCATAGATGATTTTTCTCAGAACTTTTTTCTGTTCAGTGTTCATGGAATCCCTCCAATCAAAAAGAGAGCCGAAGCTCTCTTTGAAAATTACGCTTTTCTTGTTTTTATGTTTAATATCTTGATAATCATATGCACTGCTCGTTCTGCCTGTTGATTATACTCTTTTGCCAGAGGACTATTAATTAAATCTCCTCCGTTATAATGAATAAAAGCATGCGCCAGCTCGTATGCCAGTTCGTAACAGGCTTTCTCTACAGTAATCTCTGTTCTGATTCCAATCGCATTTTTCTGTAACATGCTGTCATATTTCTTAAATGGATATGAATATACAGGAATACTACTTTCTCTTGCAACCTGTAAAAGTATCTCCAACACTTTAATGGGATTATCCGGTGGGCAGAAATAATAATCTCTCCTGTCAGTTGATTCTACATTCTCTACCGGAGCAGGTTTCCTTTCCTGTGGCTCAGGAGCATTCTCTTTCGCCCGAAAATAGAAATCTACCAGATACTCATATACTTCCCACGCTTTATCGGTGTTCAGAGATTTAGCATGAAGCAAAGCGCCTTTTTCTGTCCAGAAATGAGTTCTTGAGGTTCTTTTTAACTCACCCTCAAATTGAGGGTATGTTGTTTTGACCTCTCTCAGCTCGTCTCTATCCATGTAAATATAGTGTTTTCCTGCCACATATCTTTCTTTATTACGCGAAAAATTATTTTGAATTACTTTTACATCTGTTTCATAAGCGGTAGCAAGCTGACGTGTAGTTAAAACCCTCTGCCCTTTAAGTTTAATTACTGTTAAATTTTGCATAATAAAAGTTCTCCTTTCAAAATTATCTTGAAAGAAGTTTCGTTCTGCATTATAATATTTACAGAAGGAAACTTCTTGCTAGAAACGCTCGTTGACTTGGTAGGTTGGTCGGGCGTTTCTTATTTTTTTAGTTCATCGTCGATTTTCTCATTGAGCCATTCTGATTTCGTCTTTTTCTGTTCGGATAATTTCTGTTCAAACTTCAACATTTTTTCTTTATCCACAGCTACACTAAACGTTTTTTGTCTTTCTCTTCTGGCTTTCATGTAATCGGCTCTGCTTTTCTCCGCGATTGTTCTCACCTCTTTTTGTTACGCGTTATAAAT
>DXXQ01000129.1 GCA_019416265.1 Clostridiales bacterium | reverse complement strand
GGTTTGGAAGAATGTCAACAGGTTTTTTGAAAAAAATAAAAAAAATATTTTTTATTTGAAAAAAAGAGGAATTTGATATTTTATGTAGAATATAATTAATAAGAGGTATTTTGTCGTTGCTATTCACAAAGCGCTTTTTTCATTTTACGGAAGGCGCTTATGGAGGTACTGCCTATGAGAAATATCAGAGAAAGCATGGAACAGAGGGAACTGGAGCTTTTAAGTCCCTATGCTGCTCACAGCCTTCATTCCAGAGGACGGGAACGCCCGGAAGAAGAATGTGACATACGAACGGTTTACCAGAGAGACAGGGACAGAATTCTTCACAGTAAAGCGTTCAGACGACTGAAGGATAAGACCCAGGTGTTTCTGGCACCTCAGGGAGATCACTATAGAAACAGACTGACACATACACTGGAGGTATCACAGATTGCCAGAACCATAGCAAAGGCGCTGCGCCTGAACGAGGATCTGGTAGAAGCCATTGCTCTTGGCCATGACCTTGGTCATACGCCCTTTGGACATGCAGGAGAACGGGCGCTTAATCTGGTGAATCCGGAAGGCTTTGCCCATTATAAGCAGAGCGTGCGAGTGGCTCAGGTACTGGAAAAAGACGGAGAAGGACTCAACCTGACCTGGGAAGTAAGGGACGGGATTCTGAATCACCGCATCAGCGGCAGCCCTTCAACCATGGAAGGACAGATTGTGCGCTTTTCAGACAAAATTGCCTATATCCACCATGATATGGACGATGCACAGAGAGCGGGAATCATCACGGAAGACGACATTCCCATTACCTTGAGGATGCTTCTGGGATATACGACCAGAGAAAGACTCAACACATTTGTCCATGATATTATAGAGAACAGTCTGGAGAAGGACACCATAAGGATGTCTGCAGAAATTGAAGAGGCAATGATGGAGCTTCGAGAAATCATGTTTCAGAATGTTTATGAAAATCCGGTGGCAAAAAAGGAAGAAGAGAAGGCAGTGAAAATGCTGTCGGAATTATATGAATATTATATAGAGCATCCGGAAGCGATGTCCAGAGAATACAGAGAACTGGTAATGTACAGGGGAGAGAAAAAGGAGCAGGCAGTCTGCGATTATCTATCCGGGATGACAGACCAGTATTCCATGGAAAAATTCCGGGAAATCTACATACCTAAAGCATGGGAGGTTTTTTAACATGCGTTACTCAGACGATATCATCGAAGAGGTCAGAATGAAAAATGACATCGTAGACGTGATATCCCAATATGTGAAACTGACACGGAAAGGAAATTCCTATTTTGGACTCTGTCCTTTCCATAATGAAAAAACACCGTCCTTTTCTGTGACGCCGTCCAAGCAGATGTACTACTGTTTCGGCTGCGGAGCAGGAGGTAATGTATTTACCTTTGTGATGGAATATGAAAATTTTACCTTTGGAGAGGCGCTGAAATATCTGGCGGACCGCGCAGGTGTGGAGCTTCCGAAGATTGAATATTCAAAGGAAGCGAAGGCAAAGGCGGAGAAAAAGGCGCAGCTTCTTGAAATAAACAAGCAGGCTGCCCAGTATTTTTACTATCAGCTCCGCAGGGAAAACGGAAGGAATGCCCATAAATATCTTACAGGAAGAGGGCTCAGCGAGGAAACCATCCGGAAATTCGGGCTGGGCTATTCTGATAAGTACAGCGACGATCTGTATAAATTTCTGAAATCCAAAAACTACAGCGACGAGCTTTTACGGGAATCAGGGCTTTTTAATATAGACGAACGCCACGGAATGTATGATAAATTCTGGAACAGGGTTATTTTTCCGATCATGGATGTAAATAACCGCGTCATAGGCTTCGGCGGGCGCGTGATGGGGGATGGAAAGCCGAAATATCTGAACTCCCCTGAGACAAAGATTTTTGACAAAAGCCGTAATCTGTACGGTCTTAATATAGCCAGAACTACAAGGAAAAGCTATCTGATCCTCTGCGAGGGATATATGGATGTTATTGCCATGCATCAGGCCGGCTTTACCAATGCAGTTGCATCTCTGGGAACAGCGCTGACATCGGGACACGCGAGTCTTCTCAAACGGTATACCCAGGAAGTCCTTCTCCTTTATGACAGCGATGAAGCCGGAGTTAAGGCGGCTCTTCGGGGAATTCCCATTCTCAGGGAAGCGGGAGTAAACTCGAGAGTGGTGAGCCTTAAGCCCTATAAAGATCCGGATGAGTTTATCAGGAAGGAAGGACCGGAGGCTTTTGAGGAACGGCTGAACCGGGCGATGGACAGCTTTATGTTCCGGATCCATACAGCAGAAGATGAATTTCCTATGAGCGAGCCCCAGGGACAGAACCGTTTCTTTCAGCAGTGTGCCCAGATGCTTCTGGAGCTTGGGGATGGGCTGGAAAGGAATCTTTACATAGAAGCGATTGTAAAAGAATACGGACGTTATGGAATCAGCGTGGACGACCTTCGGAAGCGGGTGAATACACTTGCCATGAAGGGAACTCCGGCAGAAAAGCGTGTACAGCCGAAAAGCACTGCCGCGCAGCAGCCCAAAAAGGAGAGTGCGGCGCAGAAGGCACAGAAGCTTCTACTTACCTGGCTTGTAACGTATCCGGGTATCTTTGATACTGTGGAAAAGTATATAAAGCCGGAGGACTTCGTAATTCCCCTTTACAGACAGGTGGCGCAGATGCTGTATCATCAGCATGAGGAGGGGGATGTGAATCCCGCGAAGCTTCTCAATGCTTTTACAGACAGTGAGGAGCAAAGAGAGGTTTCCTCGTTATTTAATGCAACCATTCACCTGGAAAATGAGGAAGAACAGCAGAGAGCTTTTGCAGATACCGTTCTTCGGATCCGGGAGGAAAGTCTGAAGGAGAAGAACAGAAATCTGGATCCTTCGGATATGAACGGGCTTTTGGACATCATAAAGGCCAAGAAAGAGCTGGAAGACCTTGGAAGAAAGAGGAACCAGCTGCATATTTCGTTTGAATAAGGAAACAATATAAACACTATATGGAGGTATAGAGCACATATGGAAATGAATATGGGTAAATTCAGTGAGAAACTGGTAGAACTTCTGGAGCTTGCAAAGAAGAGAAAGAATGTTTTGGAATATCAGGAGATCAGTGACTTTTTTAAGGATCAGCCCCTGGAAGTGGAGCAGATGGAAAAAGTGTTTGATTTTCTGGAAGCCAGCGGTGTAGATGTTCTTCGGATCACAGAAAACGTGGACGAAGTGATCCTGGACGATGATGCGGATATTGACAAGCTTGATGAGGAAGAGGAAATCGACCTGGACAAAATCGACCTCTCTGTTCCGGAAGGCGTAAGTATCGAGGATCCGGTCCGTATGTATCTGAAAGAAATCGGAAAGGTCAGCCTGCTTTCCGCAGAAGAGGAAATCGAGCTTGCGCAGAGAATGGAAGAAGGAGATGAGGCTGCAAAGAAGCGTCTTGCAGAAGCCAATCTTCGTCTTGTTGTCAGCATTGCCAAGCGTTATGTGGGAAGGGGAATGTTGTTCCTTGACCTGATCCAGGA
>DXXQ01000128.1 GCA_019416265.1 Clostridiales bacterium | reverse complement strand
AAGTTTGAAACAATGAAGTAGCGAGTAGAGAATAAATTTGAGCATCACAAATAAGCCATCGTTGTGGTGGCTAAAAATTGAATATAGACGCAACACCTAATCAGGAAGCTGGTGAAGGAGCATCTTTGATGAGATATCCTCGTTGTCTAAGCAGATTAAGTGCCTGTGAAGTAGTAAGAACTTTTTCTTTATTCACAGGACGTGATTCAAGAAACCCCTCTGGTGTATATGGCTTTAAATCTGTAAGTATGTGCCAGATAGCGGTCAGGATCATACGACAGATAGCGATGATGGCTTTCTTATGTCCACGGCGTGCTTTGATACGCTTATAGCGAGTTGTAAATTCAGGATGTTTCTTTGATTTGATTAAAGCATTTGCAATTTGTACCAGAACTGGTTTAAAATAAGAACCAGCACGGGAAATCCGAGTGGATTTGATCTTGCGGTCGCTTTTATCATTTCGAGGACAGCATCCGGCCCAGGAGACGAGGTGTTTCGCTGTGGGGAAGACAGACATATCACCGCCAATCTCTGAAAGCACTTGAATAGCAGTCATTGGATTCTTACCGAATCCGGGAACAGTCCTTATTAAGGTTAAAGCAGCCTCATATTTATCACTGAGACGAAGGATTTCCTGTTCTACTTCTGAAATGTGCTTTTGTAATTCATCGATATGATCAAGGCATTGTCTGAGTTTCACAGCTTGTTCTTTAGAGATAGCCCCATCAATGGCCGCCTGTATTTCTTCAATGGGAGTTTTGCAGCGACCATGAACGAAAGGTGCTACATCAAATTTTTCACCAGGGTGTTGCAAAATCTGTTCTGTAATAGAACGAGAAGATTTACCAAATACATCAGAAAAAACATCATCAAGTTTTAGATTGGATACGGTAAGACAATTTTGGGCACGATTCTTTTCACCGGTAATCATACAGATGAGTTTGAAACGGTATCTTACAAGATCCCTAAGTTCTCTGATGTCAGCAGGTGGAATAAAGGAAGGCTTAACCATGCCACACATGTATAGATCACAGATCCATTTGGCATCTTTGCGGTCTGTCTTATTTCCTTTCATGGGTTTTGTGTATTTGGGATGGGATAGAGTAACCCAGATTTTGCGTTGCTCTAAGATATTGAAAACAGGGATCCAATACTTTCCGGTAGATTCCATGCACACATCGTTACAGTTATATTTTGCAAGCCAGTCACACAACTCATTCAATCCTTTTGTGAAGGAAGAAAAGCGAGCTTGCTTATATTCTGTACGATTATTGGAATCAGTAATGCCGATGCAGGCATAGATCCATGTTTTGTGGACATCAAGTCCACAGCAGTTAAATTTTAAAATTTTAAAAGACAAGTAACTACCTCCTGATATTGTAGTGATAACACTGACAGTGACTGGTCATCCGGCGAGATCGAGTCGACTTCGGAAGAGATAAGTTTACGGGCTACAGTAATGCGCCACTCATTGATGCCTTAACGGATGACCGACAACATATATAAATACGAGGTCGCCGCTATACAGCCCCGCCACTCACCTCCACGTGTTCTGTAGTATGTCAGTCTTATAAAAATAGTATCAGAAGGAAACTAAAATAGAAAGCGAAAACCAGTGCAACTGTTTCATGACGCATTGGTGTCTTTCGCAGAAAGACGGGTTATATGAATGAGAAACTACTTCAGATCCTGCATAAGCAACAAGCTTTTGAATATCTAAAAAAACAAGATATCAGCTCAAAACATCAGTTTCAGGAACTGTACAGCAAGACTTCCAATACCTATGGCTCACAGATTCTGAAACACTGCATCCGTATGAACCTCCATACCGGTACATATAGGTTCTCTTTCATATTTTCTAATATACTTGCCACAGCTATTCTTTCTGTTGCTGTACTTCTTCTGCTTAACGCATGGACACCCTCCCCAGCTCCTGAGACGCCAGAAGAATCACCCTACTCTTTGGTACAGGATGCTCTTGATGACGGCAATTCAGAAAACGCACGTATGATATTGGAAAGCAATCAGATACCATCCAATACCTTTGCAGGCGCCATGGCTTATTCCAAATTATATGAATTAGAGAAAAAATATGATCAGGCCGCAGATGTAATCATCACATTTATCACAGATATCATGGGAACTCAAAACATTCTGGAGGCTTCACCACTTTATACCCGAATGACGGAACTCCAGGATATGAAGTTTTCTTCAGAAGAAAGAGAAAAATTTGATGCCTGTATGAATGCTTGTAAACAATCTGCAGCAAACCTTGCTTCTGTATCCACTTTAATAGAAAATGAGAACTATGAAATTGCCTTGGTGCTATGTGATGCGCTAAAAGCAAACGGAAGCTCTGAATACATCCTATCCGATTTCTATCATACCTGCTATATGAATTTAAAAGAGTATGAAACCTACGCCCTTAAACTCATACACCTTGCAAATGAAGGAAGAAAGGAAAAGGAATTTTCCTATCAACTGCCAGAGTTAATTCATGTTCAATATTATCTGAAGGATGTATATCCTCATGTTTCATCGGAAACGCAAAAAAAGATAGATGCTCTTAATATCGATTAAAAATCTTAAAAACCCGGAACCCCGTATTCTATGCGGCTTTCCGGGTTTACAGCTATCTCTTTTCAAAATTGACCTATGAATTGACCTATTGTTTTTTTAACCAACATGGTAAAAGGAAGTATTATGAGGGGCTTCCTCTTTATACAGAATCCCTATAAATATTTTACACCTTCACATATCTTTGATTCCTGCTGTTAGGCTTATCAGGAATTGTCATGCGAATGAGATTCATATCTGCTGCCGGCCGCAAATAATTTCTTCGGAAACCTTCTTTAGATTTCAACCCCAATTTTTCCATTAATTACATCTCTAACTTGCCCCAAGGAAAGGGAATTTGCTTCAATCTTCAAGGAAGAGTGAATGGATTTAATACGATTATTTTTTCTTAGATGTGGTTTAGATTCCAAATTACTGGTTGCTGTAATACGTCCTATCTTTTCCGAAATAGAAGACACATATGATAATATCTTGTTTGTTATCGTAAAAGGTGGTTTATAATCTCCCATCATAGTACCTCCGTGTACTTGCGTATTATCTTACGCATTTTCTGCAAAAATATCATTGGTTACAGAAAAACCAAGAAATCTCAAATATTTAATGAAAAACACCGCCGTTGTTCTTGTATTACCTTCACCAAAGATATGGATTTGCCATAGCCTTGAAATAAATACTGCAAGATGATGAATAATCCCATCCATTGAAAGACCTCTATAAGTGAAATCTTTCTCCTGAGAAAAATCATATTCAAGAGTTGCCATGAGTTCTGAAGCACTACCATATATAACAGTCACTCCATCAAGTATTCATTTGTCTTCCGCATCAAGTTTATCTATTTCTTCGTAAATTCCCCTGTTTTTTACATCACATATCTTGTATTATCCTCTGAAATTCTGCGCTGGATAATAGTTCCAGCATTTTTTCTTTTCCTTTCATATTCATCAGACTGCACTTTTTCTTTTCCGGACGTTTCAGAATACAACAGTCTTCATGCCAACAACCACCAAAATGATTTCCTCTCACGCTCCAATCATCACCATCTGTAAGCATATATGTCATAGACTTGATTACACGTTCCGTTGAATACTTTTTAAATCCCATTAAATAGTTTCGTGTTTTTTCGTCCGTAATACTGTCAAGATCGATTCTATGATCTGTAAGCGCCTTCAAAACACACTCTCTCATGGCAATCACATCTTTATGTCCACTTCCCGTCCATAAAATCAACTTTTCAAATGCAAAAATAATGTACTCAAAACAAGTAATATCAAGCATGATAATCTGTTTTGGATATTTTTCAATCAGAGTATTCAACTCCAAAATTTTATTCACTACATCCATGTTATCATAAACTTTATCAAATGCAATGTAATAAATATCATCCACATTTGGCTTCAATTCTCTTACCGCATCCAAAATACCTTGGTTGCTCCCTTTACTTTCAATTTTTATTTTTCCTTGAAATAAATGCTCATTCACCAATTCCCAAAACTGTAATCCTGCTCCGCCATCTTCAATCCATAAATACTTCATATTTACATCAACTCTTTCTGCAATGAAACGTGGTAATTTTCTTCCTTTAAAATTGTAAAACTATCTGCTGAAACATTCAGACCATCGCAATTTCTAAGAAACAGAAGATATTGATTACTGCTTTCAAAATTGATAAATCGCCTGTCCTCATCTGTAAGCAATGTATCTGCGTTATCAATAACAATAAATCTGTCACGGCACGCTTGTAAGTCTTTATGAAAATTTTCACTTTTATAGTTAAAAAGCTTTATTGCTTGATACTGCTCCATCTGCCTGACATCTTCCAACATTTGGTATAAGTAAGTCTTTCCCGTAGCGCTGTCACCACGTACCAACGTAATTCTGCTGGTAAACTCCAGAAAATACTCAAACGGTTTCGCCTGAAAGGCGAGTTTGTTATAAATCATCTGCTGCTCTCCTTTCATATTCTCGACTCCACCACTGCTCATAGCCTCTTCTACCCCTAACAACTTCCTGATCATTGAACTTAATTTCCGTATCATCGGCTATCTCAAAGCGTTCTGGATGACTCATATAAAGATGGGCCTCGTCAAGATCAAATAATAGCTCTAATACATTTCCACCGCATTCTTCTGCACTGATAATTTTATCCGGATTCTTTATTATATTCAAATACGTCTTGCATCCACTAGACAAATTTCGAATTGTACCCAAACCATATTTTGTCTGGATATGATTATCTTTTGTAAGTTTTGCACCATCTATTTTTTCTATGGCATCTTGATCTTTCTGTGTAAATGGTTGATTCCCTGTATAAAGATTAAAATACAAATCATTTTTTATAATCCAATCTTCTGTGTTATTCTTTTCCGTATATAAAAAAATCAATCGCTTCACACTCCCTTTTCCATATTAATATTCAAACGCTCTGTGTTTACAGCATCTTCTTATTACCATTATAATACATGAAATTAAATGCGATTACAATAAACCATAAGAATCAAAGGACAAAATCCCTTTCCCCTCATTTACAATTCAAAAAGCAAGACTGCAGAACACGGGAGTTTGACAGTTGAATAATAGAAAAATCCTTCGCAGGCCGCATAAAGCCTGCTTTTTTTGTGTCAACTTTTATGTTTTATTATATTGTATTTTATTGCAATGTGTTGTAAAATATAGAAAAGGAGTCGATTTTTATGAGAGTCATTACATCAAAATCAAAGAATGCTGAATCATTTTATATCTCAAAAGGATATATCAACGATAAAGGCGTAAGCACTTCCGTTATCGTTCGGAAACTCGGAACCCTAAAAGAACTTTTGCCCGAACACGGACCAACACGTGATGATGTGATGGCCTGGGCAAAAGAAGAAGCCAGACTTGAAACATTAAAATATAAGCAGGAACAGGAAAACAAACGGATTCAGATCACTTTTCATGCTGACAGACAACTGGATTATGATAAACAGACATTCTTCCGTGGCGGTTATCTTTTTCTGCAATCCATTTATTATCAGTTACAAATGGACAAGATATGCCGGAAATTAAAAATGAAATATAAATTTAAGTATGATATCAATGCTATCCTTTCTGATCTGATCTACACAAGAATCCTGGAGCCTTCCAGTAAACGTTCTTCCTTTAAAGTTGCCTCAGAATTCCTGGAAAAGCCTTCTTATGGGCTTCATGACGTTTATCGTACATTGGATGTCCTTGGTACGGAATGCGATCTCATCCAATCAGAAGTTTATAAAAACAGCCATTTTTTAGGCCACAGAAATGATAAGGTTCTTTATTACGACTGTTCGAATTATTACTTTGAGATTGAACAGGAAGACGGTAGTAAGAAATATGGGAAAAGCAAAGAACACCGACCCAACCCCATTATTCAAATGGGATTGTTTATGGATGGTGACGGCATTCCGCTTGCTTTCTCACTCTTCCCTGGTAATTCAAACGAACAGACTTCACTAAAACCATTGGAAAAGAAAGTGCTTGGAGAGTTTGGCTGCCAGAAATTTATCTATTGCAGTGACGCCGGACTGGGTTCAGAAGATATCAGAGCGTACAACCACATGGGTGAACGGGCCTATATCGTTACCCAATCCATCAAAAAACTGAAAAAAGAAGAAAAAGAATGGGCTCTGGATCCCAAAGGTTTCAAACGGGTTTCTAATGATACCCCTGTGGATATCACACAGCTGCCTGAGGATGATAAGGGGCTTTACTATAAAGATGAACCTTATACTACAAAGAAACTTCATCAGCGTCTGATCATCACATACTCACCTAAATATGCACTTTATCAGAAGACTATTCGTGATAAACAGGTAGAGCGGGCACAAACGATGCTGGATTCCGGAAACACAAAAAAGAACCGCAAAAATCCAAATGATCCAGCCCGCTTTATCGGAACCACAGCTGCTACGAAAGAAGGGGAAGCTGCTGATATCCATCATTATCTAGATGAAAGTAAGATTGCAGAAGAATCCCGGTATGATGGACTCTACGCTGTATGTACAGATCTTCTGGATGATGAAGTCGGTGATATTTTAAAAGTCAGTGAAGGCCGATGGCAGATAGAGCAATGTTTCCGTATCATGAAAACGGATTTCTCTGCAAGACCTGTTTATCTACAGGATGAAAACCGGATCAAAGCACATTTCCTGATTTGTTTTCTCGCACTGATAATCTATCGTTTTCTTGAGAAAAAACTTGATTCAAAATATACCTGTGAAGAACTGTTAGATGCCTTGAAAGCAATGAATTTTGTCGAGGTACAAGAGCAGGGATTTATCCCAACATACAAACGGGAGTCGATTACGGATGCTCTTCATAATGCTTGTGATTTTCGAACGGATTATCAATTCATAACCAAAAGTAAAATGAAAACAATTCAGAAAAAAAGTAAAGGAAGGGAATAAATTACTATACTCTGTGAAAAAGAGAAAAATCGCTACAGCCCAGTAAATATAAGGGCTCCAGCGATTTTTTCTTTTACTAACTGTCAAAGATGGGATTATAATACATGAAATTAAATGCGATTACAATAAACCATAAGAATCAAAGGACAAAATCCCTTTCCCCTCATTTACAATTCAAAAAGCAAGACTGCAGAACACTATCCACAGTCTCACCCAATCATGCCACATAAATTCCTTCTTCTCTAACACCAGAGACTCTTACAACCTGGCGTACCTCACCATACTCTGTAACCTTTTTACGAATTGCAATATAGTACTTTCGCGTTGTTGACTCCGCATCCCCTATATACGCTGCAATTTCCTCAACCCTTGCCCCTTTTTCATACATACGTGTTGCAAAAGTTTTTCTAAAAATATGCAATCCTCCTTGAACAGTCGTCAATTCTGCATTTTTCATAATTGTCTTCATCCTGTGTTCCATATTAGACGCAGTATTAACCTTTCCTGTACTGGTCGGTGTAATCAATTAAAAAAACCACTTCCTCAGAAGTGGTTCATTGAGCAGGGCTACAAGGATTCGAACCTTGAAATGACGGAGTCAGAGTCCGTTGCCTTACCGTTTGGCGATAGCCCTTTATTTTGATGTTGTCCAGCGTTTTTTGTTTTCTCGCTTGCGACATGTTGTATTATATAACAGCCTTCCGAAAAATGCAAGCCCTTTTTTTAATTTTTTTCAAATTTTTTCAAAAATATTTTCAGATGCGTATTTTCGCCTATATTTCCGCCTTTTTTCGAGTGTTTTTCGTTTCCCATAAAGACGAATTATGGTATAATACGTTCAAATCATTGGTGTAAACCTCTTTTTTACCGCAGCTTCAGCTGTATAGAGGAGCGCCGATATAACTGCAAGAGCGCGTTTGACCAAAACATCCCGCCGGGAAATGAATTTTCAGCTGCGCTCTAAGAGCGAACCATTTCGGATATACTATATATCAGACAGCTCTGCTGCGGCAGCTGCCGGGAGCAGAAGCATCTGACAGAATTATCCGCTATACCCAAAGGAGAAAGAACTATGAGAGCAAACAATCTGACTCTGCTCACCGATCTCTATGAATTGACCATGATGCAGGGATATTTTAAAAACCCAACTAACCAGACCGTTGTTTTTGATATGTTTTACCGTGACAATCCCTGCGGCGGCGCTTACGCCATTACAGCCGGACTCGAGCAGATGATCGAATACATTGAAAATCTGCGTTTTACAGAAGAAGATATCGAATACCTTAGAAGCCTTCATATTTTTGAGGAAGACTTCCTGGAATATTTAAGTAATTTCCATTTCAGCGGCGATATTTATGCCATCCCGGAAGGAACTGTTGTTTTCCCAAGGGAGCCTCTTGTGAAGGTCATCGCGCCCATTATGGAAGCTCAGCTTGTAGAAACTGCAATCTTAAATATTATCAATCATCAGAGCCTCATCGCCACCAAGGCAGCCCGTGTCTGCCACGCAGCCAAAGGGGACGGAGTTATGGAATTCGGACTTCGCCGTGCCCAGGGTCCTGATGCCGGAATCTTCGGCGCACGTGCAGCCATGATCGCCGGATGTGCCGGAACCTCCTGCGTACTTACAGGACAGATGTTTGATGTACCTGTTCTGGGCACCCATGCACATAGCTGGATCATGAGTTTCCCTGATGAATACACAGCCTTCAAAACCTACGCAAAGCTTTACCCCAATGCCTGTACCCTTCTTGTTGACACCTACGATGTGCTGAAATCCGGAGTTCCCAATGCCATCCGTGTATTCGAAGAAATGCGTGAAGAAGGCATTCCTCTCACGAAATATGGAATCCGTATTGACAGCGGCGACCTGGCATATCTTTCCAAAGAAGCTTACAAAATGCTTGCTGCAGCCGGCTTTGACGATGCTATCATCGCAGCCTCCAGCGACCTTGACGAATACCTCATTGAAAGCCTGAAGGCACAGGATGCAAAAATAAACTCCTGGGGAGTCGGTACACGGCTGATCACTTCAAAAGATAATCCGGCGTTCGGCGGTGTCTATAAGCTTGCTGCTGTAAAGGACAGCGAAAGCGCAACCTTCATCCCGAAAATCAAGCTTTCTGAAAACACTGAGAAGGTCACAAATCCGGGAAATAAAACTGTTTACCGTATTTACAGCAAGTCTACCGGCAAGATCAAAGCTGATCTTATCTGTCTTGCAGACGAAAAGCTGAATCCGGAAGAAAACATGGTTCTCTTCGATCCGATAGATACCTGGAAAAAGACCAAAGTTCTCGGTGGAACCTATGAAGTCCGGGAACTCCTGATCCCTGTTATCAGGGAGGGCAAAAAAGTATACGATTCTCCATCTGTCATGGAACTTCAGGCCTACTGCACCAGAGAAAAAAATACCCTCTGGGAAGAATCCAAACGATTCACAAACCCGCAGAAGGTATATGTAGACCTGTCCCAGAAGCTGTATGACCTGAAAAAGGAACTTCTGGAAGAAATGAGTGAAAAAGCACTGGACTGATTTTAAGTCATAAACCCCCTCTTCCTTTCATAAACATAAAAGGGAAAGGGGGTTCATTTTATGGTAAATTATATTCGTCTGATCAACAAAGAGCATCCGCTTTCTGAGGATTACATCCCGGAAAATCTGGTAGATACAGGTATTCCCTTCGACGCTCTTCCCGGTGATCCCAAAAGGCTTATGGAAATAAAGGCTGCCGAAGCCGCTCACTACCTTTTCGTCGCAGCTCATAAAGAGGGGCTTCATCTATTTGGTATATCCGGCTATCGTTCATACAGCCGCCAGAAAGAGCTTTACAACGGAAGTCCCTACATAGCAGCTCCCGGAACAAGCGAACATCAGAGCGGTCTTGCCCTTGATGTTTCAAGTCCGTCCAACAATCTGGAACTTACAGCTTCTTTCGCCCAAACTCCGGAAGGTATGTGGCTGGCAAAAAACGCTTCACTTTACGGATACCTTCTCCGATACCCGGAAAACAAAGAAGCTGTTACAGGCGTCCCCGCCGAACCATGGCACATCCGCTATGTCGGAAAAGAACTGGCCTGCTGCCTTGCCCTCACCGGCCTTACCCTGGAGGAATATCACCGGATCATTGACCCTCATTCTCCAGATCTGCGCCTACCCAAAGCCTCATCCCCTGCGGATTCAAAAACCGCCTGTCGAGCAACAAATACTTTCCCACAGTTATCCTCCTGACTATTTGCAAAATTTCTCAATTGCTTCGTCGATCATCTTTGCACATTTTTTAATCTGATCCATATCCTCAGGAATGATATCCGGAAGCGGTTTACGAACACCGCCAATGTCCAGTCCGTCACGGATTCTCATGATCTCTTTCATAACTGCATAGAGATTTCCATGACATGCGCACATAGCGTAAATAATTGCATCTGCTGCGTTCTGAACGTCAAGAGCCTCTGCCATTTTTCCGGCTTCAACAAGCTCTTTGATCTTCAGATAAAGCTCAGGCATAACACCATATGTACCGCCGATACCGCCGTCAGCACCCATGGCAAGACCGGAAACAAGCTGCTCGTCCGGACCGTTGAATACTACGAAGTCTTTTCCGCCTTCCATCTTGAACATCTGAATATCCTGAACAGGCATAGAGCTGTTTTTCACTGCAACAACTCTTGGGTTTTTCTTCATTTCTTTAAATAACGGCATTGTTAATGCAACGCCTGCAAGCTGCGGAATATTATAGATCACGAAATCTGTATTCGGCGCTGCACTGGAAATGTCGTTCCAGTATTCTGCGATTGCATATTCCGGAAGATGGAAATAAATCGGAGGAATTGATGCAATGGCGTCTACTCCAAGGCTTTCTGCATGGGCAGCAAGCTCCTTACTGTCTGCCGTATTGTTGCATGCAACGTGAGCGATCACTGTAAGCTTACCCTCTGCTGCTTTCATAACATGCTCAAGGAGAAGCTTTCTCTCCGCAACGCTCTGATAAATACACTCACCGGAAGAACCGCCTACATATACGCCTTTTACCCCTTTACTGATAAGGTGTTTTGTAAGAGCCTCAACTCTTTCCGGACTGATATTTCCTTCTGAATCATAGCATGCATAAAATGCCGGAATAATTCCCTGATACTTAGTAATGTCTTTCATAGTCTTTTCCTCTTTTCTTAAATGATACGCAGCTGCCCACTACAATCACGGCAGCGGATCACACTTGTTTATATCCAAAGGATAACATTTATGAAAATTTTTTTCAATGTTTTTAATAAATGAAATTCCTTTCTATTTTTAGGCAATTTTTACAAAGGGGGATTTTACTTCGGATAACCTTGCACCTTAAAACCTCTTGCTTTATAATAAAAGAAGCAATTCAAAGAGGAGGTAATTTTTTTGACGACAAATGTTCTGGAAGCAATCACTGAAAAATATCATTCATTGACCCGTTCCGGAAAAAAACTGGCCGACTATATTTTTGCGCATACCACGGAATCCCAGTATCTTTCCATTACGTCTCTCGCAGAAAACTGCGATGTATCGGAGGCGACGATTACCCGTTTCTGCCGTGCTCTGGGATATCCAAGCTATAACGCATTCAAGCTTGCCCTTGCCCAGGCTGATCATGTAACAGATCTGGGAGATCCCACAGACTGCAGTGAACCTATCACATCCAAGGATTCCACCGACAGTATGTGCCGGAAGGTTCATGCCGCCAATGTTGCGGCGCTCAATGAAACCCTGGAACTTCTGGATGAAGAAAGTCTGATGAATGCATCCCGCCTCCTCGCCTCGGCAAAACATATTTACTGCTTTGGCCAGGGCGGAAGCAATATCATGGCAATGGAAGCCTGGGCTCGTTTTTCAACTGCGGCTTCGAATTTCATTCATATCACAGATTCCCATATGCAGGCAATGGCGGTTGCTCTGGCTTCTCCGGAGGATGCCATCCTTTTCTTCTCTTATTCCGGTTCCACCAAGGATATGGAGGATATTCTCAGCGTCGCTCATGAGAGGAAGGTTCCGATCATACTGATCACCCATTTTCCGAAATCGAGAGCTGCGGAATTTGCACATCTCGTTCTCCAGTGCGGTTACAACGAAAGCCCGCTGCAGTCCGGTTCCATCTCAGCAAAGGTAGGTCAGCTTTTTCTTATCGACTGCCTCTTCTACGGCTTCTGCAGTATGAATCCGGAGCTTCGCGCTGCAGCCCGTTCCTCCACTGCGAAAGCGATTGCCAACAAGCTTTTATAAACATTTTAAAAAGGATGCGCCCAGAAACGGCACATCCTTTTGTTTACCTGTGTGTTATTTACTCTCATTCACGTTATTTACTCTCATTGATCGCGTTCATAAATCTCTGCGCGATTTCCAGCGGCCGTGTAATTGCTCCGCCTACTACAATAGACCATGCTCCTGTCTGAAGAGCCTTTACTGCCTGATCCGGATAGTGAATTTTTCCCTCTCCGATCACCGGAATGTCGATATCCTTTGCAAGACGGCTCATCAGCTCATAATCCGGCTCATCTTTCTTTGATGTATAATCCGTATATCCGCTCATGGTTGTTCCAACGATATCTACGCCGCATTTCCAAGCATTCACGCCCTCTTCATAGTTGGAAATGTCCGCCATAAGAATGATATCCGGATATTTTTCTTTAATCTGTGCGATGAATTCGTTGATAGTCGTTCCGTCTCCGCGTTTGCGAAGCGTACAGTCAAGAGCTACTACATCAGAGCCCGCTGCAACAAGATCATCTACCTCTTTCATGGTAGGGGTGATATAAGCTTCATATCCCGGATACTGAATTTTAACCAGACCGATAACCGGAAGGCCTGTTTCTTCTTTGATCGCGATCACATCACGGATACTGCTTGTACGGATTGCCGGTGTACCGGCCTGTTTTGCAGCACGGGCCATAAGATACATAACAGATTTCTCCTCAACATACAGCGGTTCTCCCTGTACTGCCTGACATGAAATAATCATTTTTCCATGAATCGCATCTAAGATTTCCTGTTTTGTCATAACATATCCTCTCTTTTATAAAATTTGTTTGCTAGTTCTATTATAAATACTTTGGAAAAAATTTTCAACATTGATTTTACGAGAAAATTTTTATCATTTTTCAGCATATTTTATAAAAGAGAGCTTCTTCCCCGTGCTGCAGGCTTTTCTATTGTTCCATTTGGCGTCCCAGAAAACCGGCAGCTGTTTTTACCAGCATCTTTTCCGCATCTCCCATGACCTCCCTGTCATTTTTTCCCATAAGGATCACAGAACCGATGGCATCTCCTGCACTGATAATAGGCTGCATAAGCTGGGAATAAAAAAGCGCTCCCTGATCGTCCACAACAGGAATTTTACCCTTTTCATCTCCGTTAAGACATTTGCTCTCCCTTCCGGAGATTGCCTCCTCAAGTCTGCTGCTGATTTCTTTTCCGCTGAATTCTCTGCTTCCCGTGCCGGCAGCCGCAACAACCTGATCATGGTCTGTAATACAGGCAACACACCCTGTTGTCTGCGAAAGCGCCTCCGCATATTCCTTTGCAAAGATGCTCAGTTCCCCGATAGGCGAATATTTTTTCAGGATAACCTGTCCCTCTCTGTCTGTAAAAATCTCCAGAGGCGTACCTTCTTTAATTCTCAGTGTTCTTCTGATCTCTTTGGGGATCACTACTCTTCCCAGATCGTCAATTCTCCTCACAATCCCTGTAGCTTTCATAAAATAAGTTCCTCCGTTTTCTTTATCTATCCATGAAATTCCTGTAATTCCAATGATAGTATCTGTAAAACAGAGGAACTTATACTTTTTACGATTTTATTTTTCTTTCTTCGCGGCTTCTTTTTTATGCGCCATCTCACGCTGTTTCGTAAGATCGCTGTATTCCCATTCGATGATACGGTTATTTACCAGAAGATCAAAGACCTCCTGCTGCTGCGGTGTCATCTTCATTCCTATTGTCGTATTGTAATCCGTCAGAACACATCCTGTCTTTTCCACCATCCAGAATAAAGCGGAATCGTCCTCCGGAATCATTTTCCAGATCTCATTGTCCGACTCAGGAAGGAGATCCATTAAAGTCTGCAAATGCCCCTTCTCCAGTATTCTGTAGTCTCCGTCCGGCATGATAATGCCATCTGATAATCTGTCTTTTTTATCCCCGTAGCTGTCGATCAGCTCCTGCGTCACCTTCATATACTTACCTCTCCTCTTTTTCTTTATCGTACAAATGCCTCCACGGAACCTGAAAAGATATTTCTGCAAACTCCTCTCTGACGATTTCATTTGCTGTTCCGTCACTTGAAATATTCAACAACCTGTCAGCCAGGGACAGGGCATCGGAAAGTCCGTGAGACAAAATCACCAGTGCAATACCATGATCCAGAAATTTCTCCAGAATTTTCCATATGGTCATTCTGTGAAAAAGATCCGCGCCCTGGAAAGGGCTGACACAAAATACCAGCTTCGGTTTCTGCAGAAACACCCTTGCATATACAAGCTGATACTTCTGTTTTTCGCTCAGCTCCTCTATCTGCATATCGAATACCTCGTCTCCCAGATACATACTGTACTCCCGACGGATACTCCTGCGGATCTTGCTGCTGTTCCATATGGTACTCATCCTCTGGGACAGAGACATACACAGATTATCCATATAATCCAGTTCCGGAAAGATCATGGTCTTTGTGGGAAGCTCCTGGACCACTGCAACTCTCCTGTCTCCAATAAACTCTGTCTCCCTGCCTTCGAGAAGGGCGCTCTCTTTGGCCAGGGGCAGCTCTCCTGACATCATTTGGAGAAGCTCCTGAAGCAATTTCCTCTCCTGAAGCTGTACTACAAGACATTCGCCTTTGTTCACAGCAAAAGAAATCTGCTTTTTTGCCTCCTCGCTGTAGTAGCTCCAGCGAAAAAGCTCCTCCTCTTTTCCCGTGTTTTTTCTTCTGTTTTCCAGATGATACCGAACCATCCTGTCATATTCTGCCGGATACACTCTCAGAATTTCATCTGCGAAGGCTTCCTTCAGCACAATCCTTTGAATATGTCCGTTAAACAGAATCGCCAGCCTGTCACAAATGCTGGCACACTCCTCCACATGAGGGCTGATATATAAAAACGAGCAGCCCTTTTTTGTATAATGCCTCAGGATCTCATAAAACTTTTCCAGCTCCTCATTGCTGATCAGAACGCCGATCTCATCGATTACAATAAGATGATTCCCTGCAACAACTGCCCGGAGAAGCTCCACCACCACTCTCTCAAAAACAGTGAGTCGTTCCACTCTCACATCCGCCGGAATGTGCATTCCGATCTCTTCAAAAAAAGGCTTAAGCTGTCTGTTAAGAAGTGATGTCCGTATGATTTCCTGTCGAAATCCTTTCCTGAGCACAAAAATATTATCTGTAATACTCATGGACTCCACAAGGGAATTTTCCGCCTGGATAATACTTATTTTATTGCTTCCCTGTACAGCTCCTTTCCAGGAATTGACTCTTTCTCCATTGTAGTAAATATATCCGTCATAAATCGAAAGGTTATTCTGAAGCAGTTTCAGAAGCCCTGCTCTGCCATGGTTATTGATAGGCACAAGCCCCATGATCTCTCCCTCATAAATCTGCAGATTAAAGTCCTCAAGCTTTGTGACCTCTGCCTCTTTATAGGTTACCCGCTCCATTCGAAATATTTCTTTTCTCATACCGGTCTGCCCAGTTCTTTCTTCTTTAATTAAAGCTCAGGGGAATCGTAATCTCCACATCTGTTCCGCTTCCGGGCACAGAATATACATGCATTCCGTACTCATCCCCGAAAATAAGATGAATTCTGTTATTTACGTTTGCCAGTGCAATTCCGCCTTTCTCTTCCTCTCCGGCCCCCAGAGAGTCATGCACCCGCCCAAGCCGTCTGTTTAATTTTTCCAGTGTTTCCTCGTCCATCCCCACACCGTCGTCTGATATACGGATGATCAGCCGATCCTGGGTACATTCAAAATGGATATAAATATTTCCGGCTCCCAGCTTCAATTCTGTGCCGTGAATAATGCTGTTTTCCAGAATGGGCTGCAGAGTGAGCTTTGGAATCCTGCAGTTCATAATATTTTCATATTCCATCTCGTCATATTCGATATGGAGATTCAGCCTGTCTCCAAATCTGTATTTCTGAATCCCGAAGTAGGTTTCACAATTATCCAGTTCCTCTTCCACAGATACCAGATTTTCCACCTTTGTGATGGTATAACGGAAAAATTTCGCCAAAGCCTCCGTCATATCCGCGACGCTGTCAAGTCCTGCGATCAAAGCCTCTCCCCGGATACTTTCCAGGGTATTATAAAGGAAATGAGGGTTGATCTGATTCTGCAAAGCCAGGTACTGCGCCTGTCTTTTGTTCAGATCCATCATCTGCGGCGAACGGATGATTTTTTCCATAAGCTTCATCTGGGAATCCATATGAGGCGTAAGCACCGTCATATCAAGATCTTCACTTTCCGAGAAAAAATATCCGTCAAGAAATCGTTTGATCATTTTCTCAGAACGCAGATAGGGATTCCTGATCCAGAACCATCCCGCCAGTCCGATTCCCGCAGTTAAAATCACCATCAATACAGATGCCCACACCGGCTCACCGCCTCTGACTGAATGAATCACCATGTAAACAGACACAATAGCAAGCATGATCCAGACGATACAGCCCATAAGCATTACACGGTTTGATATGTATTTCAGCTTTTCCCTGATTTTCAGATATGTTTTAGCCATATAATTTACGATAAACAGAAGGCTTTACCTCTGTTGCCCTTTCAAATGTATGAGTGAAATGTCTCAGGTCATTATATCCCACCCTCCTGCATATTTCCGTCACCGGAAGGTTTGTTTCCCTGAGAAGTACCTTCGCCTGTTCAATTCTCACATTAATAAGATATTTGGCAAAGCCCTCCCCTTCTGTTTTTTTGAAAAGTGCGCTGAAATAGGCTGTGCTCAGTCCTACCATTTCGCTGATCCCCTCCAGAGTCAGCGGCTCACTGTAATGACTCTGGATATACTCCTTTGCCTTCCTTACAGGGCGGACTGTATCATTTTCATGCTTCTGGGCCATTTCCATAATAAATCTGCGCTGAAAATCAAGAAGGCATCCGAAAAGCTTTTCTGTGCCTGTACACTCTCTGCACTGCTTTTTGAAAAGCTCCAGATTTCTGCTCCTTTCCTGCATCTGTACACAGGCGGCAAAAAGATCCGCGGCAGCTCCAATCAGTTCCAGAAGCTCATATCCGTGAATATTTTTTATTTTTCGCGTCTCATTCTGAAGATAGATTACGGCTGCATCTGCCTGTTCTGCGCTCATAACCTCAACAGCTATTGTAATCTCTCGAAGATATTTTTCCAGAAGATTCTCTTCTTTCAGGGAGGAGGGCTCTCCCAGATTTTCCAGAAGCCTTCCGCTTCCTTTCACCATTCTCTCCGGAATCAGTTTCAAAGCTTCCTGTACAGATTCGCCAAGCTTGCGGGTACCGGTAACTGGCATTCCCACTGACATAGAAAAAGAAACCGGTTCAAAAATTGATTTCTGAAGCTGTGCCTGACTGAGGCAGTTCTTCAGGGAACGTCTGATTTTTTCCTTCTCCGCAGCTTCATAATTTATAATTCCAATACAGTAAATCTCCCTGACGAGAATCACTGTTTCCATGCACTTTGCCTTCAATTCCCTGTTCACGATTTCTCTTGTTTTTTCCATCAGAACAGAAACAGAGGATTCACTTAGTTCCTTTCCTTCACAGTCCATTTTCAGGCAAAACGCCTGATACAGTCCCGGCTTTCCATATATATGATAGATCTCCGCCAGAATTTCCTCTGACAGCTCCATTTTTTCTCCCTCTGCAAGACGAAGAAGGAATTCTTCCCGGATACGGTCATCATTTCTCTTTGCCTGACGGAGCAGTTCCTGGCGGTTCTGTTCCGAATCTATCCGTTCACCGATCTTATTTTTCAGTTTTTCAAGAATCCCCATCAGCTCCACTTTATTGATCGGTTTCAGAAGATAATATCCCACCCCGTATCTGATTGCCTGCTGCGCATATTCAAAATGAGCATAACCGCTGATAATAATGATCTCAAGCTCCGGTTTTGTCTTTTTTATCTTCTCTATCAGTTCAAGACCGCTACACCCCGGCATTCTGATATCTGTGATCAGGATGTCCGGACATACTTTCTCAATCACTTCACAGGCATCGATCCCATTGTTTGCGGTGCCTGCAATTTCCATTCCCATCTCCTCCCAGTTGACAAGCGCCTGAATCAACTGACAGATCCTGACCTCGTCATCTGCAATAACAACCTTTAATGTTCTCATTCTTCCCCCGCTTCTCTGACATATATAGCATATTGTAATACCTCAACGCCTTTTTTTCAACTCCCGTCCGTATTCCATTCCCTTCAATCTCTCGATATTCCTGTCACTTTATTCACAGCAACAGGCCAAAATATGAAAAAAAACAGGAGACTGCCGTTTTTTCCGGCAGCCTCCTGCGCTTTCCTTGATTATCCCATCTATACTGTCACTTAGTTTTATTCCGCATCCTCTGCCGGTTCTTCTGCTGCCATAGCTTCTACTGCCGCTTTGTCAAGAACGGATACGCCTGTATCTGTCACTTCGCCGCCAAGGTCTTCACCGTTGATTGCTCTGACTGCTGCTTTTACGCCCTCGTATCCCATAACGTCCGGATTCTGAGCCATTGTTGCAAGAAGATGTCCGTCTGTGATCAGATTCAGGATTGCGTCTGATTTATCGAAACCAACACCGATGATGTCCGGGTTTCCGCCTGCTTTGATCGCATTTCCTGCTCCAGTTGTGGAACCTTCGTTACATCCGAAGATACCAACTACGCCCTGTGTAATATAGTTTTCAGCAATACTCTGTGATTTCGCTGCATCGCCTTCTCCATACTGTGTTTCCATAAGCTCGAATTCTGTTCCTTCGAATGCGGAACGGAAGCCTTCTTCACGGTCAACGCAGGATGCTGTAGCTGCATTTACGTTAATGATACCGATTTTTCCGGAAGTAACGCCTGCTGCCTCTAAAGCTTTCAGCATTTCTTCACCTGCTGTTTTTCCGGCTGCCTTGTTATCTGTTGAAAATGTTGCCTGTGCGTCCACGTTTGCAGGTGAGTCAACATATACGATCTTAATGTCGCCGTCTGCAGCTTCTTTCAGAGCTGAGGAAATCGCATCCGGACCGTTAGCTGCTACCATGATTGCATTGTAGCCGCCTGCCACTGCGTTGTTTACGCACTCGATCTGCTGTGCATCGTCTTTTGTATTCGGGGACATGAAGTCTACTGTTACCCCAAGCTCTTCAGCTGCTTTCTGAGCGCCTTCATTTAAGGTGATCCAGTGCTGGTCGATGGAGTCCATTGTGATCAGAGCGATTTTCTCATCTCCTGTTGCCTTGACTTCTGCATCTGCTGCAAAAACTGTTGTTCCCATAGATGCAACCATTGCTGCTGCACAAAGCACTGCTAATAATTTTCTTTTCATTTTAAAACCCTCCTGTAAATGATATTGATTTTTATTTACTATCCCCATCTCTGGGGGATTAGTTTTCTTTTAGAAATCTCTGTTGTTTATTGTTGTTTATTTTTTACGTTTTCCAAACTGTCCGTTACGCACTACAACGTCAAGAAGAACAGCAACAACTACGATCACGCCGATTACAACGCGCTGGATACCAACCTGTGCGCCAATCATATTCAGACCATTTTCCAGTGTCTGCCATACAGCGGAGCCTGCCAGTGTTCCCAGAAGGATACCGGTTCCTCCAAGAGGGGAAACACCGCCGATAACGCCGGCTGCTACACCGTACATTTCGTACATATTTCCGGCTTCCATGTTACCCATGCCTGCCTGTGCGCAAAGGATAAGACCTACAAGACAGGAACATACGGCGCTGATCAGGTATGTTTTGATCGTTGTGGAGACAACATTGACACCTGATAATTTCGCTGCATCCACGTTGGAACCAATGGCATAAATGTGACGTCCTGTTCTTGTCTTGGAAAGTACGAAGAAGAAGATCACAAAGACAATGATCGCAAGCCAGAAGGTATTGTAAACGCCAAAGGTTTTTCCATAATAGAAGAAATTCTGGAATGCGTCTGCTGTTTCTTTTCCCACACCTGTTGCAATGGCATCTGTGTTCCGGTTTCCGTTTACCATGTAAGCCACGCCTCTTGCTACAAACATGGTTCCAAGTGTTGCGATAAATGGAGGCAGTTTAAATTTTCCTACCAGATATCCATTTATCACGCCTACGATCAGACAACTGATCAAAGCACAGATAATCGCGATAATCGGGCTCATTCCTCCGGTCATCAAAGTCGCTGCGATCATTGCGCTCATACCGACCATGGAACCGATGGATAAGTCAATATTTCCGGTGATCAGAACGTAGCTCTGGGCAATACCGATCAGCAGATATTTGGACATGGAACGGAGCAGGTTCAGGATATTCTGTCCTGAAAATACTGCCGGATTAATGATACCAAATGCTATGTAAATGATAACCAGTCCCACAAATGCTGTCAGGGCTGCGCCCATGCCTCTGACTGACAGAAGTTTCTTTAAAGGGCTTTGCTGTTTATTATTCATTTTCTCTTTCCTCCTCAATTACTGTTGATATTTTTGTTTTCGAAGGCTGTCGCCATAGTCAGGATCTGGTTCTGCGTAGCCTCTTTCGCCATGACCTCTCCGGTAATTCTTCCGTCGCACATAACGATGATTCTGTCTGCAATTCCCATGACCTCCGGCATTTCCGAGGACACAAACATTACTGCGATGCCCTGTTTCTTCAGCTCATTCATAAGGTTATAGATTTCAACCTTTGCACCTACGTCGATTCCTCTTGTAGGTTCGTCAAAAATAACAACTCTGGAGTCTCTGGCAAGCCACTTACCTACAACAACCTTCTGCTGGTTGCCTCCGGAAAGATTTCCTGAATCAATTTCCACATTCGGAGTTTTGATCAGAAGATTATTTACCGCCTTCTCGCAAAGCTCCTCCTCTTTTTTACTGTTAATTACGCCGAGGCTGTTGCACACCAGATCAAGATTTGGCAGAGCAAGATTCTGACGGATACTCAGCTTCGTGCAAAGTCCGTCCTTCTTTCTGTCCTCCGGAGCAAGTACAACGCCATTTCGAATGGCATCCATCGGACATTTGATATCTATCAGCTTTCCATCTACATAAATCTCGCCGCTTTCTTTCTGATCCACGCCGAAAATAGCTCTCGTCGTTTCCGTTCTTCCTGCTCCCATCAAACCTGCAAAGCCTACGATTTCTCCCTCATATACAGAGAAATTAATATCTCTCACCATTCTTCCTGCATTGAGATTTTTTACCTCGAAGACCTTCTTTCCCTTGGGGCATTCCACCCTTGGGAACTTTTCCTTGATCTCACGGCCTACCATATTGGTAATGATCTGATCCATTGTCATATCTGTAAAGTTCGCCGTTGTGATATACTGCCCGTCACGCATGATGGTAACACGGTCTACAATGTGGGAAAGCTCCTCCAGTCTGTGGGAAATATAAACGATTCCTCTTCCTTCTGCCTTGAGTTTCCGGATAATGCGGAACAGATCCTCAATTTCCTTTGAAGTCAGAGATGATGTCGGCTCATCCATGATCAGAATCTTCGCATTGATGGAAAGCGCCTTGGCAATTTCCACCATCTGCTGCTTGGATACCGGCAGATCGCCAACCATCTGATTTGGATCAATATCAATATTCAGATCGTCCAGCACTCTTTTGGCTTCCTTTTGCATCAGGGAATTATTGAGCGCTACTTTTCCCTTGACTTCCCGTCCGAGAAACATATTTTCCGCTACTGTCAGATGGCGGCACATATTCAGTTCCTGATGGATAATCGCCACGCCCACATCCTGTGCCTGTTTCGGCGTCAGATCCGAGTACTGTTTACCAAAAATCTCCATGGTACCCTCATCGCGGGTATACACACCGCTCAGGATTTTCATCAGAGTAGACTTTCCGGCTCCGTTCTCTCCAAGCAGTGCCATAACTTCTCCTGAACGCAGCTCAAACTTTACATGATCCAGAGCCTTAACGCCCGGAAAGCTTTTACTGATGTTGTTCATGGAGACAATGACTTCATTCATTTCATTCCCTCCCCCTTCTTGATTTTTTCAGCCTGACTGGCTGCTCTTCACTGTTAGCTTTATCATACACGAAGTCCATCTTGTGCAAAAGAGGGGATTTTTTTTGTTTTACAGGGGTTTTATTATGCAATTTTTCAGATTCACTCTCCCGGAGCCCCGGCCTTCTCCTGAATCTTTACTAATTCCGCACAAAAAAGCCATGCAGAGTTTCTCCGCATGACTTTTCTATTTATCTTTCATCTGTTTTTTTGCTATTTCTTTTCACCAGAGACTCCGTAATTTTTTCCTCAGACTGAGGTTCACCAAAATAAAAGCCCTGGATATATTCAATCCCCATATCATGGATCTTCTGAAATTCCGCCCTGGTTTCCACCCCTTCCTGGCAGACCTCCATTCCGATTCCCTCGCAGATCTCATGGATACAGGATATAATGGAAGCGTCGAACTGGCTGTGCAGGATATCTCTCAGAAAGCTTCTGTCAATCTTCACAATATCACAGGGAACCTCTTTCAGAATCTGCATAGCAGAATACTGTGTTCCGAAATCATCGATTGCAATACAGATCCCAAGACTTCTAAGCTGCTCTATTTTTTCCCTGAGGAAGTCCAGATTCTCCGCAATGCAGCTTTCTGTAAGCTCAAGGATAAGATTTCGGGAATCCATCTTTTCTTCTTCCAGTATCTGCGCTACCTTACTTGGGAAATTATCCCGGTAAAGCTGGATTCTGGATACGTTTACACTGATAACAAAATCCGGATCGATCTCCAGCCACTTTTTGCAGCTCCTGATCGCATGACGGAGTACCCACAGCCCCACATCAATGATCATTCCGTACTGTTCCATGATCGGAATAAATTCCAGAGGCGAAAGCTTGCCGAGAGTCGGATGGTCATACCGAAGAAGAGCCTCCACGCCTTTGATCCTTCCGCTTTTTGTCAAAACCTGCGGCTGAAAAGCAAGATAGAAGTTTTCATAATTATTTTTCATGCTTTTCTTCAGGCTGTACATAATCTCAAGATTTCTTGATTTCTGGCGCAGGATACTGTCCTCGAAGCAGGTGATTCTGTTCTTTCCCTCATCCTTGGAATGTTGAAGGGCATATCCCGCATATTTATAAAGCTCATTGTAGACATCCCCGTCCTCGGGGTAGGCAGCCACACCTGCCGACAGTTCCACGGAGGTCTGAAGCTCGCCTGTATAGAACAGAGCCTGAAGCTCCTTTTGAAGTTTGCAATACATCTCCCCTGTCTGCTCTTTCCGGGCATTTTCCCAGAGGATTCCAAACTGATCTCCGTCCATTTTGTACACAAAAGCATTATACGGAAGTTCAAGCTGAATGAGATTCGCTACTCTTTTGAGAATAAAGTCCCCGTAGTTTCTGTCAAACATATCATTGATACTGGTAAAATCATCAAGACCAATCACCATCAGGAACATATTTTTGACTTCCGGATCTTGAATATTTTTTTCCACTCTTTTTTTCAGTTCGTTCTGATTATAAATGTTCGTAACAGAATCTACCCTGGATTCCTTCTCAAGCTGGGACATCATCCCTGCAAAAATATTCGGTCTTCCTTCTTCATCGCGCATCAGACTTCCCCTGCACCGCATCCACACATAATTGCCCTTGCAGGTTTTGGCCCGAAATTCCACGTAATGATAATCCTTTCCGTCTACACCAACCTCCACATTGGCCTTAAAAAAGCGTTCCCAGTCCTCCGGGTGTACAATGTCTTTCCAGAGCGGCAGCGGATTTGGAACGATTTCCGAGGGGAGATTAAAGAATTTCACTGCTGCAGGTGTATAGCGGAATCTTCCTGTTTTCATGTTGCATATATATACGAAATCATCTGTGCTGCGAACAAGCGCATCGTAAAGCTGCTTGCTGTCATAAATAAATTCGCCTTTTTTTACTGTGGGGTCACCTTCTCCGAATTTCTCCCTGTTTGCAATTTCCTCCCGTTTGATTTCATGCTTCTTGCTGTACATAACAGCATCTGCTTTCGCCAGAACCTCGTCTGCATTGGTTTCTTTTTCGGGGAAAAATGTATAAACACCATAGGCAAAGCCGAACCCGTAGGGCTTTGTATGAATTTTCTGCAGCTCCCTCACCTCTGCCAGACACTCTTCAAGAAGCTGCTCTGCTTCTTTCTTTTCAAAGTTCGGGAAGATAACGACAAATTCATCTCCGCTGAGCCGAAAAATCGTACACTCCACAGGCAGACTGTATTTCAAAAGCCTGGTAATTTCCTTCAGAAGAAAATCTCCTTCTGAATGTCCGAAGCTGTCGTTTACGCCTTTTAAATCATTTACGTCAAGAAGCGCTGTCGATATCACTCTTTCCTTCTTTTCATCAATCTTTCTCTGCAGTTCGGAAAGTCCTGCCCGGCGGTTTGTGATCTGACAGAGTTCATCTACAGTAGCCCTTATAAATAGATTCTCAGAATATGTAATATCTGTTGACTGCTGAATATGGGCCAGCTTTCCTTTCCATTGAATCAGCATATCTTTGTTTTCATAAACCCGTTTCGATCTGGAATTCTCTTCCCTCCAGATAATCTGGGGTGTTGTCCCCTCTTTTTTCATTTCAAGGAGTCTTGGAATCGGACAGAAAGAGCATCGTTCCTTCTTTCCCTCCTGAAAGATCTCCCAACAGCGTTTCCCTTTATATTCTTTCAGTCCATAGGCTTTCTGTAATATTTTATTTGCATAAAGAATTTCATCTGTATCGATGTCTGATATATAAAGGTTGATATCAAGATCATCCAGTATATTTTCTATCCTGTTTTCTTTTGTTTCCCTGGAGGATGACTCCATTTTTTCGTTTATACCCATAACCCTTTCTTCTCCCCGGGACAGCGCTTTCTGTCCTTAATAATCACTGCTTATCTGTTTCTTTTTCCGTTCATCTGCGTTTACGCCTATTTTACCATTTGGCTGACACTTTTTCAATGTTTTACAGAATTTTAGATTGCTGTCCGGACTTCACGGTTCGAACAGAAAAAAAGCTTGCATTTTAGAATAATCGTGGTATAGTTATCATATACTTGTAATGTAGTTTTGATTACTACGTTATGTTTTAGGAGGCGACTAAGTTTGAAACTGAAATTAAAAGACCCGGGAAGCGCCATTACTCATGGGATTGCCATGCTTCTTGCCATAGCCGGAACTGCTCCGCTGATCATAAAGGCTGCCCGCCAGCCGGATACCTTACACATTACAGCGCTCAGTATTTTTATACTTTCAATGATTCTTTTATATGCTGCAAGCACAATTTATCATTCCGTAGACTCTACGGAGAAGGTAAACCGACGGCTGCGCAAGCTGGATCATATGATGATCTTTATTATGATCGCCGGCAGCTACACCCCTGTCTGCCTGATCGCTCTGCACAACCGTATCGGCTACATCCTCTGTGCACTTGTATGGGGAATCGCCATTTTAGGCATTATCCTGAAAGGACTCTGGATCAACTGCCCTAAATGGCTGTCTTCCGTCCTCTATATCAGTATGGGCTGGCTTTGTGTACTTGCCTTTGTCCCTATTTTCCATGCTCTTCCCCGGGCAGGCTTCGACTGGCTTCTCGCAGGAGGGATTATCTACACCATAGGCGGAGTCATCTATGCCCTGAAGCTGCCAATTTTTAACTCCAGGCATAAAAATTTCGGTTCCCATGAAATTTTTCATGTATTCATTATGCTCGGAAGTCTCTGCCATTTCATTGTCATGTATTTTTTCATTGCTCCTATGGCAGTATAAGAACTCTTGCAAAAATTATACCTAAAAAAGGAAACGCCCTGGCTGGAAGCGTTTCCTTTTTTAAGTATAATCGTTTTCAGGTACAAAATCCGTCTCTACTTTCCGACCTGAAAAAACACAAACTGCCCCTCTTTGCAAAGAGCCGTTTAAAGATCATCCTGAATATCCATGCTTCCGCTTCGGAAACCTTCCAAATCAAGAGTAATGTATACAAATCCCAGTTCTTTCAGTTTCTTAATCACTTTTTCCCTGTGCTCCAGAACTTGTGAAAATACTTCTATATCTGTTTCCAGCCTTGCTGTGATCCCATGGGCACGAAGTCTTACATTATTCCATCCGAAGCTCCTGAGATAATTTTCCCCTTCATCAATCCGTTTCAGTAATTCCAGATCGATCTCCGTTCCATAGGGAAGCCTTGTGGCAAGACAGGGGGCAGATGGGCGTTCTGCTGTTGGAATTTCATATTCTTTTGCCATCTGTCTCACTTCCGCCTTCGTCACGCCGCAGTCAGCCAGAGGACTTATTACGCCCAGCTCCCGTACTGCCTGAAGTCCCGGTCTGTAAACATGAAGATCATCTTCATTACTTCCCTCAAGCAAAAGCTGTGCCCCTTTTTCTGCCGCAAACTCCATCATCTTTGTGTATAAAGCTTTTTTACAAAAATAACATCTCTTTTTGGGATTATTATGCATCTGTGGAACTGCCAGTTCATTCATGGTAAGAATTTCATGAACTGCTTCTGTTTTTTCCAGAACCTTTTTTGCAGCTTCCACATCCGCTTTTGGGTGCAGAACCGTATCCATTGTAACTGCATAAACTCTTTTTCCGGTTTTTGCTGCTGCCTCACATGCCATGATCAGAACCAGACTGGAATCAACCCCTCCGGAAAAAGCCACACAGAGATCCTGCTCTGCATATTTATCAAATTGCTTTCTGAGAAGCTCTTTTTTTTCTTCTGTTGTCATTTCTTCTCCTGCTTTCTGTTCCGTATAAAAACGCCCCGGTTCCCCTGATTCCTGTAGTTTTCACCGAAAGCGTTTATCCACAATTTTTCTTTTTTTCTGTATGCCTGTCCACATTTTACACAAACTTTATCAAAATACCATAAGCCTTTTCTTTTTTTCTCTCGTCATCTGCTTAATCTCATATTCCCTTCTCATGGCTTCTTCCTTTGTACCAAATCCTTCATAATAGACCAGAACAACCGGACGCTTCGTCTTCGTATACTTTGCGCCGTTTTTCCCTTCATTATGTGCCTTCAGCCGTTTTTCCAGACAGTTTGTCCACCCCGTATAAAAAGTGCCGTCTGCACATTCCACAATATACGTGTAATTCATATTTCTGCCACCTTTAATATGTAAAGGATAACCTCCCCGCAGGAAAGTTATCCTGATTTATATAAGAAGCAGCCGGTATCAAATGTATTTATCCATCTATTCATAAAGCAGGTAGGAGAAAACCGACTGCGGATTTTTACTTTCCCACCTGCTTTATTATACGTTCAATCTTCAGATTTGTGAATCCTGTGCTTCAAACTTTTAATTAATAAAGATAATCTTTATTTACATACCCAACCTTATTCAGAGACGGCGCATACACATACCAGTATTCTTTGCCACCGGAATCAAGAACCTCCACCTCATCGCCTGTATAAAGCTCGCCGATCTCATTGGCTGCATCATAAGCCCTGGCTGTTCTGAGGGCAAGATACCCTTTCTCCACACTTACTGTCTTCGTCTCTGTATCTTTTCCTGCATTGTATTTCAGATATTCTTTATCAACATAGCCGAATTTCTCCAGAGACGGCGCATATACATACCAGTATTTACTGTTGCTGATTTTTTTAACCTCTACAATATCTCCGGTGTAAAGCTCGCCGATTTCGTTTGCCGCATCATAGGCCTTCTCTGTCCTCAGTGCAAGATAACCTTTTTCTACCTTCACACTCCAGTTGTAAGAATGTTCTGAACCACCGTTATAGAGAAGATAATCCTTGTTCACATAACCGTTTTTGTTCAGGGAAGGCGCATACACATACCAGTACTGACTGTCACTGCTGTTCAGGATTTCCACTTCATCGCCTGTATAAAGCTCGCCGATCTCATTGGCATAGTCGTAGGCTTTCTCCGTCCGAAGAGCCAGATATCCCTTATCCACTTTTACTGTCCATTCATATTCCAGGCTTGCGGTTGATACGCTGGTACTGGCAGCATTTTCTTCCACCTCCTCAAGTACGGCGCTGACAGTTTCTGCATAGCAGTCTCTGCCATGTACAGGCACCAAAAAAGCTAAAGCAGCGGCAGACATAAGCAGAGTTCTTATGACCGCAGTTGTATTTACAGACCATTTTTTCATCATAGAGAAGCCCCCTTTCATTGTTTAACAAATATAAACTTATTTTTTAAATATATTTCGTACTTTTGTTGAATATACTAAAATTATAAGTTTTTTTCATGCTTTAAGCAAGTATTTTTATAAATAAAGCGAGCAAGTCCGCTTCGAACTCCCTAAATCCTTCAATCAAAAAAGACAACCGAAAACTCTCAGTTGTCCTTTTCTTTATCCTTATTAAGCTGTTTCCCGTCTGTCACTCAAAATCAAACTCTTTCAATGACCATAATCTTCCGGCAAAGCTTTCTGCCTTTACCTCTATCTGCTGCTGTTCCTTCTTCGGGTAATATCTTGTGGAAAATACGGTTTCTCCGTCGTTAAGATAAATCTCTACTGCCGAAGCATCTGCAAGAATACGGACATTGCGGACTCTTTCTGTTTTCGCTCTGCGGACAGTTCTTCCTGCTCCTGCTTCCTCAGAAAGAAAAATGGCAGCCTGGCCTTCTCCGCATTTCAGCATCAAATCTCCGCCGATTCTGATTTCCAGATACTCACTCTCTGTCTGCACTTCCAGGTCAAAAGCCTTTTCCGTTTCCATTAAAGCATTTTTTTCGTCAAAGGCTCTTCCATTTTTTCTGAGAAGCTCCATCTCCTCTACCGGGTATTGATAAATTTTCCCATCATAAAAGCTTAATTCTCTGGGTACTGTGAGACAATGCTGCCAGTTCTCCCCAATGGTAGGGTTGACATATTCCTGATCTGCATCCGGCATTCCCATCCATCCCATAAGGATTCTTCGTCCTTTATTATCTGTAAAAGTCTGAGGCGCATAAAAATCAAATCCCATATCCCATTCACAGAAATCTTCTTCTGAAACAGAGCCATCCTCTTTCATAAGAAAATAACCGGACTGATAAATATTTTGGAATCTGTATTCCTCCCGTTTCAGTCCCTGAGGAGACACGGAAAGAACCTTCGCCTCATCAAGGGTAAAGTAATCCGGACATTCCCACATATAACCGAAAGCTTTTTTTGTGGTAAGGGTGTGTTCCAGTTCCCATTTCTTTAAGTCTTCAGATTCATAGAAAAGAACGGAACCCTTCTCTTCTTTTAATCTTCCTCCGAGAACCATCCGATATTTCCCATCCTCTTTCCACACCTTCGGATCACGGATATGGCAGGTATAATTCTTCGGGTATTCCTTGAACGGAATCACTTCCTCCTTGACGCCGAAGTGTACTCCATCCTCGCTTTCCACATGAATGGTGCTGGTCACACGGCCATTATTGATATAATCATACTCGCCGTCAAGCTTCACATTTCCGGTATAGAAAAGATGCATTTTTTCATTTTCCACAAAGGCGGAACCGGAATAAACTCCATGACAGTCATAGGGAGAATCCGGATAAAGGGCTGTTCCCTCATACTTCCAGGAAACCAGGTTTTCACTGGAATAATGTCCCCAGAATTTCAGTCCCCCCTGCACTTCAAAAGGAGAATACTGAAAGAAAATATGGTATCTTCCCTTAAACCAGCAAAGACCGTTGGGATCATTGAGCCAGCCTACAGGGGGCATCAGATGATGCCCCAGCCTGTAACGTCCCGGCTGTTCTGTGCTTTCTGTTATTTTTACATTGGCTTCAAGAACTTTCGTTAATGAACTCATGCTTTCACAATCTCCAATACTTCTGAATCTTTTGTCACGTTTCCTTCTTTTATCAGCTTCACATCTTCATAGATATCTGAATTGGTCACAATAAATGGTGTGGTAATCTCATATCCCGCTTCTTTGATTTTCTCCATGTCAAAGGTAAGCAGAAGCTGTCCTTTTTTCACATGATCTCCATCTTTTACATGAGCTGTAAAATACTGTCCTTTTAATTGTACGGTGTCCATTCCCACATGGATCAGAAGCTCTGTTCCATTGTCTCCTGTAAGTCCGATTGCATGTTTCGTATCAAAAACAGTCTCGACCGTTGCGTCGCAGGGCGCTGTTACTTCTCCCTTTGCCGGAATGACAGCCATTCCTTTTCCCAGAACACCTGATGCAAAGGTGGGGTCCTTAACCTGGGAAAGAGGAACAGCTTTTCCTTCCAGCGGGGAATAAAGGAGGGGTAAAGTCGAATCTGTGTCAGTATTCTCTTTTGTTTCTGTTATTTCTTTTGTTTCTGTTTTCTTACTTCCCGCTTCCGGTTCTTCATTTTTATATCCGAAAATCCAGGTAAGTGCAAATGCTGTGCCAAAGGCGATTGCAAACATAAGAATATACTTCATAGGCTCGTTCAGGCAAAGCAGGATTCCAAAGATACCGGTAACTCCTGTTCCTGTTGCGCCAAGACCTGTAATGGAGGCAAACAATGCACCAAACGCTCCGCCGATGCAGGCAGTGATAAACGGCTTTCCGTAACGAAGGTTCACACCAAAAATTGCAGGTTCTGTGATTCCCATACATGCGCTCAGCGCAGAGGGAACTGCCATGGCTTTTACTTTTTTGTCTCTTGTTTTAAGAGCTACTGCAAGAGCTGCACCTCCCTGTGCCACATTTGCTGCAGAAGCCAGAGGGAGCCAGTAGGTTACGCCAAATTTGGCAATCTGTCCCAGGTCAATAATGGTGTACATATGATGTACGCCTGCAACAACAGTCGGTGCATAAAATGCGCCCATCAGGAAGCTGCCGATTCCGAAAGGAAGAGCGATCAGCCACTGGATTCCATCCAGAAGTCCGTTCTCTACAGTTACAAAAACAGGTCCGATAACAGATAAGGTAAGGTATCCTGTTATGAATACACTTACGAGCGGTGTTACAAATAAGTCGAACATTGCCGGTACAATTTTATGAAGGCGTTTCTCTATCTGTGCCAGTACCCATACTGCGATGATTACCGGGATAACATGTCCCTGGTATCCAACCATGTCAATGGAATAAAGCCCAAACCATACTTTCTGAGTTGCCTGTACGCCTTCTGTTGCTACTGTCCAGGCATTCTGAAGATTTGGGTGTATCATGATCATACCGATAACTGCACCCAGGTAAGGGTTTGCTCCAAATACCTTCGCTCCGCTGTATGCAATCAGAATCGGCAGAAAAACATATGCCGTGTTACTGAAGATCTGGGCAAAAGTATAAATGGAACCGCTTGTATTAATATTAAGAAATCCATTATTTACCATGAAGTTCAGCGCTTCCATAATACCCATCAGGAAACCGCTTGCTACGATTGCCGGAATAATCGGCACAAAAATATCTCCGAGTGTTTTAATCAATCTCTGGGGAAGGCTTGCTCTCGACGCAGCCACCTTCTTCAGTTCTTCCTTGCTGCTTTCGGATATTCCGGCTATTTTGATAAATTCGTCGTAAACCTTATTTACAACTCCTGTGCCGAGAATAATCTGCATCTGTCCCTGCGCAAAGAATACGCCTTTTACTCCGTCAATATTCTCTACGTATTCCTTATCTGCTTTCCCATTATCTGCGATAACAAGGCGAAGCCGTGTGGCACAATGGGCTGCGGTAATCAGATTTTCTTTCTGACCAATGTGATCATAGATTTCCTGAGCTGTTTTTCTGTAATCCATAACATCCTCCTTCTTAAGTATGTGATTATTCTCACATTTATTTTTCTTTCTTTTCCCATATTTTGCGTTTTTCTTTGGTTTTTATTATGAAACCGTTCTCATATGTTGATTTCATTATATTCCCTGTATTCGCATTTGTAAAGACGGAACATCGCACAAATATTATATATGGTTTTTGTCTAAAATATACGAAAGCCGGGCAAACACACTGGATTCAGCATGTTGTCCGGCTTTCTATATCTATTTATGTCATGATATTGTTTTGTGAGAACAATCTCACATTTTCAAACCTATACTGCACTCAATCTTATATTTCCTTATTTTCTCCTGAAGCTTCACAATTTCCGCTTCTGCCCTCCTGCCTGTGAGACTCTCTCAGTACGATTTCACAGCCCATTTTAACTTCCTTTGAAATCGTCCCTTCCACTTCAATCAGGTTCACCAGCTCTTCTGCTGCCTCCATACCGCTTGTTCTGTAAAAAAAGTGAACTGTGGTCAGCTTCGGCTCTACTATTTTTCCCAAGGAACCATCACCGATTCCCACTACCTGAACATCCTGCGGAATGCAACGGCCTGATTCCTTCAGATAAGTCATGGCGCCCACTGCCATCGTATCTGTTGCACAAAGCAGTGTATCCATATCCGGATTTTTTTCAAAAAGCTCTTTTGCAGCCTCATATCCTGACTCGATGGTGAATTTCCCTACTGCAATCTGATCTTCCGAAATTTCCATTCCCTTCTCCGCCAGAGCATCCAAAAATCCCTTCCATCTCCGTTGTCCTACTGCTTCATCCTTATCTGTAACCGTAATATAGCCCACCTTTTCTCCCGTTTTCAGAAGCATCTCTCCCATGGTTTTCATGGCGCTGTAATCATCCTGATAAATGCAGGGATACCCGGAAAGGCGCTGTCCGAGAATCACTACAGGCACCTTACATTCTTTCAGAAGCTTTTTGTGCCTGCCTGTAAAAATCGTTGCGATAAAAATGACGCCGTCCACCTGGTTATCTTTAAACAGAGAAAGATATTTCAGTTCCTCTTCTATATCGTTATTGGTGTTTGCAAGAATCATCTGATATCCTCTCTTTTTCAAAACATCACTGATTCCTGCTACTTCCCGACTGATGGTATCCGAATTAATTTTTGGCAGAATAACCCCTACCAGTTTCGTCCTTTTCGTACGCAGCATCTGTGCCTGGGAAGACGGCTGATATCCAGTCTCCTCAATCACTCTGCGAATCACATTCTTCTTTTCCTCGCTCACATACCCGTTATTCAGATATCTGGAAACCGTCGCCCTGGATACCCCTGCAAGCTTTGCAATTTCATTAATATTCATTGGCCGCCCTCTGTCTTTTATCCTGAAGTTGTTGTCTATTTTTTTATTATAT
>DXXQ01000127.1 GCA_019416265.1 Clostridiales bacterium | reverse complement strand
CTACTGCTTCTACAACCAGAATTTCAAGGTGGAAAACCTTGGTTTCCAGAAGAAAAAAGCAACCATGGGCAACTGGGGCATCAAGGGCATCGACTGGGTGAGAAACGCCGCAGACGAAGCCTTCCGCCAGAGCCGCCACTTTGCTCCTTCTGCAGATATCCGCCAGCTTGCCGATATGGCTTCCCCCATTGTCTCCCCGGGCAACCAGACCGGGGAAGGCTGGTTCCTCACAGGGGAAATGCTGGAGCTGATCCATGCAGACGTCCCAAATATTGTTTGTATCCAGCCTTTCGGCTGTCTGCCGAACCACATTGTGGGCAAAGGCGTGATCAAGGAAATCCGCCGCACCTACCCCCAGGCGAACATTGTAGCCATCGATTACGATCCGGGAGCCAGCGAGGTAAACCAGCTCAACCGCATTAAGCTGATGCTTTCCACAGCCCAGAAAAATCTGGACAGATAAAGCTTTACAGGCAAAAAGACTCCGGTCCGACTGTAGTTTCAGTCAGACCGAAGTCTTTTTTATTTATCAGGAACGTATCCCTTCTGTACTAAGTTTCCGAAATCTTTATCTGCGCACAAAGCGGGCGAGGATCCTTCCTCCGGGAAGCATGGAAAGCTCTTCCTCTGTGGGCCCGCTGAGGGAAAGATATACGGCAAAGTAGACTGCTGCTGCCAGAACAACCGATATTCCCAGAAGGATCAGCTTCACCAGCATACGGTCCGGAAGAATATAGGCCAGTCCGTAGTAAACCACTCCCGCTGTCAGCCCCATGGGAACAGAAGCAAGAAACGGGTAAATATAGGCGCTTCTCCACTTATTCTTATAGCCCATGTACTGCTTCATCTTTCTTTCATTGAGCACACACATTACAACTGCGTAGACGATCATGGCAATGACAATGGCGTAAATGCCAAGATCTGTGAGGAACAGCATCAGAAGCATTACGATCACATCTGCGCCAAGGGCGATTGCCGCATTGACTACAGGGACATTTGCCTTGCCGATTCCCTGGAGAACGCCGTTGGAAATATTGGAGTTTCCGTTGAGGACGATGGTGATCGCTCCAAGGATCAGAAGCTGTCCTCCCACTCCGTTTGTCCGGGGGAAAAGAAGCTCCGTGATCGGCTGGGAAAGTACCGCAAGACCCACTGCCGCCGGAATGGAGATCAGCATACTCAGCCAGGTAGCCCTGTCTATTTTTGAATTTGCCGCCTTGATGTCCCCCCTTGCATAGTGGGCGGAAACCTCCGGGATCATGGAGGTCGGCGCTGTGCTTGCCAGAGTCAGGGGAATGTTGATCAAAGTGGCAAAGTAGCCGTACTCCGCATAGAGAGCGGAAATGGCTTTTTCCTCCATCCCCTGGGCTCCCATGGCGCTGCTGTACATAAAGCTGTTGATATATCCGTTGACATTATAAATAAATGCACTGAAAATAATGGGCATGACGATGAGAACGATCAGCTTCATAACCTCCGCCATGCTGTCATCCCGGGAATAGCGGTCGCGGATGATTTTTTTGCGGATGATCTTCCTGTTGAGTCCATAGACGATCAGCATAAAAATCAGGGCAGCAAGAACTCCTGCCCCTGTTCCCATAGTCGCACCGGCTGCTCCCCAGCGGTTTAATTCCTCCGCCCCTGCATCTGCAAAATGGTTGACCATCACGCCGGACATTACAAGGGCAAAAATCGCCACGAAAATCTGCTCGATGATCTGCGACAGGGACGTTGGCATCATATTTCGATAGGCCTGAAAATAGCCGCGGAATACCCCCAGGATTCCGGAAAGGAAAATCGTAGGCGCAAGCATCTGCAGCGCAAGCCTTGCCCCCTTCATGGAGTCCGGAACGAGAATGGACGCCCCAAAAATACAGAACAGCGCCACGATCCCTCCTGCGATCACTGCATAGAGAAGGGCTCCGTGAAATACCTTCTGGGCATCGCGGTAACGCTTAAACGCAATCTTTTCCGCCATGATCTTGGACACTGCCTGGGGTATGCTGAAGGATGCGATCATCAGAAGAATGAAATAGGCATTCTGGGCATACTGAAACAGACCATAACTCTCATTGCCAAGGGTATTGGAAAGCGGACTTTTATAAAGCATTCCGATGATCTTTGAGATCAAAGCCGCAACCATGAGGAATGATGCATTTTTTACAAGTGTATTATCATTTTTTTTACTCATTTCATTCTTCCTTAAATGTTTTCGATCTGCCAGTCAATTGGCTCCAGACCGTTTTCTTTCAAAAATTCGTTCGTCTTGCTGAAATGGCGGCATCCGAAAAAGCCCCTGTAAGCAGAAAGAGGACTGGGGTGAGGCGCCTCCAGGATCAAATGTCTGGGATTGTTCAGCATGGAACGTTTCATCTGGGCAGGACGGCCCCAGAGAAGGAATACGATCGGTCTGTCCTGTTCATTGAGCGCGCGGATGGCCGCGTCTGTAAACTGTTCCCATCCGATGCCCCTGTGGGAATTTGCCTGATGGGCCCGGACTGTAAGAACGGTGTTCAAAAGCAGTACGCCCTGTTTCGCCCATTTCTCCAGATAACCGTTGTTGGGCACATAACAGCCGCAGTCATCGCGGAGCTCCTGAT
>DXXQ01000126.1 GCA_019416265.1 Clostridiales bacterium | reverse complement strand
CTCCAGAACAGGCTGGGATAAAAATCCCAGTACTTCCTGAAGCTCTTCCAGCATGGCGCGGTAATTCTCCTGTTCCCGGGGCTGTTTCTGATAGTAGGAAATAATTTCCTCAATCTGTTCTTCCTGATCTTTATAATCCATCTGAGATACTCCTCTCTTTTTTGTTTCCTTTATCCGTTAATATTCTGCAAAAGGGAATTCATTTCCTGATACAGAAGCTCTTTTGTTTTCGCTCCTGTTACTATGGAAACAAAGGGTTTGCCGTAGGCGTTCTGTGTCAGGATAGCCAGACAGTTTCCGGCTGCGCTTGTAGTACCTGTTTTTCCGCCGAGGATTGTAACATCCTTGGGCGCCGTTGCCTCTCCGGTGAGATAATGATCCGTTGCCTCCAGAGTGGTGCTTACCTCATAGCCGTCTGTATTTGTATAAGTTACCGTATAGGACGGCAGCTGGGTGATCTCTGTAAACTGAGGGTATTTCATGGCCTCATTGAGCATCAGATAAATGTCATAGGGCGTTGTGTAATGGTTTTCATCCTGAAGTCCGTGAGGGTTTGTAAAATGCGTTCCCGTACATCCAAGCTGCGCTGCATAGCTGTTCATCATCTCAACGAAGCCTGAGGTGGTGCCGCCGATATATTCGGCAATTGCAGATGCTGCGTCATTGCCGGAGTAAACAAGAAGGCAGTGGACAAGCTGATTTAAGGTGACTCTGTCTCCCGGACGGAAACCGCATACCTGAGAGCCCTCCTCCAGGGTAACATTCTCCTCGGAAATCGTCACTGTCTCATCCATATTGCCGTTTTTGAAAGCAAGCATAGCTGTCATGATCTTTGTGATACTTGCAGGATAAATCCTGTTATATGCACCGTTTGCATAAAGTACCTCTTTGTTGCTCAGATCAAAGAGAATCCCGGACTGTCCGGACTCCAGAGAAACATTATCCAGAGTTTCATCTCCTTTTGCAATACACAGATCTGCTGCAAAGCCCTTCGCCTTCTGCTTCTCTCTGGAAGCAAGCACATTGTCAAATTCTACAGATGAATCATAGGGCTGAAGAGGCTTGGAGAACGTGCCTCCCTTCATGGTAAATACAAGGAATCCGGCTCCTGCTCCAAAGACGACCACAAGAACCGCCAGCAGAACAGATGCGATGATCTTTTTCCTGCGCTGCCTGCGTCTCCTGATTTCTCTGCGGATAGCCGCCTGTGACAGTTCCGGTCTGTTTCTGTCAGACTTCTTTTTTGGTGATGTCATAAGTATTCCTCTTTCTTATCAATTTCTTTTTTCTTAAGTTCCTTATTGTAGGCGCTGCTCTGAAGTCCCACGTTCAGCACAAATCCCATACCGATGTACAGGCTGACCAGAGAGGTAAGACCGTAGCTTACAAAAGGAAGAGGGGTTCCTGTATTCGGCGCAATCCCTGTGGCAACACAGATATTGAGGAAGCTCTGGAACGCCACAAGACTTCCCACTCCGCAGCACAGAATTTTTCCTGACAGGTCCTTTGCGCGCAGGCTCATGCGGATACACTCTATGGAAATCAGCAGAAGCAGAATAATCACTGTGCAGCACCCCAGAAACCCGTACTCCTCTCCCGCTACCGCAAAGATAAAGTCTGTCTGGTTTTCGGCTACGAAGTTTCCCTCGTTTACAGAGGCGGCATCTGTATTACCGCTTATTTTTTTCCCGACAAGCTCTCCTGAGGCTATGGCTGTCTTGGAGTTGTTCTGCTGTTCAATATCGTCGCTGTATTCCTCATTCTCGGGATAAAGGAAGGACATGATACGGTTTCTCTGATAATCTTTCAAAAGCTTCTGATCCGGCTGTACCACAATGGCAAGAAAGATAACCAGCAGGGGCACTGCAATGATGATCACTCCGCCGATGATCTTATAGCTCAATCCCGCAATATAGATAAGAATACAGAAAATAATCGTAACCGTAATCGTATTTTTCAAATCCGGCTGATCCAGAATAAGGAACAGCGGCACTGCGAGAAGCACTGCCGCTTTCACAATGGTCTTCAGGGTATTTAAGTCCTCCTCATGATCCATAAAAAACTTGGCAAAAAAGAGGATAATGATAATC
>DXXQ01000125.1 GCA_019416265.1 Clostridiales bacterium | reverse complement strand
TTGTATCATCTTTTCGACCAAAAGTCACCTGTTCATTTTCTCCTTTTTTTCTTGCATTTTTTCTGCAAATCATTTACAATAAAAGATGTTATAGAATGTATGTTCGATTACAATTTACGGAGGTAGAAACAGATGGAATCTCTCTGGTACATTCCCTGTATAAGCGCCGGCTTCCTTTTGCTTATCCTTCTCTTTCTTTTCTATCGCAAAAAGAACTATTATCCCTATGCAGCCAAGCATCTTCTTACGAAAAGAGAATACCGTTTTTATCTCCTCTTACGGGAAGTGGCTGAAGAATATCATTATATTATCTGCCCCAAAGTCGGCGTTAAGGATTTGCTCGCCGTAACAGATAAAAGACAGTACATGAAATATTTTCATAAAATTGCCCAGAAGCATGTAGATTTCGTAATTTGCGACCGGGATCTTCATGTGCTTTTTGCACTGGAATTAGACGACAGCACTCATGACACAAGAGATGCCAGAAAGCGGGATCATTTAAAAGACAAAGCCTTTGCCGCTGCCGGAATTCCTTTAAAAAGAATCACAGAAATTGACCAGCGGCAGATACGCAGACTGTTTCGCTGAGAATCCGGCATGAAGACCACTGACAGGAGATGGCAGATCATGGCAAATATATTTGACCATCTGAAATGGCGTGGAGATTTATCTATAAGCAATTCAGAATTATCCCTCCGTCTTCCATTGTGGGAATGCTTCTTGAGCATGAAGAACAGTGTATCATCATAAAAAGTATCCAAAAAGGCGGATTCTTACAGCACGATATTTACTCCTGGCTGGCAGAACGGAACCATTTTCTGTATCTGGATGATGTAACAACCAGCAGCAGATTCATTGACCGCACTCTGAAAAGCTTTGTCTCTGACATGGGAGTCGAACAGCGTGAACAGTTTATTGATTCCATGTTCGCTATTTTTTCCCACACAAACGCCAGTACATTAAAAGAGCTTCGGGAGAATTGGACGAAAAATGCTTTTATTTCTCATCTGATGCTCTTTTTTAAAAAAAAGAGAAGCCCCTCTCTTTCGAGATCGGGTCTTCTCCTGAAGTTTTTTCTGCTTTTGAATATCAGTCTTTTAATCTGCAGACCATATCCCAGAGCGCTTCTGCTGAATTGAAGTTCTCAGGGATGATATCTGCCGGAGTGATTGTAATTCCATAAGTATCCTGAAGTTCGCTTACAATTGACAAAATTGCAAAGGAATCCAGGATTCCGTCATCAATCAGGGTATCACAGTTTTCGTAGTCTGCATCCGGCTGGATTTCTTCCAGAATTTCAATTAATTCATCCATTACTCTTTCTCTCCTTATTTCTCTGAATTTAATAAATCTGTATGTACATCCTTCCGTACCAGTTTCAGCCCGTCCTTCTCTGTCCAGAAATAGATTCTGGGAAGAGGACGGCTGAGGAATAAATATATTCCTTCTGTCACGGAATAAGCACCTACCCGCTCAAATACCAGTATATCATGAATACATGGTTTACGCAGTGGGAAGTTTTTTACAATCACATCGCTGACAGTACACAGTGCACCGCAGAGATTCCATGCTTCTTCCTCACCTTCTTTTTTTTCTGTACCATCTTTTGTATACTGTTTACAGAAAGGCTGCTTCATTGCCATCGCCTGCCCATAATAATTCAGGTGGTTGATACCTCCATCCAGAATTACATAGGACTGCTCCTTATTCACCTTCCTGTCTGCAATAGACGTAATGTAGTATCCACAGGAAGCTGCAAGAAATCTTCCCATTTCCAGAACGATTTCTCCTTTATAGGTAAGCCCCTCCAGAATTTCTCCGAATTCTGCCAACATCTCTTCCATTTCCGGACACTTATCCTTTTTAAAATACGGAACAAAAAAACCTGGTCCGTATTCCAGAACCTCTGCCTTAAATCCGCATTCTTCGCTAAGCTCCTTAATAAGACAATCCAGATATTTCAGTTCTTCTCTCATCTGCTCCAGATTTTTCTTCTGGGTTCCTGAGTAAAACTGAATTCCCTTCATCTCCACTCCCGGATATGTATCCCTTTCAGATATCATCCCCCGAAGCTCCTTCTCATCTACTCCGAACTGATTGCCGCTTGTCACGCGGATCAGTACCGGAATCTTCATTCCAAGCCTCTTTGCAATGTCATTAAGAATCTTTAAATGCTGCGCCGACTCCACTGTATAAACGCCTTTGCCGCCATATGTAGAAAGTACGTATTCCATGTCCTCCGGATTCTTATACACTCCCGAAAGAACAATCCTTTCCATTGGGATTCCCACTCGTTCACAGATTCTGAACTCTCCCGGTGAACACACCTCAAATGAAGTAACCACCTCCATCATCGGCCCTGTAAGAAAGGGATTTGCCTTCATAGCATAACATAAGCGGACATTTTTTCCAAGACAGCTTTTTACTTTTTTCACATAAGCTTTCATATGATCCAGGTCAAAAACATATGCAGGAGTCGGTGTCTTTTCTTTCTCTATCAATTCGTCTAAAAAACCATAACCGGAACTCATTTTTTCTCCTCCTGATAAGCGGCAGTCAGAGCCTTCCTGTCAATTTTCCCATTCTTGGTAAGAGGCATTCTCTCCACCTGACGGAACACATTGGGAACCATAAATGCGGGTACATACTGTCCCAGCGCCCTTGCAAGAGGTCTTCTTTCAATATCTCCCTCATAAAATGCCACAATCTTACTTTTCGCACTGTCAAAGATACAGCAGCTTCTGATAATCTCCGGAATCTTTTCCATTGCAGCTTCAATTTCGCCAAGTTCAATACGATGTCCCATATGCTTAATCTGAAAATCCTTGCGGGATGCAAAGCATAATTCCCTAAGGTCATTATAGTATGCCAGATCACCTGTCCTGTACATCATCTCAAGATATCTGTCATTTAAGGGATTCTGCACAAAAGCCTTCTCTGTCTGTTCTCTGTTTTTATAATATCCCAATGCCAAAGCACTTCCTGTCACACATAACTCACCGGTTTTATTTTTTTCGGTGATCAGCTGATTTTCCTCATCCAGAAGAAATACCTTTTCATTCGGAAACGCTTTTCCCATAGGAAGCACATCTCCCGGCTGGAATTCCCTGTCAATGATATAGTATGTGCAGTTACAGGTAATTTCTGTCGGTCCGTAAATATTGACATACATTACTTCCGGAAGATATTTTCTCCAGATATTTAAGTGTTTCACTGGCATAGCCTCTCCGGAAAACAAGATTTTCTTTATCTTATCCGGTACCTTATATTCAAATCCATTCAGAGTTGAAATGATACACAATGCAGAAACAGCCCATATCAGGGTTGTCACTTCTCTCTCTATCAGATAATCAATCAGCTTCGTAGGGAAAGAGAACATCTGCTTCGGGATAATCTGTACAGTTGCTCCTGTTTTCAGGCCGGAATAAATATCCTTGACAGAAACATCGAAATCCCAAGGCGCCTGATTACCTATGACATCCTTTTCTGTAATGTCAAAAAGCTCTGTAAAACAATCTATAAAGTCAAGTACGGATCTGTGTCCGACTACAACGCCCTTGGGAACTCCTGTGGAGCCTGATGTGAAAATCCCGTACAAAGGATCCACATCCACTGCCTGAGCCCTGATTTCCTTAAGAAGTTCTTTATTTTCCGTCTCTTCTGCGAGATTTTTTGCAAGAAGTACCTCTCCCTTAAAGTCAAGCTTCTTCAGATCCTCCAAATATTTTTCGGAAGTAACGATCACTTCGCTGTCCAGAATTTCCAGAATCTGGTTCAGTCTGCTTGCCGGCTGTTTTGTATCCATCAGGACATAGAAGCATCCTGCGTAAACTGCGCCCATAAAAACTCCGATTGTTTCCACACTTTTTTCCATGAAAACAGGAACGGGATTTCTTGGAACAAAATATTTCGCAAGAGCTGATCCAGTCCTCCTTGCAGTTGTTTCCAGTTCCCGGAAGGTACAGGAACTGTGTTCGTCTGCAAATGCTGTTTTATCTGGAAATCTCTTTGAAGAGTCTTCCAGATATTCCAGAATACTTGTCTTCATATTACCCCTCCTCTTCTTTATTTCAGAAATTCTGCCAGAACCTTTGAATAATCTCTGGCAGCCTGTCCGTTCAAATGTCCGTCATAATCTGTATATGCTCTGAGATCATGAGTGAAAGCCTTGAAATACTGCGTATTAAAATTCAGATATTCCACACCCTCTTTGTCAAAAAACTCACCGAAAAATCTCCAGGCAGCATTGTAATTGTCACTGTAATCCCTGAGCGTATCAATAGGAATCGGTGTTGTCACTGCCACAAATTCAATTTCATTTGCCTTACAGTAGTCAATAAGCTTCTTTAAATATTCCATATTTTCCTCATTGACCATTCCTTCTTCGTAAAGCTTTGGCTCTGATTTTTTCAGTTTTCTGACATCCACCGGATATCTTTCAATAAAACCGTTTTCATGATATTCCTGTGAATCGCTCTTTAAGTCTGATACGCTGTAATCCCCTGTCACTTTTTTTGTAAATGTTTCCTTTATTTTTGGAAGCTCGTAGCTGAGAGAATATTCATACCACGGGAACAGGACTGTCCTGAAATTGCATTTTGCGATCGAATTCCAGAAATATTCCAGCTTTGTTTTAGAAAACGGAAATTCATGATAAAACAAAAGATAATTATTTCCCTCTTCCTTTTCTGTCACAAAATAGCCCGGATCCACCTCATATATGATTCTTTTCGGCTTCTGTTTCTCATGAATCAGTTTCGTAATATAATACGCGTCAATTCCGTATTCTCCGCCCACGCAAATGTTATGACCGGTTCTGCCCGTGATTTCCTCCATGCTCTCCGGGTCGATTCCCATTTTTCCATGGGAAGTACCCACGATAATATCATCATACTGCCTCGTAGTTACAGAATGGATATCGTTTCGCATAAATGTGCACGGATAAAGCGCCAGATCAAGTCCGGCAAGAATACCTGCACAAACAGCCAGAACCAGAAATGTTTTTAATATTTTTCTAAAATTGTGCATAAATAAATCCCCTCGCAACTGCTGTAGATCCAAATAATCCAATAGATATTAATAAAACCATATACACAGCTACCGTAATCGGAAGACTGCGTTTCGAAAGTGTTTCTCTTATCTTCATTCCCCGTTCCTGAAGGAAACTAACCATAAAGAGAATTACACAGCCCACAGCCAGAATCAGCAGCGCATAAGGTGTAAAAGCGGTTCCTTCTCTTCCTGCCGGAATAAGAAGCAGTTCGGAAGGCGTAAATTTCGTCACAGAAAGCTTCATCATATGAAATGCCTGTCCCACAGTATCTGCCCTGTCAAAGAACCAACTGATATTTACAAGAATAAATGTTCTTACAATTGCAAATATATGAAACCAGTTCTCTTTTCCTGTAATATTGAGTTTCTTTTTCCAGTTTCTGTATTGTCCCGCCATAAGTCCGCTGAACGCGATAATAATACCGTTATATAAGCCGTAAACAATATATTTCCAGGCAGCGCCGTGCCATACGCCTACGACGAAAAAGACTATCAGATTCGCCAGACAGATTGGCAGTGTACGCCCTGTTTTTTTGCCGAATACTTTTTTTGCCCATTTTCCGAATCGGTTCATCCAGCCGGATAAGGTAACCGGGTAAAAAACATAATCCTTCATCCAGGTACCCAACGTGATGTGCCAGCGATGCCAGAAATCTGTAATAGAGACTGCGAAAAACGGACGTTTAAAGTTCTCGTCCATTTCAATCCCGAACATAGATGCAATACCAATAACCACATCCATTCCACCGGAAAAATCAGCATATAACTGAATTGTGTAAAATAATACTCCAAAAAGCGCCAGTCCGCTGTACTGATCCGGATTTCCGAAGATAGCGTCTACGAAAACCGCTGCCCAGTCAGCCAGAATCATCTTTTTGAAAAACCCCCACAGAATCCTCTCAAATCCCTGTGCGATATTTTTCCCCTCAAATCTGTGGGGTGCATAAAGCTGCTCTGCCAGACGACTGTATCTTCCGATTGGTCCCTGAAGGATTTGCGGAAAGAAGGATACAAACAGGGCATATTTCAGCGGCTGTTTCTCCGCCCTGCACCTTTTCCAGTATACATCCAGAAGATATCCGGAAGACTGAAAGGTGTAAAAGGATATTCCAAGTGGAAGCAAAAGTTCCATGCCTCTCAGATTCATATGAAATAAAGCGTTAAGATTCTCCACTGCGAAATTCGTGTATTTAATTGCTCCAAGCATACCGAAATTCAGAATCAATCCAATAACCAGCAGCCTTTTCGCACTGCTGTGTTTCCCTTTTTCTTCAAGCCTCTCTATTCCCAGAGCAGCCAGATAAGTAACTGCCGTGGAAAAAAGCATGAAACCGAGATACCGGATTCCGCCTGCTATATAATAAAGATAACTGAAGCACAGCAGCACCAGCCACTGCAGCTTCGACGGCACCAGATAGTACACGATCACACATGCTGCCACAAACAGCAAAAACAAGTTTGATACTAATGACATGATTTTCTCCTTTCCTTATCCTGTAGCAGCCTGTCACACGACACTGCCGTACAGCCCCCTTTAAGTATATCGTTTCTATCAATGAATGCAAGTATTTTTCGTAACTAATTTGTACATTATTACCTCTATCTCTTTATAAAGCAATAAATTCCTGCTATAATTGTATTATTATGCAAAGGAGAAAACATATGTCTAAGCAACGTACTGATTTTAAGACAAATCTGCCTGTTATAAAAGAACTCAAAGCTTCAACTGAACGAACAAAAGAACAGGAGGAAGAACTTCAGAAATTACTCCTTTTCCTTTTTGATTCAATTAAACAATATGGTTTTTTTCTTTTAAATTCCTTCCTGTCTTCAGGGAAAAATGCTTACATCAAAAAAGACCTGGAAGATTTTGAACATGATCTAATGGTCTGTTTTCTTACACATATCGACAAGTATGATGCTGATATTTCATGCCCTACAACCTACTTCAAGGGTCCCTTTATTGAAACTATACGCAATCACTGTCATTATATATATGGAATAACTCCTTATTATTTCTCTATATATAAGGACATTATAAAGCAAATTGGAATTTTGGACTCAGATCATCTCCCTTCTGTCACTGACATCCTGCATGCCTGTCCCCATTTATCTGCCTTTACAGTCAGAAATTTACTCGAAATACTTGAACACAGCAAGCATGTCTCTCTCGATACTTTTGATCCTTTTCCTACTGCTGCATCTCCCTCTGCTGAAGATTTCTTTATGGATACGGAAGAGGAGAATTGTATAATACAAACTATTTGCGAAATTTCAACCTGTGAAGAAAAAGAAGTTTTTCTATGTGTTGTAAATCTCAAAGGAGCCAAAAAACTCACTTATAAGCAGGCAGCTGAAATTCTGGGGCTAACTCCATATCAGGTATTAAAAATATATAAAAAATCCATCCAAAAACTTGCTGCAAATCCTGAAATTTCTTCTATGAGAAATTAAAAACCCCTGTGCCAAGGCACAGGGGTTTCTTCTCGTTGGGACACGATCAGTTTTCTTCTGATTCTATTTAATTTTGAACAAAAATTATTTGTAATTTACGATTTGGCCGAAGTCTGCTTTAAGGCTTGCGCCGCCTACAAGACCGCCGTCGATGTCGTTCTGTACGAATAATTCCGGTGCTGTTGCAGGATTTACAGATCCGCCGTACTGGATGCGGATTGCTTCTGCTGTAGCTTCATCGTAGATTTCAGCGATGCATGTACGGATACCTGCGCAAACTTCCTGAGCCTGCTCAGTTGTAGCTGTTTTGCCTGTTCCGATAGCCCAGATTGGCTCATAAGCGATTACTGCTATTTTTGCCTGATCTGCTGTTACGTTCTGGAATCCGATCTTAACCTGCTGGCGGATGAAGTCCATAGTAACGCCCTGCTCTCTCTGCTCAAGAGTCTCACCGCAGCACATGATCGGTGTAAGACCGTGCTCGAAAGCTTTCAGCATTTTTTTGTTTACAGTTGCATCTGTTTCAGCGAAATATTCACGTCTCTCAGAATGTCCGAGAACTACATATTTAACGCCTGCATCTGTAAGCATTGCAGGGGAGATTTCTCCTGTGTATGCACCTTTTTCTTCGAAGTACATATTCTCAGCGCCAACCTGGATGTTTGTTCCTTTGCAGGCTTCAACAACAGGAATGATGTCGATTGCAGGTACGCAGAATACAACATCAACTTCTTCGTTAGCTACTAATGGTTTCAGTGTTTCTACTAATTTAACTGCTTCGCTTGGTGTCATGTTCATTTTCCAGTTACCAGCGACAATTTTTCTTCTTGCCATTTTATTATTCTCCTACTTGTATATATTAAGCTGCTGCTTTATTATTTATCGTTAGCTGCTGCTACGCCCGGAAGCTCTTTGCCCTCAAGGAATTCAAGAGAAGCGCCGCCGCCTGTAGAAATATGAGTCATTTTATCGCCATATCCTAAGATATTAACAGCTGCTGCAGAGTCACCGCCGCCGATGATAGTTGTTGCATCAGTTTCAGCAAGTGCTTTTGCAACTGCTTCTGTACCATGAGCAAAGTTCGGCATTTCGAAGCAGCCCATCGGTCCGTTCCATACAACAGTCTTAGCATCTTTCACTGCATCAGAGAAGAGTTTCTCTGTTTCAGGTCCGATATCCATGCCTTCCCAGCCATCCGGAATCTCACCGCGCTTAACAATCTGGATGTTGCAGTCGTTAGAGAATGCATCACCAATTCTGTTATCTACAGGAAGAAGCAGTTTTACGCCATTTTCTTCTGCTTTTTTCTCCATATCAAGAGCATACTGTAAGTAATCGTCCTCGCAAAGAGAAGTACCAATGTTTCCACCGTGTGCTTTTGTGAATGTATAAGACATTCCACCACCAATGATGAGAACATCAACTTTGTCAAGAAGGTTGTTAATTACAGAAATCTTACTGGATACTTTTGCTCCGCCAAGAATTGCTACGAATGGTCTTTCCGGATTATTTACGGCATTTCCTAAGAAATCGATTTCTTTCTGCATCAGGTATCCAACTACTGCAGTGTCAACAAATTTTGTAACACCAACGTTAGAGCAGTGAGCTCTGTGAGCTGTACCGAATGCATCGTTTACAAATACATCACAAAGAGAAGCAAGCTCTTTGCTGAATTCTTCGCCGTTCTTTGTTTCTTCTGCACGATAACGTGTATTCTCAAGAAGAATAACCTCGCCATCTTTCATAGCTTCTACAGCTGCTTTTGCATTTGGTCCAACTACTTCCGGATCAGCTGCAAATTTAACTTCCTGACCAAGTAACTCAGAAAGACGTACTGCAACCGGTGCAAGAGATAACTCTGGTTTTGGCTCTCCTTTCGGTTTACCAAGGTGAGAGCAAAGGATAACCTTTCCACCATCAGCGATTAATTTTTTGATTGTAGGAAGAGCTGCAACAAGACGGTTTTCGTCTGTGATTTTTCCATCCTGAAGAGGAACGTTAAAGTCGCATCTAACGAGGACTTTCTGACCTTTTACGTTAATATCATCAACAGATTTTTTATTCAGCATTTTTTATGCCTCCTTAACTTTTAATAATTCACATAGCCTGTGTTACCTGTGAAACAACTAAGCTCCGTATAAAAAAAGAGGTCCGGTCCATACCAGACCGGACCCCTTCACTGAGTCTTATTCTGCCTGCTGATTAAGCGTTCAGAAGTTTACCAAAGTGTTTGATTGTACGAACCATCTGGCTTGTGTAGGAGTTTTCGTTGTCATACCAGGAAACTACCTGTACCTGTGTTGTGCCGTTGTCTAATGGAAGAACCATTGTCTGTGTAGCATCAAACAGGGAACCAAATCTCATACCTACGATATCGCTGGAAACGATTTCGTCTGTATTGTATCCGAAGGATTCGTTGGAAGCTGCTTTCATAGCGTCGTTGATCTGCTCTTTTGTAACGTTTCCTTCAACAACTGCTGTTAAGATAGTTGTAGAACCTGTTGGGGTTGGAACACGCTGAGCAGCGCCGATTAATTTGCCGTTAAGCTCTGGGATAACAAGACCAATAGCTTTAGCAGCACCTGTGCTGTTTGGAACGATGTTGCATGCAGCTGCACGGGATCTTCTCTTATCACCTTTTCTCTGTGGTCCGTCAAGTGTCATCTGATCGCCTGTGTAAGCGTGGATTGTGCACATGATACCAGTTTTGATCGGTGCAAGATCGTTAAGAGCTTTAGCCATTGGAGCTAAGCAGTTTGTTGTACAGGAAGCTGCGGAGATGATGTGGTCATCTTTTGTAAGTGTCTCATGGTTTACATTGTAAACGATTGTTTTCAGATCGTTTCCAGCCGGAGCGGAAATGATAACATGTTTAGCACCTGCATCGATATGAGCCTGAGCTTTATCTTTAGATGTATAGAAACCTGTACACTCAAGAACTACGTCTACACCGATTTCTCCCCATGGAAGTTCTGCAGCGTTAGCTTTTGCATAAATTTTGATTTCTTTTCCGTCAACTGTGATAGTATCTTCTCCAGCTGTTACTGTATCAGCAAGAGCGTATCTACCCTGAGTTGAATCATATTTTAATAAGTGAGCAAGCATTTCAGGAGATGTTAAATCGTTGATTGCTACGATTTCAAATCCTTCTGCTCCAAACATCTGACGGAATGCAAGACGTCCAATACGTCCAAAACCATTAATTGCAACTTTTACTGCCATGATAAATTCCTCCTATGAATTAAGTGGTAATTATGACGTCCCTATAAGTTTGTTAAAGAAACGTCAACCTATATTGTATTGTACCGAATTCTGAACAAAAATTCAAGTATATTTTATAAAAAAGCTCATAATTTTCCATAAAGAAATGTGTTATAATATTTCCGATACAGCAAAGGAGCAGAATCCGGGAACCGTCTCTCCCTGATTCTGCCCGGAAACGCGGAGGTTTATACATGAACGAAATATTATGGGACTGCCATATGCATTCCTCTTTTTCTTCCGACTCCCCTACCCCCATGGAAGAAATGATCCAGGAAGCAATTTCCCGAAAAATGGCAGGTATTATTTTTACGGAGCATCAGGACACCGATTATCCTGTATCTCCCGGCGGTCTTTCTTTCACTGTGGATCTTCCTGCCTACAGAGAATGTCTTTTCCGCCTGAAGGAAAAATATCAAAATCAAATTGATATAAGATTTGGTATTGAGCTTGGGCTGCAGCCCCATCTTTCTAAGACATATCACCAGCTTCTCAGGGATTATCCCTTTGACTTTGTCATTGGCTCTTCCCACCTTGTCCATGGAGCAGATCCCTATTATCCTGATTTCTATCAGGACCGCCGGGAGGAAGACTGTTACAGAGAATATTTCCAGTCAATTCTGGAAAATCTCGATGCCTTTGACGGCATGGATGTCTATGGCCATATCGATTATATCGTCCGCTACGGCCCAAATAAAAACCGGGATTATTCCTATGAAAAATACAGGGATATTCTGGATAGAATCCTGGAAAAGATCATTTCCATGGGAAAAGGGATCGAGCTTAACACAGGGGGATACCATTACGGTCTTGGAGAACCCAATCCCTGCACTTCCATAATCCGCCGTTACCGGGAGCTGGGCGGTGAGATCATCACCATCGGAGCCGATGCCCATACTCCTGATAAGATAGGTTACGACTTTGCCAAAGCTGTCCGCGTTCTTCAGGCCTGCGGTTTTTCCTATTATAATGTGTTCAAAAACAGAACCCCTGAATTTCTAAAACTTGACTTTTAGGCGCTTCAACTGTACAATCATAGTGGCTTTCGCAACTGTCTGACAGAGGAGATAGAGGAAGAGGCAGTTGCGGCTTTTTAAATGATTAAGGGAGGATAACAATGGCAAAAAAAAGACTCCAGAAAAAAAAGGCTGCTGCCCTTAAAAAAACAGAAACAGCAAAAATTGAAACTGTAAATGCAGAACCGGTAAAGGCCGATTCTCCTAAAGCAGAACCGATAAAGGTCGAAACAAAAAAAGTCGAGCCTGCTAAAATCGAAACTTCTAAAACAGAGCCTGTGAAGGTGGAAACAAAAAAGGTAGATCCTGTGAAGATCGAGACTTCCAAAACAGAACCTGTGAAGGTGGAAACAAAAAAGGTAGATTCTGTGAAAATCGAAACTTCCAAGACAGAGCCTGTAAAGGTGGAAACAAAAAAGGTAGATTCTGTGAAGATCGAGACTTCCAAGACAGAGCCTGTGAAGGTGGAGACGAAAAAAGTCGAACCTGTGAAGCTTACAACTGAAAAACCTATTCCTGATGTGGACTGGGATGTTTACGAGGCACGTTTCAACCGTCATGTGGACGAACTGAAATGGCTCTACTGCGAACTTTACCAGGACAATCCTTATGTAATGATGCACTTCAACGACCTGATCGCTGATATGCGCGGTTTCTATGCAGACCGAAACCCGGCGCTTCAGGCTTCTGACCGGAAGCGCGAGGCTGATCCGAACTGGTACAAACGCAATGATCTTCTGGGAATGATGATGTATGTCAGCAACTTCTCAAAAACCCTGAAGGGTCTGGAAGAAAAGCTGGGCTATATCCGTGAATGTAATGTTAATTATCTGCATCTCATGCCTCTTCTTGCCTCTCCCAAGGGTAAAAGTGACGGCGGCTATGCAGTAGCGGATTTCCGTCAGGTACAGCCTGAACTGGGAACCATGGATGATTTTGCTGAACTGACAGCAAAATGCCACGAAAACGGCATCAGTGTCTGCCTTGATTTCGTCATGAATCACACCTCTGAGGATCACCCATGGGCACGCCGCGCCCGTGCAGGAGAAAAAGAATATCAGGATCGCTACTTCTTCTTTGATAACTATGACGTTCCGGCTATGTATGAGCAGCATTGCCCGGAAGTTTTCCCGACCACTGCGCCCGGCAATTTCACCTGGTACGATGATATTCAGAAACATGTCATGACTACTTTTTATCCCTATCAGTGGGATTTAAACTACAAAAATCCTATCGTCCTCAATGAAATGATCTACAATATGCTTTATCTGGCAAATAAGGGTGTGGATATTGTACGTCTTGACGCAGTTCCGTACATTTGGAAACAGCTTGGAACCAACTGCCGCAACCTTCCCCAGGTACATACGATTGTGCGCATTATGCGTATCATCAGCGAAATCGTCTGCCCGGGCGTGCTTCTGCTTGGCGAAGTTGTCATGGCTCCTGAAAAAGTGGTTCCTTACTTTGGAACACCAGAGAAACCGGAATGCCATCTTCTTTATAATGTTACCACCATGGCAAGCACCTGGCATACTGTTGCCACAAGAGACGTTTCCCTTCTGCGCAGACAGCTTGATATTGTTGCAGGACTTCCAAAGGATTATATTTTCCAGAATTATCTCCGCTGCCATGACGATATTGGCTGGGGACTTGATTATGACTACCTGAAAAACTTCTCCATCGAAGAGGTTGCTCACAAGAAATACCTGAACGATTTCTTCACCGGAAAATATCCGAATTCCTTTGCCAGAGGAGAGCTTTACAACGATGACCCGAGGCTTGGCGATGCCCGTCTCTGCGGTACCACAGCTTCTCTTTGCGGAATTGAGCGTTTCGGCTTCGAAGGAAATGAAGAAGGAGTGGAACGGGGTATCCGTTATGATCTCACCCTTCACGCGTTCATGCTTTCCCAGTCCGGCATTCCTGTTATCTACAGCGGCGATGAAATCGGTCAGCTGAACGATTATTCCTACAAAAATGATCCGGACAAAGCTTCCGATTCCCGCTATCTCCACAGAGGTGAATTCGACTGGAATCTGGCCGATAACCGCAAAATCGACTACACAGTACAGGGCCGTTTATTCCCAGCCCTTGATAAGCTGGAACACATCCGTGCTTCTCACAGCGTATTCGGTGCAGACGCTTCTCTTCGCACCATTGATACCTGGGATTCTTCCATTCTGGCTCTTGTTCGTGAAAATGAAGAGGAAAAATTCATCGGTATCTACAATTTCTGCGAAAATGACAGAGTTGCATGGATCAACGAAGATGACGGTATGTACCTCGACCTGATTTCCGGATATGAAATGGAAGCAAAAGGCGTAATGATTCCGGCATTCGGCTGTTACTGGCTGTGCCGCAAAAAGAAATAATTTTTCAAATATCAAAAATACTCTGTTTTAAAATAAAAATCCCCGTCGCGCTGACAGGGATTTTTATTTTACCATTTCAGGACTCTCTCGAGTCCTTACGCAGAAATCCGAATAGGAATCCTGCGTATCTTATGCTTTTTTACTGTATAAAAGTTTAAGGGCAATAGGTGTTATGATGGAGGATACCATAATCAGAAGAATTACAGCTGTGAAAAATTTACTTTCCACCATTCCCACAGAGAGTCCTTTCTGCGCCACTATAAGGGCAACCTCTCCCCTTGTCATCATACCTACTCCGATTTTCAGGGAATCATTTATATTGAATCCCAGAACCCTGGACATCAGGCCGCAGCCAATGATCTTTGAAAGCAGGGCAACCAGAACAAAAAGAATGCAGAAAATCAGCAGAGATACTGACATTTCATCCACTGAGGTTTTCAGTCCGATACTGCAGAAGAAAACCGGAGCAAACAGCATGTAAGAGCTGATGTCAACCTTTCTGGCTATGTAATCGGAATCATCGATGCTGCAGAGCACGATACCCGCCACATAAGCGCCTGTAATATCTGCAATGCCGAAATACTCCTCCGCCAGATATGCAAAGGCAAAGGCAATCACAAAACCAAGGATCGGAATTCTTCTTGTATGCGGATATCTGGCATCCAGCGCTTTAAACAGCTTATAAATAATATAGCCCACCACAATGGCAAACACAAAGAAAAGAACTGTGCTGACAATTACGGAAGAAGGACTTGTTGCGGGATCCTTCATTCCCACAACAAAGGTAAGGACGATGATGCCGATAACGTCATCGATGATCGCCGCACTCATGATCGTTGTTCCCGTCTCAGATTTCAGATACCCAAGCTCCTGCAGGGAAGCCACGGTAATACTGACAGATGTGGCTGTCATGATCACCCCTGTAAACACTGCGGAATAAAACTGTGCAGAACCATTGGGTGCAAAGCCGTAATAACAGGAATAAAGGAAATAACCGCCTGCCAGAGGCACGAACACACCTGCGCATGCAATAAGCAGCGCTTTCCATCCTGTACGTTTCAGATCCTTAAGACTTGTCTGCAGTCCCGCAAAGAACATCAGAAGCACGACGCCGATTTCTGCCATGCCGCTGATCAGCTCAGTCTGCTGCACCAGCCCAAGAACGCTCGGACCGATCAGAAGACCGGCAATAATCTCGCCCACAACCTGAGGTGCTTTTAACTTTCCCGCAAGAAGCCCGCACAGCTTCGCGGAAACCAGGATAATGGCAAGATCTCTGAAAATTTCATAAGTTTCCATGTATTTTTTCCCCTTTTGTAAAATGAATAATAGCTTTTAACAGGGAAATTATAGCACCATCGAATTGGAAGTACAAGGAAAACACCCGATTGTTTTTTGTATCTTCTGTTAAGATTTTGTTAAAATTATGTCCTTCTGCACACAGAGGATTCACGATTTCTGCAATTTCTCAAGGAACACAGAGAATGCGCTTTTTTCCTCTCTGGTCTGGGATTTCTCATACATCCTGCGCAGCCATGCTG
>DXXQ01000124.1 GCA_019416265.1 Clostridiales bacterium | reverse complement strand
TCCGTTTACCTGTTCAGGGATCACGGCAGAGGAAAGGCTTCGGTCTATGGGGGCGCGGAGAACCAGGGAGGTCATATTGTCGAAAAAGTCGTAATAAAAAGAAGCATCTTTTTCGTCATATGTTTTTGGGGGAACAGATCCCTGGCTGCCCTTCCAGAAGACCTGACAGGCGGGAGGGGCGCCCCATTTGGCTCCGGCTACGGAGTTCTCCTCTTTCTCAATTCTAATACAGGCCAGTTCCCCGCTGTTTAGAAACGTATTGTTATGAATGCTGTCAATTGTTGAAGGAAGGGTGATTTCTCTTAGTCCTGTATTTGCGAAGCTGTTTTCCTCCAGCTTTAGGATTCCCTCAGGAAGGCTGAGATTTCTTAGAGAACGGCATCCCTCAAAAGCACAGTATTTAACAGAGGTAACAGAAGCCGGAATCACAACCTTCTCCAGGCAGCTGCAGCCGTAAAAGCTTTTGTTTTCTATGGAGGAAAGGGTTCCGGACAAAGAAATCTCTTTTAAGCTGATACAGTTGAAAAAAGCCTGGGCTCCCAGAGCACAGAGGGCTGAGGGCAGCCGTATCTCCTGGAGACGGATACAATTTTGAAAAGCCTGGTTTCCAATGGCGGTTATACTGTCCGGAAGCACAAGTTTTTTCAGGCTCAGGCATCCATCAAAGGTTTTACTGCTGACAGAAGTCAGTCCCGGGGAAAGGATGATCTCTGTCAGGCCGGTACAATCCTTGAAAGCGGAGGCTCCGAGAACGGAAACTCTGTCCGGAAGGGAAATGGAAGTAAGACTTGTACAGCCGCTGAAAGCATTGGATAATATTTCACCGGTGTGTTCGGGAATCTGAAGGTCTGTTAATGAGACGCATCCGCTGAATGCAGCTTCGCCTATGGAGGTAAGGGTATCTGGAAGCTGTGCCCGGGTAAGACTTACACAGTCCTTGAACGTGTTGGAGCAGATTTTCTTCAGTGAAGCAGGAAGCCTGATTTCGCAAAGAGACCTGCAATTTTCAAAGACGGAAGAATCCATGGTCTTTATGCTGTCAGAAAGAGTAATTTCCTGAAGTCTGGTACAGTCTGCAAAGGCAGCGGTTTCCAGCTTCTGTAAAGATTCCGGCAGGACAGCCTTTTTCAGGTTATGACATCCCTGAAAGGCGAAGCTTCCAATGGTACGCAAATGGGCGGGAAGGATAAGGGATGTAAGATCGCGGCAGCCCTGAAATGCATTGGAGCCGATTCCGGTAAGATGTATGATTTTTCCGTTATACAAAACGCTTTCGGGGATCTCAACGTCCCCTTCCGTCAGATTCAGACGTTCATGGGAAGCGGGATCAAAAACGCCAAACTCGATCATTTCCCTTGTGAGACGGCTGTATCCTTCATCCCGGAGACAGATACCGGCCTCCCCGCCGGGAAGAACCTCCGTATTATTTCCGCTGCATTCTACGCGATCCAGATGATAGGGGTAGGGCATAGTTTCTGTTACCACCCATCGGCTTCCATCCTGAAGATAAAATCTGGCGTACTGACCGGAATAAAGGGAAAAGCTTCCGTCAGCTTCCGTAACTCCGCTTCCAAGCAATTCATCTGTTTCTGAATTGTGGATCGTGTATGCAAGTCCTAAAACAGATGAAACAGGAGGCATATCAGAGCCTCTTTCTTCCCGAAGCCTCATGGTAAAGGCATGGCTGCTGTTTCCAGGGGCTTTCTTTTCAACTTCCACAGCCTTTCTTTTATTGGAGTTGACAAAAGTATCCAGATCCTCCGGGGAGAGATTGTGAAGAGGAAGATTGTTTTCGCTGTTTACAAGTTCTGAGGAGGAATAGCCGATCAGATTGCCGAAAGCTTTATCTGACAGCTCCGGGACTTCTGTGATCCGAAGCTCTCCCGGGAAGTCTCCCTTTCGGGGACGGGGACGAAGATCCCGTTCAAACTGAAGGGAGGGGATTCCGGACTCGGAGCAAAAAATGGAAATCAGACCGTCGGTCTTTGTTTTTTGTATTTTTTCCGGAAAGCCTTCGCCGGATGGAGCCATCACAGAGTAGCGGATCCCTTTGGAAGGCTGCCAGGAGGCTCCGTCCCACTCCTCTGCCCGGAATACAAGCTCTGCATTTTTCGGTATCGGATCAGACCCTTTAAACATCGTCTTATAGATCCGGCTCCCAATGGCAAAGGATTGAAGCTCATTGGTAATGGAACAAGATAAGCCTGCTTTCGAGATCCCCTCCAGAGTGCTTCATTTTGAGGAAGCTTCTGGGAAACGGTAATAAAGCTGTTCGTATACAGGGTATCTTTTAGATTTCTGCGTTTGTATGCGGCAAGCTCTGTAATGCGAAAAGGGACACCCTCTTTCAGAGTCTGAAAAACAGCGACTTCTGTTCCTCGGAGAAGAAGGGGCTGATCAGGTCCGACGGAAGCCTTTTTTACAGAACCGGTATCTGTATCGATACAGAGAAATTCCATTTCCGGCTGAATCCACCGGTCGCCTGATTTTATCTCGAACATAAAGCCTGTTTCCAGAAGGGTTCCTCCCAGAAAATCACTGTTTTTCAGTCCCTGCTCCATAAGTGAATCGCCTGGGGCAGCCACATATTTTTTCTGAAAGATCAGACTTCCCGGAAATCCGTTTATTATGGTCACCTCATCTCCTTCTTTTTTCAAACTTCCCTGTACAAAGCTGTCCATAGGAGGATAGACAGGAGGATATTCCTTATCCGGGATTTCAAAAATCCGGTATTCCTGTCCACTTTTTCCAAAGGAATCAAAAACGGCGGTTTCAGAGCTTGAGATCTCAAAAAAGCCTTCCCCGTCTGTTTCCTCTGTCCGAACAGAAAGTCCGCCTTTTTCCACGGTGTATGGAAAATGTGCTTTGGGAACATACTCTTTTCCCTTTTTGATCAGAAGCTGCATGGAAAAAGCTTTTTCAGGAAGGAGGTCTGCTTCGCTTCCGCTGTTCTTCGGCAGTACCAGTTTGGTAACCCGCAGCGGTCGTAACTGAAAATCGTTTGTGATCTCAGCTTTTTTTTCAGAGGCATAAACAGGCATAGTGACTTCTGTGCTTCCCCCATTGACAGGGGTATAAAATTCAGGGACATTAATTTCAGTGATGCGATAGGTTTTATCTGCTTCCAGATTTTTGATACGGATGATTTTTCCGGCACAGGGGCATTTCAAGATGCCATCCTCTCCGATCTCTCCGGAGACAGGAGGGCTTAGGGGATTTCGGTCTGTATCAAGAAGCTCCCAGGATTTTTTGGTTAACAGAATCGGTGCGCCGTCTTTTGGATCAGTAGATGGTTCGGAGGGGATTTCCCAAATCTGAAAAGAAAAAGTCTCCTGGCAGTCCTTGGAATCTTGATGTGTGATTGTTTTTTGCAGATAGAAATCCTTCCATCGGTAGGCGTTTTCAAGACTTACCATATTTCCCCGGGAAGAAAGAGTTCCCCTGTCTGTCTCTTTTACCGGAAACCAGTTTGTTTCTTCCCCATAGGAATCCGGCAGTTCTGTTACGGTGTAAGAATTGCCTTCTTTTCCGGGAAAGAGAGCAATAATCTCTCCGGGGCGAATGGTGAGGATCCCAT
>DXXQ01000123.1 GCA_019416265.1 Clostridiales bacterium | reverse complement strand
GTCGTCTGCCCCTGTATCCTCAGGAACATAGACGCCTCCTGCAAGCTCGATCATCTTTGATACATAGTCGTTGCTTTTTCTCACATTCACAGCGCCTACGGAATTGATATAAAAAAACGCCACTGTTTTGCCTGTGTTTTTTTCGGAGGAAATTTTCTCAAGCTTCTCCGCCTGTTCCCGGAACACCCGGTCCGCTTCCTCTTCCCTGTTCAGGACAGCGCCGTAAAGCCTGATCCATTCCGTTCTTCCAAGAGGATGGGCTTCATAGCTGGAGCGCTCCACAAGAACCGGAATTCCAAACTGCTCCAGTTTTTCCTTTACCTCCGGAGTGTGGTGGATCATTGTAGATTCCACTGCAAGATCACAGCCCTCGCTGAGAATGAGCTCATAGTCCGGGGCATTATATTTCCCCGCATAAAGCATTTCTCCGGACGCAAGGGCATCCTTCGCCTCCTGAATATACCAGCCGTCCTCCTTTGTCCCGGAAAGACGGATATTCTCTATTCCTCCCACTGCCCTAAAAAGGTCCATGGCTGAGGTTGCCACAAGATAAATATGATCCAGGGGCTGCTGAAGCACGGCAATATCCGGATTCAGTCCTTCCGGAACAGCTCCCTCCTCCGGCACAACGAGAAACTTCCCTTCCTCCCGGATCGTAAGGAGCTTATAGCCACCCTCATAGTAATCCACGCTGAATTCTTCCGCATAGGAAAGCTCCATGCTGTGGGAAAATTCAAGTCCCGGAACCTCCTCTCTCTCACCGGACGCCAACACCGGCGCTGCGCAGGCAAAGACAAGAAAAAGCACAGGGATCATTCTTTTTAATACTTTCTTCACTGCATCACCTTCTGTCAGTCTGCTTCCCTCACAGAAGCGGAATCAAACTGTAATGTATACTCAATTTCATGAGGTGTGCTCATGGCAACCGTATCTGCAATGACCGGCATCTGATAATCAAATCCCAAAACGGGAATCTCAAAGGCTGAATTTCCCTCTGTATTGGTTCTTTCATATTTTTCGCCGTCAACCAGCATATAGTCGTAATTCGGACTGCTCCATACAAGAACTGCAAATGCTTTTCCGTCCTTGATCTCAAGGGCTGCCGGACTTTCCACTGTCGCTTTGCCGGAGCCTCCCTCAAGAACTACGTCAACCGTATAGCTTCCATCCTCAAGCTTCAGCTCCTCCACGGATTTTCCTTCCGCTTCCAAAGGCGTGGCTTCGGAGACACTTACTTTATGATCGTACCATTTTCCTTTTTTTCCGATCAGGGCAAGATCAAATTCCCGGTCAAGATACGGCACCGGAATATCGAAGCCATAGACCTCCTCTGTATATCCGTCGCTGTAGGTTACAGAATCTGTGGTAGGCTCAAGGAGCTCTGCCCCTTCTTTCTCAGCATCCTCTGCCAGTCCCGGGAAAAGATTCAGGATACTCTTGGAAACAAGGCTGACATGAATGGTCATTTTTCCGTCTTTTACCGTAAGAACGCCCTTTCCGTCCTGGGATTCATTTACATGAAACATTCCGCTGTCTGTGTCAAATTTCGCAGAATAGACGCCGTCCTTCAGCGCATCCTGCTCCTGTGTACCTTCTTCTGTATCTTTCACTGCCTCTGTTTTTTCTTCCGCCGCAGATACCGGGATGCTCCCTGTCATCACAGCTCCTGCTGTCAAAGCCAAAACCAGCGCTTTTACAAATCTGCTTTTCATGCTTCTTTCCTCCTGTTTTTCTGAGAAAGCGATTTTATTACAAGTTTTTCTTTTTGTATATAAACCAGAATGCAATTCCGGTAAATACCACAAGATATAAGATCAGAATGGCAATTCCCCTGATATCCGCAGTTCCCCCTGCAGATATGGTGCGGATCATGGCGCTTGCCTGGGAAAGGGGCAGGATCCCCACCACCCGGCGTATATTTCCGGGCATACTGTCAATGGCAAAAAAAGTATTGCACAAATATGCCATGGGCATAATGATGTAATTGGAAAACCGCGGCACATCCGCATGATTTTTTGCCAGAAAAGAAACGACCACTCCAATTGCGGAAAATACCGCCCCGTTGAGCAGCATCACCAGAAACGAAAAGCCGTTAAATACAAGTCCTGTACGGATTGGGGCTGTGAGAACCAGGATCACGCAGCCTGCGTATAAGCCGCGGAGACTTCCTCCCAGAATCTGTCCCACAATAAACTGCCACAGAGGCGTAGGCGAGATCATAACCTGGTCAAAAGCCTTCTCATATAATCTCTGGACATTGAGATTCTGCGCAATGGCGTTAAAGCTTCCGTTCATGGTCGTCAGCGCCACCACACCGGGGATCAGAAAGTTCAGATAAGGTTCCCCGTGGGACATCGTCTGGATTCCCATTCCGAATACGATCAGATACATCAGCGGAGCCACCATAGCAGCCAGAGTGATCTTGTAGAAATCTCTCTTAAACTCCGTCCATTTTTCCCATAAAATAGTAATAATTCCCATGGTCAGACTCCTCCCGTCACTTCTGGGTCAGGTGGATCCCCACCCGTTCCACAAATACGTCCTCAAGAGTCGTTTCCCGCAGAGCTGCTTTTCCCCCAACACCGGAAAGAAAGGCAATGGCATCTTTTCGGTCATGGAAATATTTCGTCTCCACTCCTTCCGGTGTGCTCACATCGACTGCATGATTTCCAAGACTCTCAATAAACGCTGCCGGAGTATTTACCTCCTGCAGCCGCCCCTTCTGCATCAGAGCCACCCGGCTGCAGAGAGACTGGGCCTCCTCAATATAATGTGTTGTGAGAAGGATGGTCAGGTTCTGCTCGTTTAATCTGCGCAGAAGATTCCACATCTGTCGTCTGGAAATGGGGTCCATTCCGGCTGTAGGCTCATCCAGGAGGAGAATTTCCGGCTCTGTGAGAAGGGCTCTGCATACCATGAGCTTTCTCTTCATTCCCCCGGACAGCTTGCGCACGCTGCGCTTTCTGTAATCGATGAGATCGCAAAAACGCAAAAGCTCCTCCGTCCTCTCCCTGATCTGCCTGCGGGGCATGAAATAAAGTCTCCCCTGATACTCCATGATCTCATCCATATTCATGTCCTGCCTCATGGAATATTCCTGGGTGACTACACTTAATTTACGCTTCAATTCCGGACGCTTCCTTGAAAGGAGCTGACCGTCAATGTAGATTTCCCCAGAGGTGGGAAGGAGCAGTGTGGAAAGCATACTGATCGTCGTGGTCTTTCCCGCACCGTTCGCCCCCAGCAGTCCGAAAAACTCCCCTTTTCCGATTTCCAGATTTATGGAATCCACTGCTGTGAAATCGTCAAATTTTTTTGTCAGATTTTTCAGTTCAATCATCTGCGCCCTTGGGCTCCTTCGCTATGATCAGAGAATAGTAGCCTGCGTCATCCGGAATTTCCTCTATGCTGTTGTAAATGCGTTCATTGTCCATTCCGCAGTTTTCTACCATTATGACATCCTTATTGCTCTGGGAAAGAATTTCCTTTACCTGATTCATCTTTCTTCCGGATTTCATCAGAACATAATTTCCATCACCGTCAAGCTTCTCCTCCAGCTTATGTACAGCAGGAATCACATGAAGCTGTTCATTCCATTCCACAAGAGGCTTGTTCACTCTTGCGGCTGTGGCACAAAAAGAAGTAATTCCGCTTACAAGACTTGTCTCATAGCCGTCTTCTTCCACGATTTTCTGAAGATAGGAGAAGGTGGAATAAATCGTCGGATCTCCGAGAGTGAGAAAAACTACGTTTTTTCCTTTTTCCAGATATTCCTCTACAAGGGCAGCTCCCTTCTTATGATTCTCTTCCATAATCCTGCGGTCAAGTACCATAGGCATATAAACAGGAAGAAGCTCTTTCTGCTCCAGCTCCGGTGCAGCCTGTACTGCGATCTTATATGCAACTGTTTCCTTCACATCGTTTCCGGGCACTGCGATCACCTCGTTTTCGCGGATCATCCGCACTGCCTTTAATGTCATAAGCTCCGGATCTCCCGGTCCTACTCCTACTCCTATAAAAATTCCTTTCATCACTGTTCCTCCTGTTGTTTTTCCTATTATTTATCTTACGCCCTTTTATTGACATCCTATTAGAATCACATTATAATCAAATCATAATCAATGAAAGGACGGAGCTTTCCATGTTAAATAAAACTAAAATCACAGAGGTCTGCAGGATTTTTCTCTCTGCAGCTCTCCTGCTTCTCATTTCCTGTATGACTGTGTATGCCTCAGATTCTGCCATGACCATTGATCTGGCAGACGGTGAATATTCCATTCAGGTGGAATGTATCGGCGGAAGCGGCAAAGCCGGCGTTTCCTCCCCTGCCCTGATGATCGTCAAAGATGCCAGAGCCTATGCACAGCTTCAGTGGAGCAGTCCCAATTACGATTACATGATCGTAGACGGGGTCAAATATTTAAACGAAAATACCGATGGCGGAAATTCTCTTTTTACCATTCCCATCCTTGCTCTTGACAAGCCTCTTGTCCACATAGCGGATACAACGGCAATGGGTACTCCCCATGAAATCGAATATACCTTCACATTTTATGCGGAAACCATAGGATCCAAAGACGATCTTCCCCAGGAAGCGGCCAAAAAAGTAGTCATGATCGCCCTGGTCATCATTGTGGGAGGCGGAATTCTCAATTACTATGTCAAGAAGAAAAACCGTTAAAAAATACTTTCCTCTAAAAAGGATGCTGCAGCACAGCATCCTTTTTTTCTGCTTAACTATATAGAACAATCAGCTTCCTTGTCCGCGAACGGGAAAAATCACTTCGCCATGGAGTCCATAGCAGCCTGTGTATGCTCTACATAAAGCTGCTGTACTGCGTCCAGACGTCCCAGTCCTGCGATCTGCGCTTCCACACTGTCAAAGTCTCCGCCTGCTTCCAGCATGCTCTTCCAGGAATCTTCTTCTGCTCCTGCCATATCGTTGTTTGCGTGATCCCCCGCAACAACCATCATAGGACGAAGAACAACCTTCTTATATCCGGCCTCTTTCAGAGCCTCTGTCACTGCCTCACAGGATGTATCTTCCGGCTCGCCTTCCACTGTACCGATAAATACATTTTTGTATCCAAGCTCGCCCATCTGTGTCTGCATCTGGCTGTATGTAACCTTTGCAGTATGTGCGGTTCCATGTCCGAGAAGAACGAATGCTGTTCCATCCTCTGCGGCTGCATCCATGGTCTCATAGCCTGCATCTGCAAGAGCCGCATCTGTCACAGCTTTTGCAACTGCCTGCTTGTCTTCGTTGATCACTGCCGCATCGTCGCCTACAGGTCCCAGCATTGGCTCAGCCACTGCCACTGACTCAAATTTATCTCTGTAGGACTCCACAACCTCCATCATTTCGTCGTATTCGGCTCCATGCATCAGATGTGTAGGCTGCACGATGAGATTTTTTACTCCGTTGGACACTGCGCGTTCCATTGCCTGCTCCATATTGTCGATCACTTCCCCGTCTCTGGCCTGTACATGGTTGATAATGATCTGAGCAGTAAAGGCTCTTCTCACTGACCAGTCCGGATACGCTTCCTGAAGAGCGTCCTCAATTCCCTTGATATCCTCTGCGCGGCTGTCATTGTAGGAAGTTCCGAAGCTGACTACAAGAAGCTCGTTTTCTCCGATTTCATCTGCATTTCGCGGATCGTCCTTAGAAGCGTCTCCTGTATCAAGACCGAAATAATCCGGGCTTGCTTCCTCTCCCTCTACCAGTTCCTTCTGTGCATCTGTCAGAGCATCCCACGCTTCTTTCGCAGCGGTGCAGTCCGCGTCTGTTGTATCTGTTCTTTCCTGAACATAGATTGCATCGATCAAAGCTGCCACCTCGTCGGCAGCTGCCTGATCATCGGTGGACGCCTCAACTGCAGTATCCTCTGCAGCAAAGGATGTGACAGAACCCGCCATGGATACCGTTGTTACTGCCAGAAGCATAATAAGGGCTTTTACTGTTTTGTTTTTCATTTCATTTTCCTCCTTTAGATAAGAACCAAGAAATTCCAGGCAGGAAACGCAAAACATACCCTTTCCCAGAGCGTGTTTGAAAATGTTCTATGACAAAAAAATCCTCTTACCAAATGGTAAAAGGATTGGAATATCACTAGACATCATAGTCGGATGACAAAGGTACAACCAATTCCTCGTGATCTGAAACTATCGTTTCCGTACCAACAGAAGGCAGGTTTCCTGACTTATCCATTTGCATGTGAAAACGCCTTCCCGGTTTCCCAGTGACTGGCTGACGCCATGTTTCCACACTCCTGACTTACAGTGACGAGATCGTACAGGATTTACACCTGTTTCCCTTTTAACCGATGTTCTTTCCCAATCAAGCTGCACCGGCACCTACTGTTTTCTTTATTCATTTTTTATAGGGTAACACATTTTTTTGAGAATTTCAACTGCAAATCCTGAAATCTTTCCTCTCAGAACAGATGAAACATTCTCGCCAGAGCCAGGGCCACAAGGGCGATCATGACCATAACCGCGGGATTCTGAGGCTTCCTTACCTTAATATCGCTGATAAAGAGAACGCCTACAACAGCCACTGCAATATGTATCACAAAAAGGAAATGGATTCCCCAGGATCTGCGGATCAGATACAGGAACGGCAAAATGATCGCCATGGATGTGATGGGAAGTCCCTGATAATACTGTCTCACCTCAGCAGACTCCTGCTGCCTCTTCTCCTCTGTCACATTGAAGTAGGCAAGGCGGATCACAGAAGCTACCCCGTAGAGGATCAGCACAATGATTCCCACGGTTTCCTTCATCCCAAGACAATAGCAGATCATAATAGGAAAAATTCCAAAACACACCACATCACAGAGAGAATCGATCTGAATCCCGAACTTTTTTTCGTCCTCTGTACGGTTCTTCTTTGTCCGGGCAATTTTCCCGTCAAACATATCGCAAAGGCCGGAAAGAGCCAGACAGAAAATGGCAATCTTGAAATCCCCCTGAAGGGCTCTGGTAATTCCAAAAATGGATATTCCAAGGCTGACGTAGGTCAGCACCACAGTATAATCATAAAATCCTAACATATTGTATCTCCTTCTTTTCCTCTAAGCTTGTCCCTGCCAATGATCAGATGGGCTGCACAGGTCATAACTGCGCTGAGAAGAAGCTGCCCGTAGTAAGCGATCCCCCTGCTCAAAAGCATGGAGGGAAGCAGTACTTTTCCAAAAACAGGTACAAACATAACCATGTAAAGCGTTTCGCTGATTCCCATTCCTCCCGGAAGGGGCAGCATATCCACAGATACAGAGATCACGGCCTGCAGGACCGTAACAGTAAAAATATCGCAGCCGTGAAGTCCCAGGGCACGGTACACCCAGTAGGTTACCGTAAAAAGGAGGACTCTCTGAACAAAGGTTATGGCAAACACATTGAAAATAATTCCCTTATGCCCTGCCCAGAACGCTGCAGTTTCATGGTAAAGATCCATAGAAGCCTCCAGCTTCTCCAGCCGCGTCTTTTTGGGATGCAGGAAACGGAACCGTTCCAGAAGAGCCAGTCCTTTTACCATGATCCTTTTGGCAAGCCCGGGGGCAAATACCAGCACAAGCATAAGCGTCACGCAGAAAACATTCAGCGCCACTCCAAGGTAAAATACCCAGATGAAATCCCCCATATATGTTACCAGAAAGCCGTGCCCGAAGATGCACATCAGTCCTCCGATAACCACCAGCACCGCCTTATAGGTAATGGTGACGATCATCAGCACCAGGGTGGTCACCGGAATGGGCAGCCGGTCTTTCTTCATATAATAAATCTGCATGGGCTGTCCCCCTGTGGCAGAGGGCGTAATGCAGCTGAAAAAGAATCCCACAAAGGAATACAGGGCACAATGTCCCATTTTTACCCGGGCTCCCAGGCTGCGCATCATATAAAAAATAATCAGTGATTCTCCCAGAATAAAGAAAACCACGCAAATCATTCCCACCAGCAGGAATTTCTTATCTGCCTGCCGGATCACTTCTTTTATCTCATAGATATCTTCCCCTCTGAATACAAGATACATCGTCAGGAAAAATACCGTGAACAAAAAGACTGCATTCAGTAATGCTTTTTTCTTATCTGTCATACTGCCTCATCTTCTGTGCTCGCTGAACTCCTCATTGCCGCCTGTTTTTGCTTTCTTTCCCACGGCAAATCACTACCTGTATCTATTTGCTTCCCCATTATAGCATAATTCCCGCCTCAGGCATATCATAAATTATACGAAAAAGGAGGTATTTTCTATGAATCCACTGTTGGAAGTCAGAGATATCTGCCTTTCCTACCACAGTATATCAGGGGAGATCGCTGCCCTTTCCCATATATCCTTTGACCTGATGCCGGGAGAATTTCTCGCCATTGTAGGTCCTTCCGGCTGCGGCAAATCCACTCTCCTCAATCTTATCAGCGGACTGCTCAAGCCGGAACAGGGAAAAATCCTTATGGGTGGAATCCCTGTTGAATCGGGAGATTCCAGAATCGGCTATATGCTTCAGAAGGATTATCTTCTGGAATGGCGCACCGTCTGGAAAAATGTTCTTCTCGGTCTTGAAATCCGAAAAGAGCTCACTCCCGACAGGCTTGCCCACATCGACCGTCTTCTCACCGCATACGGATTGGACAAATTCAAATATGCACATCCTTCCGAACTTTCCGGCGGTATGCGTCAGCGAGCCGCTCTGATCCGCACCCTTGCCTTAAATCCGGAGCTTCTTCTTCTGGATGAACCTTTCTCCGCTCTCGATTACCAGACAAGGCTTCAGGTCAGCGACGATATCGGCACCATCCTGCGCAGAGAAAAGCGAACTGCCATTTTAGTTACCCATGATATTTCCGAAGCCATCAGCATGGCGGACCGGGTACTCATCCTGTCTGCCCGTCCTGCTTCCGTCAGAAAGATCGTCACCCTCGACCTTGGTATCGAGGACAGAACTCCTCTGGCATCCAGAAATGCGCCGGAGTTCAAAACCTATTTCAACCTTATCTGGAAGGAGCTGAACACCAATGCCTGAACCATCTTTTTACCAGAAACAGTTTCTTCTTCACCAGAAACAGGAACGGCAGTTTGTCGCTGTCACCAGAATTCTGGTGTTCTTTCTTTTTCTGGGAATCTGGGAGATTTCCGCGCGGACGGGGCTGATTGATTCCTTCATCTTCAGCAGTCCTTCCCAGATTGCAGATGTTTTTTATACCATGTGCAGGGATCAGTCCCTTTTTTCCCATATCGGGATCACCCTTGGGGAAACTCTGGTAAGCTTCTTCTTCGTAATTGTCCTTGGCCTTACCATGGCAGTCCTTTTGTGGGCCTGTCCCAGACTTTCGAAGATTCTGGAGCCTTACCTTGTGGTTTTAAACAGTCTGCCTAAATCCGCCCTTGCCCCTCTTCTCATTGTGTGGCTGGGCGCCAATGTGCGGACCATCATCGTCGCAGGAATGTCTGTTGCCATCTTCGGCACTGTCATCAGCCTGTACGCAGGCTTCCTTGAGGTGGACGCCGACGAGCTGAAGCTGATCGAAACCCTGGGCGGAGGCAAAGGCGCAAAACTGACAAAAATCGTCCTTCCCGCCTCCGTTCCTCTCCTTCTCTCCACCATGAAAGTCAATATCGGACTCTGTCTGGTGGGCGTTATCATCGGAGAGTTTATCGGCGCAAGGAAAGGACTGGGATACCTGATCATCTACAGCACACAGACCTTCCGCCTGAACACGGTTCTCATGTCCATCTGCGTTCTGTGCATCATCGCCATGGCTCTGTATGGAATCCTGAACCTGCTGGAAAAACGGTATCTCCAAAAGAAGTAGCGTTCTTTTCACTTATATATAACGCAGCAGGGAAGCGTTTGGATTCACGCTTCCCTGGTTTTTTTCTGTCATTTCTGGATTTCTTTCTGAAAATCTGATAAAATACAGTTAATATCACATCATAGAATTTTTTTAGTGAGGGACTCAGATGAAAGAAAAATTATACACCATTCCGCTGAACGACGCGGTAAATGAAGACGGAGAATGCCCCTTCTGCTTTATTGAGCGGAAGCTGGAGCAGGATATGATCAATTTTGTGATCGGAAGCCAGTCCTCCTATATGGAGAGCGATATCCGGGAGCAGACCGATAAGGCGGGTTTTTGCAGGGAACACACCAAAAAAATGTTTGACTTTGGAAATACTCTCGGCAATTCCCTGATCCTGGACACCCATTATGCCCTTCTTATGAAGGAATTTAAAGAGCAGGTCAAAAATTTCACCCCCGGAAAAACTTCGTTTGCCAGCCGGATCCGCAAAAAAAGCGCAGCCTCCAATCCAATGGCAGAGTGGGCTGCGTCAAAAGATCATTCCTGTTATATCTGTAACGGACTTCAGGAATCCTTCGAGCGTTACATGGAGACTTTCTTTGTCATGTATACCAAAGATGAAGAATTCCGAAATAAGATCATAAATGGAAAAGGCTTCTGCCTTCATCACTTTGGTCTGCTCTGTGAATATGCAGACCGTTATCTTAATGACAAGCAGAAGTCCACTTTTTACCCGGAAATATTTGCCCTCATGGAAAAGAATCTTACCCGGGTGAAGGAAGATGTTTCCTGGCTCATCGATAAGTTCGATTACCGGAATAAGGACGCAGACTGGAAAAATTCCAAGGACGCCCTTCAGCGGGGAATGCAGAAGCTCCGCGGCGGATATCCGGCAGACCCGCCGTTTAAAATGAGCTGACCTCACAAGAACCGGAATCCTTCCGGCTTATTTTTCGGGCCAGGTATACAAACGGCGTATCCGCCAGACTTGTCACAACATAAATCACATAGCTGGATGCACAAATGCTTATGAGTGTTTCCATATTGTACATCCCGTAAAAGGCTCCCACGGTAAACAGCAGCGTATTTAAAAGCTGTGAGATCAGTGTGGAGCCATTGTTTCTTAACCACAGAAACTTTTTGGAGTCCCCGCATTTCTTTGTGGTAAAGGCCCACCATTTGTGATATGCCCATACGTCAAATCGCTGGGTAACCGCATAGACAAGAAGGCTGGCAAGCATAACCCGGGGAGTATTGGAAAAAATCGCCTCGATGCTGCTTCTTGCCCAGTCATTCGGTGAGGGCGTATAGCAAAGCCAGGACTGGGAAATGAGGATAACGGCAATGGAGGTCACAATTCCCAGAGTAACCGCCTTGTCCGCTTTCTTTTTCCCCGCTATTTCGCTGATGATGTCGGTGACCAGAAAGGTGGAGGCAAACAGGATATTTCCCAGTGTCTGTTCCATCCCGAAGGCGTCCACGACCAGCATCACCTCAATGTTTGCCGTGATCGTGGCAAGCACTGTCCAGCAGTACAGCCCTGTAATTCCAAACATTTTATAAAAAAACAGTACGCCCCCGAAAATCACCAGAAGGCTTACCAGTAAAAGAATTTCATTCCGCATCTTCTGTTCCTCCCACTCCAAATTCCGTATTCTCAATGAGGATGTCTGCCCGGGGATGGTTTCTGTACTGTAAAAACAGGTTTTCCATAAACAGGCGTATCACCTCCGGATCCGGATGGATCTCTGTTGTATTTTCATTCATGATATTAATGCAGATACGCTGAAAATAATGAAGCCCGGTTTCAATGTCATACTTCATACTCTCCAGAGTCTGCCCCGTAAGCCCGAATAAAAGACATACCTCGTCCGCATATTCTGCAATCTGCTCCGGGGAAGCCCCCTTCATTCCTTTCACCATAACCTTTTCCCGAAATTCCTGGTCAAAGGTTTCCACTCCCATTTTTATCCGCACGGTAATTCCCCGGTCTCCGAAAAATTTCCGCACATCTGCTATTTTTTTCCTGTGTATCCAGTGGCTTTCGAAGCGAAGCTGACTGATGTCCTTTTCCCTGCATACACGGAGGATTTCTTCCATTGTTTTTTCATCCAGATCGCAGAAGCTTCCGGAATTGATCACCTCCAGGCTTTTATAGCGTCCTGTAACATGGGAAAGAACCTCCCTGTTCAGAACAAAGTTCTCCTCCTCATCCAGAGAATAATCCATATGATAATCACAGAAGCTGCATTTTTTCCACTTACATCCGCTTCCTCTGAGAAGTACGATCTCACGGGGATTCTTCCATGTAATCTCGCTGTAACGAATCAACTCATTATTTTCCATTTCTGTTCCTCTTTTTCTTTCCTTATAAACAAAAAACACAGAGAGACTCCCTGTGCAAACGAAATCCCTAGTTTTATTTAGAGACAGGATGGTTACGAACTGTCTTATATTTTTTGTACTGATTAAGTATATAGCGTCCTCTTCCAATTTGCAAGTATTTTCCCTTCAAATTTCGCTCTGGTCACAGGAGTATTTTTGTGATAAAATCCTTTTTAACAGAGATTTTTTTGACTTTTAGTCAGCAGGAGGATTCGATTATGAAAGTATTAATGGTAAATGGCAGCGCACGTATCAAAGGCAATACCTATGCTGCCCTTGAAGAAATTGGCAAAACTCTTGAACAGGAAGGTATAGAATACGAAATTTTCCAGCTGGGAGGAGCTCCGATCCGGGATTGTATCAGCTGCGGCAAATGCACAGATGAGGGATGTGTTTTCACAGATGACTGTGTAAACGAATTTATTGCCAAGGCAAAAGAAGCGGACGGCTTTGTATTCGGCACCCCTGTCTATTATGCACACCCAAGCGGAAGAATCCTTTCTTTCCTTGATCGCGTATTCTACAGCAGCGGACGGGCATTTGCCCATAAACCCGGAGCCGCAGTCGCAGTTGCCAGACGCGGGGGAACAAGTGCATCCTTCGATGTTCTGAATAAATATTTCGGGATCTCCCAGATGCCTGTAGCCGGATCCACCTATTGGAACCTGGTTCACGGACGCAGGGAAGGAGAATCCCGGTACGATGCAGAAGGTATGCAGACAATGCGCAATCTTGCCAGAAACCTTGCATGGATGATGAAGTGCTTCCAGGCAGGAAAAGAAAATGGAATCAATCCCCCTGACCCGGAGAGGGGTAATTCCACACATTTCGTCCGCAAGGATCTGTTTTCATGATTTAGGGGGTTTTTATGGGATATGTCAGTCACAAATCCGAGGAATCTGTAGAAGATTACCTGGAAACGATTTATATATTGAGTAAACGCCTTCCGGCAGTCCGCTCTATTGATATTGCTACGGAATTGAATTATTCCAAACCAAGTGTCAGTGTCGCAATGAAAAATCTTCGAAACAGAGAATACATTACCGTTTCACCTGAGGGCTATATTTCTCTCACAGAAGAAGGACTTTCTCTTGCAGCCGCAACCTATGATCGTCACACTGTCCTTTGCAACTGGCTCCTGAGTCTGGGAGTCGATCCGGAAACAGCATCTGAGGATGCCTGCCGGATGGAGCATGACATCAGCGCCGAAAGCTTTACTGCAATCAAAAAATATATCAGTGAACACCCGGTATAAACCGGACATCTTTCACAGGTACAGCTCTGATATAAAAACAACGGCCATCCACAGCGCTTTTTCGCCATGGATGGTCGTCTTTTTATCTTTCTGCCGAAAAACTGTCCGTCAGATGCCGTATTTTTTAAAGATAGGGTGTTCCCGGTATCTCCGGATAAGTCCCCATGGCAATGAGAAGCTCCAGGCCGATCTGCCTTGCCTCGAGAACAGCCTGCTTCACCGCGCTTGCATTCCCTGACAGGGCAAGGATCACTTCATTGGAATGACTGGTTCCCACATCAGGAGTCATATATCTGATGATCTTTACTGCTGCTGCCTTCATGGCAGTATCCGCCATCACAAGCCCAATCGCCGCAGGAGAACCTGCCATAAACCCGAATGCCTGTCCCGGCTCTGCGCCAAAGGCTTTCTGAAGAACAGGGCCTGCACTTGCAGAAAAAGCAAATTCCAGATGACCGGACTGACTGATGTATAATTCCCCCGCATACTTGTTTGTAAGCTCCAGAGCAAGGGAAATTGCATGGCGCACATCAGAAACATCGTTTCCTCCGATCACAATATAGTTTCCATGGCCGCCCCAGCCCTTGGTATCCCTGGGAAGCTCAATGGAGAGCACCTCCGTATTGGTTGCCTTTACCGCGTCGTCCATGGCCGTAAGCTGTCCTGCCGCTCCCGTACGGGAGCTGAAAAGCCCAAGCGCACGGTATTTCTTTCCCACCTTCATCTTTTCCAGCAATGCTTCATCGATCCCGGAAATCACCAGTCCAATGGTATCAAGGACTGCTGTTCCCACAAACTCCGTTCTTGTGCAATGGGTGCTGATAGAATGTACATCCACGCTTTCGTCCTCCTTTATCCTTATCCTTTCGGCTGATATCTCATATCAGACACTGTATATACCGTGATAAACGCCTCCGGATCCTCACTGTTTATGTAATTCATCAGTTTCTGATATTCGCCTTTATCCACAATCGTGATAATCTCATTTCGTTTCTGCATATTGTATGCGCCGATAGCCTCATAAATCGTCGCTCCGCTGTGAAGATCCTCAACAATAAACCTCCGAAGCTCCTCTTCTTTTTTCGTTATGATACATACCCGGCGCTTAATGTTGTGTCCAAAGATGAAGTGATCCAGTACCATACCGTTGAAATATGTTCCCAGAATACTTAACACCACCGTCTTTTTATCATAAACAAGGGCTGCGGAAAGAGCCACACACATACCGGAAAGAGACATTGCCTTTCCGATTTCCATATGCAGATATTTATTCATGATCTTGGCCACAATGTCCAGTCCCCCTGAGGAAGCATTCATATTAAAGAGAACGCTCAGCCCTATGCTCACAACCAGAATATAGCACACAACATCCAGTTCCTGACTTCCTGTCACAGACTCCACATTTGGAAAAATCTTCTCATAAAGAGCCAGAAACAGTGGCAGTACAATACTGGTATAGACTGTTTTTGCCCCGAATTCCTTCCCGCAGGTAAGAAATCCTATGATCAGGAGCACCACATTCATAGACATTGTAATCACAGAAAGAGGCAGAGGAATAAAATTGGAAAGCACAATACCCAGACCGGAAATGCTGCTGATGGAGGTATGACTGGGCACCAGAAAGAAATGTACCGCAGCCGCAATAACTGCCACTGCTGCTGTCATAAGCACTCCGTTTTTCACCAGTTCCCCACGTTTCTCTCTCATCTTCATGATCAAAGTACTCCTCTCACCATCTCCCCGTCATATACAACAGACGAAACATGGTTCACCTCAATCTGGTACAGCGCATGAGCCGCAAGATGCTCCGCTGCCTGCTCCAGATCCCGGATTCCGCTGGTACCGCTGTAGTTTTTCACAACCTCGTTCAGGCCGTCCTCTTTCACAATACACTCCTCCTCCATCAGTCCCATACGTTTCAAAACCTTCGGAAGTACAAATCTGGAGAAAATTGTTTTCTTTTCCTCAAAGGTATAATCCGGTATATCGATCACTGCAAATCTGGACATCAGCGGCGCACTGATCTGTGATTTATCATTTGCCGTTGCAATGGGATAAACGCCCACTGTGGGAACCATACATTCCATATAGTTGTCGGTAAATCCCAGGTTATCCAGAAGGGTGAGAAGTACATCTGCGGAATTTCCGTTCCCCTTTCCCGCTGCCGCCTTATCAAGCTCATTGATAATAAATACAAGATTGGACTCTCCCGCCATTGCAAAGGCATCCATAATAATTCCAGGCTTGGCATTTGCATAAATCCTGGAGCTTCCGGCAAGCTGTTCCGGATCATGGATGGAACTCATGTCAAGGGTCGTCCACGGAAGCTTGAGGATTCTCGCAACTGCATAGGCAATCTGGGACTTTCCGGTTCCCGCAGGGCCCACCAGAAGGATTCCGTAGGCCGGAAGGGTATGGGTCCTGTTGATCTGGATAATGGTTTCAATGATTCTCTGTTTCACCCGTTCCATTCCGTAAAGCTCTTCATCCAGGATCCTTCTCGCCTCCACAGGATCTATCGCCTCGAAATAATTACTCTTCCACTGAATATTCATCATAATGGAAAGCGCTCTCTGGGCGTGGCGCTTCTCCTCAGGAGAAACCTCATGGGAGCGGGCAACTGCAAGATTTCTTCTTGCCCAGAGCCTGATATTATCCGGAAGTGTTTTTCCCGCACAATTCATAAAGTCTGTGATGCTCTGAAGGCTGGTCAGCTTCATGCTGTCCCCTGTCTCGTCCTGATCCTCATCCTCTTCCTCTTCCTTCGGCGCACTGCTGGCAAACAGTCTCTCTATCATAAACTGGAGAAAACCGTCCTCAGCTGAAAGCTTTGTTCCGCCGCCAAAGGCCATTTCACGAATCTTATATACCGCGTATCCGTCTTCTCTGTTGGCTCCGGAAAGCCGCACATTAATATGATTCTCTCCCAGCCAGCGTACAAGACTTACAAAACGGGCGTCCATTTTCAGGATATCCGCTGTTACCGTACCCTCTTCCTCTTTAAATTCAAAGGCAGTACCTTTATTGGGATTTGTGAAAAATCCACAGGAATGATGCTTCCATTCTCTCTTCTTATTGTCCAGGAGCAGAATGGGCTTTTCCACAGACGCCTCCGGTTCGCTGGACAGGAACGTTGTATAGGTACACTGGTTTTCATTTTTATTCTCTGCAGGTGCATTGCTGAAATCAAATACCGGCATTGTTTAAGTCTCCTTTATCTGTTGTGTCTATTATATAAGTAAATTATATTTTTTAATTACATTTTTTGCAAGGTGTATATCCAAGAATTTTCGCCATTGCAAGGGGGATTTTTTCCGCAGTATCCGGATTCATCTTTCCGCAGTCCGGAATGGTGTGATATTTTTTCCCAGAGGCCGGAATCCAGACCATTTTCCCCAGAGACGCCACTCCCGATCCGGAAGTATTCTGTTCCGAGGATGAGCCTCCCGGCCGGGTTCCTTTGTCCTTTGGATCTCCCGGCGTATAATCGCCGCATGGTTCCTGGCTCCAGGTCAGTGTCCGCCCGTCTGTGGTACAGAGGACAGTTCCCTGCTTATCGCTTCTGTAGACCTCAATTTCCATTGCCTCCAGCTTCTCCATCGTATCTGCGTCCGGATGGCCATAGGGATTCCCTGCCCCGCAGCTGATCACTGCATATTCGGGAACTGCCGCCTCCAGAAAGTCCCAGCTTGTGGAACTGGCAGAGCCGTGGTGTCCCACGCTCAGGACGTCACATTCCAGATCTATTCCAGAGTCCAGAATCCTCTCCTCACTTTTATACTCCGCATCTCCCATGAAAAGAAAGGCATTGTCTCCGTTTGTCAGCTTTACTGCAACAGAATTTTCGTTGCTGTCCTTCTCATTTGTCTCAGCCGGGGACAGGATGGTAAATGTTCCTGTACCAAAGGGAAAACATTCTCCCACCTTCGGATGACAGACCTCCAGCCCCTGCTTCCTCACCCCCTCCATAAAGGATTCATAAATTCCGGAATCATGGACATAATCTGCTCCGATCACCTTTTTTACCTTAAAGGTGTTCAGACATCCAACCAGCCCGCTGACATGATCTTCATCATAGTGAGAGGATATCAGATAATCGATTTCCTTCACCTTCTGTTCCTTCAGATAAGAAACTACGAAGCTGGAACTGCTTTTATCTCCTCCGTCATACAGCAGGGTCTCCTCTCCGGATCGTACAAAAATCGACAGTCCCTGGCCCACATCCAGAAAATGAACCGTCATCTCCCCTGTGTGATCCGGCGCGGCCTTAGCGCTGCATCCGCTTGAAAGAATCCCGCACATCCCAAGCAGTATCACAAGTATCATGGGCAACAGCTTTTTCTTTATTGTTTTCATTTTTTGTCCTCCTGTGTCAGTCTTCCCTATTGTACTACACCCGGAGAACAATTTCATCATCTGAAAAAATTATTTACCCTGTCTTCTGTGCCTCCCTGTCACGGGCCTTTTATCACGGGCCTTTGGAAACACAGCTGAACTGCTTCGTATCATGACTGTAGCGATAGATACAGGAAGAAAGAACCTCGTCTTTCGGGGTAACCCTGTCTGTAATATCGTTCAGTATTTCCTGAAGATCCTCCTTCCTTACCGTATCCACATTGTGGATCATAGCTTCATGAATACTGGTAAACACAATATAAAAATCCGAATCCAGCAGATCGTAGAGGCGTTGTGCCACTCCCGGAAGAAACACGGCTACAGCGCCGTTGATCTTCCTCTCTGTGCTGAGGCAGTTGCCCATTGCAGTTTTCACAAGGCTGTGCTCACTTGCAAAGTCCATAAAATTTTCTCCGCCGTAATCCGGATCAAAAATCAGTTCCTCCCATCTGTAAATTCGAGGAGGATTGATAAAATAGGTATTCAAAAGAGCCTCTGTAAAGATTTCTTCCCTGTCCTTCTTCCAGACCTCCGTAAATTTCCCCAAAATCTTCGTGCTGGAAATCCCGTTTTCATTCTCCGCCATTCTTGCATAAACTACAAGAGCAATATCTCCTATCGTTCTGTAAATAGCATCCTCCAGACTCTTTCTGTTTCTCTCCTCATTGATCAGCCGGACAAACAGTTCCCCCCGTATCTTCTCATAATCCGACAGCTCCCTGGCCTTTCGGTAAACCTGTGCTCCCCTGGCCTCTTCAATATCGCGGATTACCTCCTGTGCCAGTTCCTCCTCTGTTTTTCCTCCCCTGTAAAGTTCATACAGTTCTTCTGTGTGCAGGGCGCAGATTTCCGTACTCTCCTCATGATCTGCAAATTCGATCAACAGACGGTCTCCGCCCTCTGCCAGCTTGCCGCCTTCTTTTTCAAATGTTATTTTTTCCCTGTCAATTCCTGACTTGTCAGAAAGGATCTGCCTGAAAGCTTCCACAAACTCCTGATACTCCATATTTCTTTCCCTTTCTCAAAATGATAAACGCGGGCGATCTGCCCTGATTGGATGGTTAGATGCAACTGCTTTTCTCAGTTACAGATGAATAAAAAAGAAGGGAGCCGAAGCTCCCAAAGAGTCGCTGTAGATACAGCATAAGTTATTTTTTTCTGTTTGTAAAGGATTTTTCATCGTCAAATTTCGACAGGAATTTTCCCTGAAGCTTTCTCAGCCTTCCTCCCCGTCATTTAATGCCAGAAGCTGCCGTCCTTCCTTCAGACGCCGGTAAAACTGGGGATAAAACTCCTCTTCTCCGCTGTATGGCTGCATATAAAAACGGCGTACCACATAGAGATTCAGGTTCTTAATAAGCTGACTGTCCTCAGACTGATACAAAACCTCCTGAACATCCAAAAGGAAATAGTGCCAGTCTGCCACAAATTTCTCATATTCCTTCAAATTCGGCGTATCGATCCATTTGCGTACCTTGATCTTACTTCTGTTTGTCTTTTTACATTCATGTATCTGGAGAATATAACGAAAGCCTCCGTCCTCATAATACCTTCCCAGGGGAAAAAGGCGGCAGAAGCCGGGACGGATGGAATGAATGGAACACCTTCCGTTTTCATCCAGGAACACACACTGCTCCTTCTCTCCCTCCATCCGGAGATGAGGCAGGATATTCCCGTCTACCACCCCAAGTTCCAGACAGCTGTCCAGAAGCTCCTCCATATTTTTGCCAAGCCCCTGACTCAGTCTGTATACATCGTAAGGGTCAAGTACAACGGAATCTCCCATTCCCTGACAGCAGTCGCAGCAGCCCGCACAGTCCTGACAGTCTGCTTTGACCATATCGTTTAATTCATATAATCTTCCATCTGAAATTTCTTCCAGTGAAACTTCACGGCGCATAATTTTCCTCCTTGGTCAATCCAGCTTCAGTCCTGCAAGAGCCTGGGCAAAAGCATTATTGATGGGTTCCTGTGCTTCTTTTTGCTGCTGCTTCAAATATTTCTGAACATCCCTCTTCTTAACGCCTGCCCCTTCCTTCTCTCTCCTTGCCTGGAAAGCAGAAAGCTTTTCCTTATATCCGCAGGCACAGACAAAGGTTTCCTCTTTTCCCTTCACATACATTTCCATACGTTTATGGCACTTGGGGCAGCGCGCATTGGTCGTTCTGGAAACAGTTTCCCTGTATCCGCATTCCCTGTCCTGGCAGACCAGAAGCTTTGCGTTTTTGCCATTGACTGCGAGAAGCTTTTTGCCGCAGTTCGGACATATCTTATTTGTCAGATTGTCATGGCGGAACGTACCGTCCCCTGTCTTGATTTCCTTCACAATATCACAGGTATAATTTCTGATCTCACGGAGAAAGGTTTCCTGCTTCATCTTACCCTTTGCAATATTTGAAAGCTTCATCTCCCAGTCTGCAGTGAGCTCCGGCTTTCTCAGGTCTTCCGGCACAAGCTCCAGAAGCTGCTTTGCCTTGGCTGTGATCAGGATTTCATTTCCCTTCTTTTCCATCAGGAAGCTGTTAAAAAGCTTCTCGATAATGTCAGCCCTGGTTGCAACCGTGCCCAGTCCCCCTGTCTCTCCAAGGGTTTTCGCAGCCTGTCTGTCTCCGCTTTCCATAAATTTCACAGGATTTTCCATGGCTGCCAGAAGGGTTGCTTCTGTAAATCGTGCCGGCGGCTTTGTCTTTCCTGTTGTCATGGATACCTTTTCTATGACAAGTCTCTGTCCCTGATCCAGTTTCGGAAGACGCTGATCCTTCAGCTCCCCGTCTTCTGTCTCCTCTTCCTCCTCCTGATTTTCGTAGACCTCTTTCCAGCCCCGGCTCTTCACCACTTTTCCTCCTGCTGCGAAAGTTTCTCCTCCTGCACGTCCCTCCATGCTTACCTGCTCATAAATAAAAGGAGGGTAGAGAACGCTCAAAAATCTTCGGACAACAAGGTCATAGATTTTACGTTCTTCATTTGTCATATGGTCAAGCTGGACAAACTGCTCTGTGGGAATGATAGCATGATGGTCGCTGACTTTTTTATCATCCACAAAACTTGAATTAACCTGGATCGGCTTATTTACCAGCATACCCGCCAGCTTCTTATAAGGCCCTGTTCCACAGGCTTTCAGACGCTCCTTCAAAGTGGGGACTACATCCTTTCCGATATATTTCGAATCAGTACGCGGATAAGTCAGAACCTTATGATTTTCGTAAAGCCTCTGCATGATGTTCAGCGTCTGCTTCGCAGAGAAGCCGAATTTCTGGTTTGCCTCCCTCTGAAGCGTCGTCAGATCATAAAGTCCCGGGGCAAAAGCTTTCTTTTCTTTCTTTGTAACAGAGGTGATCTCCAGAGCAGTATTTCCAAGCTTTCCGGTAATCTCCTCTGCCCGCTCTTTATGGAAAGTACGCAGGCTTCCGCTTTTCTCCTCTCTCCATGTCCAGTGTACTCCTCCTGCCAGAAGAGAAATTCCGTAATACTCTTTCGGGGTAAAGCTGCGGATTTCCTCCTCCCTTTTCGCGATCATGGCCAGAGTAGGCGTCTGTACCCTTCCGCAGGAAAGCTGCGCATTATATTTGCAAGTCAAAGCTCTCGTTCCGTTCATTCCCACCAGCCAGTCTGCCTGGGCGCGGGCCACTGCCGCACGGTAAAGATTATCGTACTGATGACCGTCCTTCAGATTTGCAAAGCCTTCTTTGATCGCTTTGTCCGTAACGGAAGAAATCCACAGCCTGCGGATGGGCTTACGGCATTCCGCCTTGTCGAGAATCCAGCGGGCAACCAGCTCTCCTTCCCTTCCTGCATCTGTGGCAATAATAATGTCCCCGATATCTTTCCTGTAAAGCTGTTCCCTGACTGCATGATACTGCTTTCCTGTCTGCCGGATCACAACCAGCTTCATTTTATCCGGCAGCATGGGCAGGGTGGACATTTCCCATTTCGTATATTTTTTGTCATATTCCTCCGGGTCAGCCAGGGTCACAAGATGTCCCAGCGCCCAGGTAACTGCGTAATCATTTCCCTCCAGCACACCGTTGCCCTTTCGGGTACAGTGTAAAACCCGTGCAATATCTCTTGCAACGGAAGGTTTTTCCGCGATAACCAGTGATTTCATATAAGCTCTCCTCATGGATATTTTCTTCCATGAAGTATAGCACATCTTTTTTATTTTTGCATCCTGTATTTCCGGGGCATTTATTTCATATTTCCTATTCTGTACCCCACTCCCCTGATTGTTTCCACATATTCTCCCGCTTCTTTAAGCTTCTGGCGAAGGGTTCTGATATGTACGTCCACTGTCCTGCTTTCCCCGTCAAATTCATAGCCCCATACCTGATTCAGAAGCTGGGTTCTTGTCAGAACCGTTCCACTGTTTTTCAGAAGAAGACAAAGTACCTCATATTCCTTCAGGGTAAGGGTTACCGGTTCATTGTTTACTGTAACAAGATGTCTTGCGGGACTTACATAGAGGCAGCCAAGTCTGTATTCCTGTGCTCCGGTGTCCTGGCTCCTCCTCATAAGCGCCCGGATCCTGGACATCAGCTCCATCATACGAAAGGGCTTAGGAATATAGTCGTCTGCTCCGCTGTCCAGCCCTATGACTGTATCATATTCGCTTCCTTTTGCCGTGAGCATGGCAATGGGAACCTTTCTTGTATCCGGACGCATTCTTAATTTTTTCAAAATTGAAATCCCGTCCTCCTCGGGAAGCATAACATCCAGAAGGATAAGGGAAGGGCGTTCCCTTTCCAGAGCCTTCCAAAAAAGAGAGGGGCGTTCAAATCCTAACGCTTCCAGGCCCTGGCTTTTCAGCGTGTAGACAACCAGTTCGCGGATACTTTCATCATCTTCTACTAAATAAATCATCTCTTAACCTGTCCTTTATTTTTTCTGTCATTAACCGAAGTATACGGAAGTTTCATTAAATTTGAAGTATGTTTTCCGTTAAATCTATGTAAAACTGATTCAGAACCTCTTTTTCCCGGGAGGGTTGTACAGCAAAGTTTATATATTTTTTATTTGTAAAAACGAGATAACAATGCTATCATGAAATTACTGAAAACAAATGAAGAGGTAGCTTATGTATTATTTTATTGTAAATCCAAATTCCCGTTCCGGCGCAGGGCGCAGGATCTGGAACCGTATCCGTAGTGAACTGACTTTAAGAAAGGTCTCTTATAAGGCATATATGACCGAATATGTGGGTCATGCAGTGAAACTGGCTGCAGCAGTCAGCGGCAAGGGAACTCCCGACGCTCCGGTATGTCTGGTTGCCCTGGGCGGTGACGGGACGATCCAGGAGGTCCTCACCGGTATTCAGGATTTCGACAGCGTCCTCTTTGGCTTTATTCCCACAGGCTCCGGCAATGATTTCTGCAGAGGAATGCATCTTTCTACTGATCCGGTGGAGGCTTTGGACTGTATTCTCCGGAAGGAGCACATTCAGCTCATGGACGTTCCCCGCCTGACCTCTGCAAACCGTTCCTGCCGTTTCGGCGTAAGCGCCGGTATCGGCTTCGACGCAGCCATCTGTCACAGAGTTCTTGCAAGCTCCTCGAAGAAATATCTGAACCGTGTGGGGCTTGGAAAGCTGATCTATCTCCTGATCGCACTGAAACAGCTTTTGATCGTGAATCCTACTCCTGTGACTCTTTCCATGGACGGCAGCCGCAGGCGCAGCTATAAAAAGGCCTATTTCACAGCTGTAATGAATCAGCCCTATGAGGGAGGAGGCTTTATGTTCTGTCCTGATGCCAGAAATAACGACGGTATCCTTGATGTTATCGTTATCGAAGGCGTGAGCCGATGGAAACTCCTTCTGTGCCTTCCCACCGCCTTATTCGGAAAGCACACCCGTATCAGGGGCGTACATATCCTGCGCTGCAAAAGCATACATATTACCAGTGCCGTTCCTCTTGCCATTCACATGGACGGCGAGTCCGGCGGAATACAAAGTGAATTTTCTGTGTCCTTGGAAAAGAAAGCTTTAAAAGTAATAACCCCTGTGCTATAATGCCCTTTATCAATTGTGTTAATGATATCAACTTATATAAGGAAGGTGAGATCTTGGTTAAGTTTTACAACAAATATAAGCATGGACTTGTTATTTTAGCCTATTCCATTGTTTATATTCTCCTGTTTGCTTATCTGGAGCAGCGGCCGGTTCACGGTTATCACATTGTACACACGGTTTTTGATGACTGGATTCCATTCTGCGAGTATTTTATCATACCGTATCTTCTGTGGTTTCCATATATGTTCCTGGCTGTTCTCTATTTTATTTTTATCAATAAAAATAAGCATGAGTATTACCAGCTCATATTCAACCTGATGATGGGTATGACGGTTTTCCTGATCGTCTCCTACGTTTATCCAAACGCCCAGCATTTAAGACCTGTGGAATTTCCCAGAGACAATCTCTTTACAGATGCAGTGAGATGGCTTTACATGACAGACACACCTACCAATATCCTTCCCAGCATTCATGTATTCAACTCTCTTGCCATCCACATGGCGCTGACCAACTGCGAGGCTCTGAAAAATCACAGAGGAATCCGGCTTGGCTCCCTTACGCTGACCATATTGATCATTCTTTCCACAATGTTCCTGAAGCAGCATTCCGTGATCGACGTATGTATGGGCGCAACCCTTGCTTTATTCGGTTTCCTTTTATTCTACCCGCAGAAGGTATCAGAAACCGGAAATGTCTTCTCCCTTGACGGAAACGACAGGAAGAAGCCGAAAAAATACAGATATCATTCCTGATTTTTACATAAAAACGGAGCCTCTCTCAATTTCTGAGAAAAGGGCTCCGTTTTTATATTCTGTCTTTATTTACATATCTCCAGAAGCTCTGCAGGTTTATCAATACGCTTCCACGGTTTGTCCACCTGTCCGAAGCCGTAGGCTGCCCAGATAAAGGGAACCTCCGCCTCCAGGCAGGCATTGTAGTCTCCCATGGTATCTCCCACATATACCGGCGCTTTCAGATTGTAATCCCGGCATATTTTCATGATGTTTTTCCCTTTTTCCATTCCTGTATCTCCGGGGCAGAGGTGACCTCTGAAATACTTGCCAAGTCCCGAGGTCTCCAGAAATGCTTCGATGTATCCCGCCTGACAGTTGCTTACAATATAAAGAGGATACCTGCCGGACAATTCCCTGAGAGTATCTTCCAGTCCCTCATAAAGCGGAGCACACTCCTTTAACAGAGCCTCCTCCTCAGCTTTGCAACAGCCCTCGATAATGCGAAGCTGCTCCTCTTGCGGAAGATCCGGAAATATGTGCTTTGCAATATCGGAAAGAAGCCGTCCGAAGAGAGAGGAAAGATATACAGGATCAATGTCCATATCCATGTGTTCTTTTTCGTGAATATATTCATTCCATGAGCGGGCAATAATTTCCGTGGCATCCCACAGGGTTCCGTCAACATCAAAAATAATACTGTCCATGCTTAATTTTAATTCCTCGTCTTTCTTATTTATTAATCGTTACCATTCACAGCAACTATTAATCTTATCGTAAATTAGAATTATAAAAAAAGCAACTGTCTTTTTCCCCATTTTATGATATGATGTTACTGTTCACAGGAACGATATGATTCTTACAGTTGACTGCAGATAAAACTCAGTATTCTAAAAGAACCAAACGAGGTAGGACTATGAAATACGAACATACGGAAAAGGCAATTTTCCTGGAACGGCCTAACCGTTTCATCGCCTATGTGGACTTAAACGGAAAGGTCGAAACCGTTCATGTGAAAAACACCGGACGATGCAGGGAGCTGCTGATCCCGGGAACGGAAATCATCCTGGAAAAAAGCTCCAATCCGGCCCGCAAGACAAAATATGACCTGATCTGTGTCAAAAAAGCAGATCGCTGGATCAACATGGATTCCCAGATCCCCAACAAGGCGGCTGAGGAATGGCTGAAGAAAGGCGGTCTTTTTCCCGAGCAGATTCAGGTTCGAAGAGAAAAAGTTTATGGCAATTCACGATTTGACCTGTATGTGGAATCCTCCCGGCGAAAAGCCTTCATGGAAGTCAAGGGCGTGACCCTTGAAGAAAACCAGATTGCCCGTTTTCCCGATGCCCCCACCCAAAGAGGACTCAAGCATGTGGAAGAGCTTATCCGCTGCATCAGGGACGGCTATGAAGCCTATCTTCTCTTTGTGATCCAGATGAAGGGAATCACTCTCTTTCAGCCTAACTGGGGAACCCATCCCGAATTCGGTGATGCTCTGAGAGACGCCAAAAATGCAGGCGTAAAGCTTCTGGCCTATGACTGTCTTGTAACGGAAAACCTTATAGAAATCAGGGATTCCGTCCCTGTAGACCTGAAAAAAAACTGATCTGACAAACAGACCTGAAAAAGGAGAATATCATGCAGGAAGAAATCGTCGCTCCTCTCCTGGCCTGGTACCGCCAAAACAAGCGCGACCTGCCATGGAGAGATAAGAATAATGCCTACTATACCTGGGTCTCTGAAATCATGCTTCAGCAGACAAGAGTGGAAGCTGTTAAGCCCTATTTCAAAAGATTTATCGAAGCTCTTCCCGATATCCCCTCTCTGGCCGGCTGTCCGGAAGAGCAGCTCCTGAAGCTCTGGGAGGGTCTTGGATATTATAACCGTGTCCGAAATATGCAGGAAGCCGCCAGAACCATCACGGAGAACTATCAGGGAAAAATTCCTGAAGACTTTCCGGCGATTCTGTCGTTAAAGGGTATAGGAAGCTACACTGCCGGAGCCATTGCTTCCATAGCATATGGGATTCCCGTCCCCGCTGTAGACGGAAATGTTCTCCGTGTGATCACACGGGTCACCCGGGACGACAGCGATATTATGAAACAATCCGTAAAGAAAAAAATAGAACAGGCTCTTCAGGAAATCATCCCTGAATCCTGTCCCGGAGATTTTAACCAGGCGCTGATGGAGCTTGGAGCCGTTATCTGCGTTCCCAACGGAGAGCCCAAATGCGGCCAGTGCCCCATCGCACAGTTCTGCCAGGCATACCGGCACGGCTGCACGGACAAATATCCGGTAAAGGCTGCAAAAAAAGCCCGTTCCATTGAAAACAGAACTGTTTTTGTCATACAGGACGGCGCCTTCACGGCTATCAGAAAGCGACCTGCGAAAGGTCTTCTTGCAGGACTTTACGAGCTTCCCAATACAGAAGGGCATCTCACCCGCGAAGAAGCCCTTGCCTATGTCAAAGCTCTTGGTCTTGAATCCCTCTATATAGAGGAGCTCCCGGAAGCCCGGCATATTTTTTCCCATATCGAATGGAGAATGACTGCATACAGAATCAGGGTGTCTTCTCTGGAAAAAGCCCATGAGGAAAAACTCATTTTTGCAGACAGGAAAGAAACGGCGAAAGCCTACGCCATCCCGTCTGCATTCGGAGCATACGTGAAATACATGAAGGAGGATATGAAATGAAATTATTAAGTGTTGCAATTCCATGCTACAATTCTGAAAGCTACATGGAAAAATGTATAGAGTCCCTGCTTGCAGGGGGCGAGGATGTCGAAATTCTGATTGTTAACGACGGCTCCTCTGACCGCACAGCCGAAATCGCAGATTCCTACGCGGAGAAATATCCCACCATCGTTCGGGCTATCCACCAGGAAAACGGCGGACACGGAGCAGCGGTAAACGCCGGTATCAAAAATGCAACCGGACTTTATTTCAAAGTCGTAGACAGTGACGACTGGGTAAATAAAGAGGCTTATCTGGCGATTCTCCGCACTCTGGAAGAGCTTCTGCGTGGCCCCAAAACCCTTGACCTTCTGATCAGCAACTTTGTCTATGAGAAGCAGGGCGCAACCCGTAAAAAAGTCATGCAGTACCGCCACTGCCTTCCCCAAAATGAAATTTTCGGGTGGGATGCTGTAAAGCATATGCCCAAGGGAAAATATCTTCTCATGCATTCCATGATCTACCGCACCCAGCTTCTTCTTGACTGCGGCCTGGAGCTCCCAAGGCATACCTTCTACGTGGACAACCTTTTTGCCTTTGAGCCCCTTCCCTTCGTGGAAAATATGTACTACCTTGATGTGAATTTCTACCGCTACTTCATCGGCAGAGACGACCAGTCCGTCAACGAAAAAGTAATGATCGGCCGCATCGACCAGCAGATCCGTGTAAACAAGCTGATGGTTGATACCTATATCAGCTGCAATTTCACAAATAAGCGTCTTCGCAGCTATATGTTCAGCTATCTGGACATTATCACAACCGTGTCCTCCATCATGCTGATCCGCGCCGGCTCCGAGGAAGCCCTTCAGAAGAAAAAAGATCTTCTGGCATACATCAAATCCCAGAACAGGTCTCTCTATTCCAAGCTTCGTCACAGCCTGTTCGGCCAGGTAATGAACCTTCCGGGCAAGGGCGGACGCAAAATGTCTGTTGCCGCCTATAAAATATCCCAGAAATTTTATGGCTTTAACTGATCCTCTGGGGCTGTCCCGCCTGTTTTCTTTACAGGCGGGATTTTTTCTGTAACATCCCCGCAGAATGTTTTACTTCCATGGAAAGAAAAAACAGGAACCCCGATTTTCTCGTGCCTGTCACTCTGCTATAAGTAAAAGAAAAGGCATATGCACGGCAGCACATACCTTTTCTTTTTTTGTTAAATATTCAGCATATCTTCTATCTCAGAAAAGTTGATAAACAAGTCATCATAGATATTGACCTTGATAATAGAATCAAAGGGATATTGAACGCTCACGATATTACCCTCAAAGTAATTTACAGTGACGGTCTTTCTTCTCGGATCTACAATCCAGTATTCACGAACTCCATAATTTTTGTAGTAGTAGAGCTTGCGGATATAATCGTCTGCCGGATTGCCGGGAGAAACAATTTCAATGATGAAATCAGGGGCACCATTACACCTCTTTCCATCCAGCTTATCCTTATCACAGATAACCATTATGTCAGGCTGAACGATTGTAAAAGGTTTATCAGACAGCTTTACGTCAAACGGAGCACTGAATAATTGGCATGAGCTTTTCTTGCTTTTGATATAATTGTAAATAATGTTCGATAACTCCATGGAGATTGTCTGATGTATTTGTGACGGACTGGCCATATCATAAACAACACCTTCGAAGACTTCAACTCTTTTCTCTTCCGGGAGAGCTTCGTACTGCTCCAGAGTCATTAACTGTACTTGCGATTGTAATGCCGGCATAGTATACACTTCCTTTCCTGGTTATAACATGCATAGCATATATCCATTGTGAGATTCCTCTTCTATTTTTCGGTTGTTTTTTAATATCCTCTATAGTTAGGGAAACAATTTGACCACCAGGTGCTTTGCATTGTAATTCCCAACTTAGAGGATTTGTAATTTTTATAATATCGGTGAACTACTCGGTAATTGAATTGCCGAGCATCTAGTTGCAAGGCTGTGCCTTGCAGTTCTAGTGGTGTGTCCATAACAC
>DXXQ01000122.1 GCA_019416265.1 Clostridiales bacterium | reverse complement strand
GACATAAAGAGGTAGAAATTGCCTGGTATGGCTCCAGGAGCTATATTGACAAATCATATGCCGGAATTTACCAGAACTTTTTTAAATTGGTGGATGCCAAATGTATGGATGATAATATGGCGGCTCTTGCCGGGGAGGTGGATGTGATTTTTACAGCCACACCTCAGGGGCTTTGTGCTTCACTTCTTAATGAAGAGATTTTGTCAAAGGCGAAGGTGATCGATCTGAGTGCGGATTTCCGTATCAAAGATGTAAAAAAATATGAAAAATGGTATGGGATCGAGCATAAGTCGCCTGAGTTTATCGGAGAAGCTGTTTACGGGCTTTGCGAGATCAACAGGGAAGAGATTAAAAAGGCAAGACTGATCGCGAACCCGGGATGTTATCCCACCTGTTCCACTCTTTCCATTTATCCGCTGCTGAAAGAGGGGATGATCGATCCTTCCACTATTATTATTGATGCGAAATCCGGTACCTCCGGCGCCGGACGGGGAGCGAAGGTGGATAATCTGTTCTGCGAAGTAAATGAAAATATCAAGGCTTACGGTGTGGCAGGACACAGACATACACCTGAAATCGAGGATCAGCTGGGGTATGCCTGCGGACAGGAGGTTCTGATCAATTTTACCCCTCATCTGATCCCTATGAACCGCGGCATTCTCATCACTGCATATGCTTCTCTTGTGAAGGATGTAACATATGAGGAAGTGAAGGCTGCCTATGATAAATATTATGAGAAAGAGATGTTTGTCCGTGTGCTGGATCAGGATATCTGCCCTCAGACGAAATGGGTGGAGGGCAGCAATTATGTAGATGTGAATTTCAAGATCGACCCGAGAACACACAGGATTATTATGATGGGAGCAATGGACAATCTTGTGAAGGGCGCTGCAGGCCAGGCAGTGCAGAATATGAATCTGATGTTTGGGTTCGGAGAGGCAGAGGGATTGATGCAGATTCCTATGTGTCCGTAAGAGGCTGCTGTGGCGGCGGCAAAAAGTACAGTTGTTTTTGGATGAGAGGAGAAAGAGATTATGAAGAGTATTACAGGAGGAGTAACTGCTGCGAAGGGCTTTCAGGCTGCTGCGGCAGCAGCGGAGATCAAATATAAGGGCAGAACAGATATGGCGATGATTTACAGTGAAGCGCCCTGTGCTGCGGCAGGAACCTTTACGACCAATGTGGTGAAGGCTGCGCCTGTGAAATGGGATCAGGATGTGGTGTATCACCATGGCGTTGCCCAGGCGGTGATCTGTAACAGCGGAATTGCCAATGCCTGTACAGGAACAGAGGGATACGGCTACTGTAAGGAAACGGCAGACGCTGCGGCAGAGCTTCTGGGGATCCGGGCGGACAGCGTACTTGTGGCTTCCACCGGCGTGATCGGGATGCAGGTGCCCATTGACAGGATTAAAAACGGAGTAAAAATGATGGTTCCGGTTCTTTCCGAAACCATTGAGGCAGGTACAGAGGCTGCAAAGGCGATCATGACAACGGACACAGTAAAAAAAGAAGTGGCTGTTCAGGTGGAGATCGGCGGGAAAACTGTGACAGTGGGGGGAATGTGCAAGGGCTCCGGAATGATTCACCCCAATATGTGTACGATGCTGGGATTTGTGACGACAGACGCGGATATTTCCCGGGAGATGCTCCAGGAAGCGCTGAGCGAGGATGTGAAGGATACTTACAATATGGTTTCTGTAGACGGAGATACGTCCACAAATGATACGGTGCTTCTGCTTGCAAACGGAATGGCGGGAAATCCCAGGATCACAGAAAAAAATGAAGATTTTGAGAAGTTTAAGGAAGCGCTTAATTTCGTAAATACTACGCTGGCGAAAAAGATTGCCGGGGATGGAGAGGGTGCAACTGCTCTGTTTGAGGTAAAGGTGATCGGGGCGCAGTCCAAGGAGCAGGCGGTGATTCTGAGTAAATCGGTGGTGACCTCTTCCCTCACCAAGGCTGCGATTTACGGCCATGATGCAAACTGGGGAAGAATCCTCTGTGCCATGGGCTATTCCGGCGCCCAGTTTGACCCGGAAAAGGTTGACCTTTATTTTGAGAGCAGAGCCGGTAAGATTAAGATTATTGAGAACGGTGTTTCTACCGGATATTCGGAAGAGGAAGCAACAAAAATCCTTTCGGAGGATGAGGTTACGGCGATTGCGGATGTGAAGATGGGAGACTGCTCCGCAACTGCGTGGGGCTGCGATCTGACTTATGATTATGTTAAAATTAATGCGGACTACAGATCGTAACTGGGAGAACAGATAGAATTTTTGATGAGGTATGTGTGATGGTTAAACAGAAATATTTAGATAAGGCGGAGGTTTTGATTGAGGCTTTGCCTTATATTCAGAGATTTAATGGAAAGATTGTAGTTGTAAAGTACGGCGGAAGCGCCATGCTGGATGAGGAACTGAAGGCAAATGTGATCAAGGATGTGGTTCTTCTGAAGCTGGTCGGCCTGAAACCCATTATTGTACACGGCGGCGGAAAAGAGATCAGCCGGTGGGTCGGCAAGGTCGGAATGGATGCGAAGTTTGTAAACGGACTTCGCGTGACAGACAAGGATACGATGGAAATCGCGGAGATGGTACTTGCCAAGGTGAATAAGGAGCTGGTGACTCTGGTGCAGTCTCTTGGCGTAAAGGCAGTTGGTATCAGCGGAAAGGACGGAGGGCTTTTGAAGTGTGAGAAGAAGCTGTCCGGCGGAGAGGATATTGGATTTGTAGGCGAGGTTACCGAGGTTCAGCCAAAGATTCTTTTTGATTTAATGGAAAAAGATTTTATTCCCATTGTTTTTCCGGTTGGGTATGATGATAATTTTGATACCTTTAATATTAATGCCGACGATGCGGCGTGTGCCATCGCTGAGGCGGTTCATGCGGAGAAACTGGCGTTTCTTTCTGATATTGAAGGCGTCTATAAGGACCAGAACGATCCCTCCACTCTGTTTTCCGAGCTCCATGTGCAGGAAGCCCAGGAGCTGATTTCCGAAGGCTTTGTAGGAGGAGGCATGATTCCGAAACTGAAAAACTGTATGGATGCTATCGAAAACGGGGTAAACCGTGTTCATATTCTGGACGGAAGGATCCCTCACAGTCTTCTTTTGGAAATCTTTACAAATAAAGGTATTGGTACTGCGATTTTGAGAGAGGACGGTGAAACTTACTATCATGAACATGAATGAACAGATGCAGGAGGCGGAGATCAGTATTCTCCACACATATAACCGTTTTCCGGTTGTCTTTTCCCGGGGCGAGGGATGTTATCTGTATGACACAGAGGGGAAGGAATATCTTGATTTTGCAGCAGGAATCGCGGTGAATTCTCTGGGATATCACTACCCGGGGTACGACGAGGCTTTGAAGGAGCAGATCGACAGGCTGACACATATTTCCAATCTTTATTACAATGAACCGATCATCAGCGCCGGAGCGAAGCTTGTGCTTGCCAGCCGTATGGATAAGGTGTTTTTTACAAACAGCGGAACAGAAGCTGTGGAAGGAGCTTTGAAGGCTGCGAAGAAATATGCGTTTGTCCGTGACGGACATGCGGATCATGAGATCATTGCGATGAATCATTCGTTCCACGGAAGAAGTATCGGAGCCCTTTCTGTGACGGGAACCGCTCATTACCGTGAACCTTTCGAGCCCCTGATGGGCGGCGTGAGGTTTGCGGACTTTAATGACCTGGACAGCGTAAAAGCGCAGATTACGGATAAAACCTGTGCCATTATCGCGGAAACCGTACAGGGAGAGGGCGGAATCTATCCTGCAGATAAGGAGTTCCTGGAAGGACTGCGCCAGATCTGCGATGAAAAGGATATTCTTCTCATCCTTGATGAGATTCAGTGCGGAATGGGAAGAACAGGGTATTATTTTGCATGGCAGGCCTACGGCGTACAGCCGGATATTATGACCTGCGCGAAGGCTCTTGGCTGCGGTGTTCCGGTTGGGGCTTTTGTTCTCAACAAGAAGGCTGCTCTTGCTTCTCTGGAGCCCGGCGATCATGGTACGACATATGGCGGAAATCCCTTTGTCTGTGCTGCTGTGAGCAAGGTGTTCAGTATTTTTGAACAGGATATGATTCTCACCCATGTGCAGGAACTGACTCCGTATCTGGAGAAGAGACTGGATGAGCTTGTGGAGAAATTTGACTGTGTGGCAGCCAGAAGAGGAATGGGATTTATGCAGGGGCTTGTGATTTCCGGAAGACCTGTGGGCGATATTGTAAAAGCTGCTCTTTCAGAAGGGCTTCTTGTAATATCGGCAGGTTCCGATGTTCTTCGCCTTGTTCCTCCTTTGATCATTACACAGGAGCATGTGGATAAAATGATTGCAATTCTTGAAAAATGTCTTGCATAAATAAGGTTTGGTTTTACTGGTTCAGGCAGGGGATATCCCCTGCCTGAATTAAATTTATGTCTGTTTTTATCTGAATATCTATTGACAAGTAAAGTTGTCAATGGTATATTTATGACAAATAAAGTTGTCATAATGACAAAGAAATATGCCAAATATTTTACGCTTTTTATTTGGCGAAAGATATGCATTATGCATTTAATGGGAGATTTTGTGACAAAATCGAAAAGTCTGAATAGGGATTATCCGAAGAGAAGGAAATCCGGGAAAGCTTCAGGAAAACAGCTAAGTAAAGAACAGAAAGCAGGAGGGGAGTGATTCAATGCCGCTGGAGAATCGACTGAAGGAACACAGAGCCAGACTGGGGATCAACCAGTCGGAGATGGGAAAGCTGGCCGGAGTGTCCAGACAGACAATCAGTCTGATAGAAAGAGGCGACTATTCACCATCAGTTACCCTGGCGCTGAAAATAGCCAAAATATGTCAGGTGACAGTGGAAGATATCTTTTCATACAGGGAGGAAGAAGAGGATGAAAACAATGAGTAAAAAGGAAAAAAAGATGAAAAAGAAGCCCAACAGTTATGTGAGATTCCTCACAATTACGTTCTGTGCCGCTCTTTGCGGCGGGATCATTGGATTTCTCATTGGATTCTTTGAAGTTGACCGATGGAATATGGGAATCTTCATGGAAGTTCTCAGTAAAATACAGATACCTTTAATGATTCTGATCCTGGTAATTACCGTACCTGTAGCTGAAATTGTCTTGATGAAACTTAAAAAGCTTCATCTTCTTCTGGAAAAGGCAGAAGATGAGGAGGCGGACAGACTGGAATATGAAGAAGAAAAAGTGGGAAGCATCGGAGTGGTTGCAAGTCATTTGGCAATGGTACTGACCTTATTAAGTCTTTCCATCAATTACAGCAGCAGCTACATAGAGAAACATCCGGCTATGATGATCGTAAGCTGTATCCTGACGGTTCTTATATTTGTTTATCAGGGAATCTGGCAGATCCGTTATGTGAAATGTCTGCAGAAAAGCAACCCCAGACTGCAGGGGGATCCGGGATGTATGAGGACAAAGGACTTCCAGAAAGCATGGCTGGGAAGCTGTGATGAAGCAGAAAAGGAACTCATCTATCAGTCCGGATATGAAGCATATACCGGGATCATGCGCATCATTCCAATGTGTGCAGTTTTTGCAATGCTCGGTCATCTTATGTGGAATACGGGAATCTTTGCGGTGGTGGTAACAGGAGTTATATGGATCTGGACAACGATCATTTATGTTAAGAGCTGTGTGTCAAAAAGACGCAGTAAAATCAATATAGAATAAAAAGTATATGAGGCAATATTGGTTTTGAAGGTGTTTTCTGTGATGAAAAAATATGTTTGAATGGATTGACAGATTGCTCTTGAAACAGCATGGAAGGAGGAACATATGAAACTGGAAATCAGAAATTTGACAAAATCTTTCGGTGATACAGAAGTGCTTCACGGGATTTCCTTTACAGTGGAAAGCGGAACTGCCCTGGGCCTTCTGGGAAGAAACGGGGCGGGAAAAACAACCACGATCCGTATTCTTATGGATGTATTTAAAGGAAATGGAGGATCTGTACTTCTTGACGGAAAGCCCTTTGATCCAAGGAAACATCAGATCGGCTATCTCCCGGAAGAGCGGGGACTCTACCCTAAAAAAACAGTCAGTGAGCAGTTGGTCTACCTTGGAATGCTCCGCGGATTAAGCCCTAAGAAAGCAAAAGAAAATATGAAAAAATGGATAGAGAGAATGGGCGTTTCAGAATACGAAAACCGCAAATTAGAGACTCTTTCCAAGGGAAATCAGCAGAAAGTACAGCTTGCCCAGACCCTGATCTGCAATCCGGATATGATCATCCTTGACGAGCCTTTTTCAGGCCTTGATCCCGTAAACTCCCAGATACTGAAGGATGTGATCCGCGAACAGATCCAGGAAGGGAAGCTTGTAATCTTTTCCAGCCACCAAATGAGCTATGTGGAAGAATTTTGTGAAAAAATTGCGATCCTGAATCATGGAGAGGTTGTGCTTTCCGGTGACTTAAAGGAGATCAAACGGGAATTCGGTAAAGACAGACTGGTTCTTGCGAGCCTGGAAGAGACGCCCCGGGAGCTTGGAAGACGGCTTCAGGATATGTTTGCAGATTTGCTTGAGGTAGAAAAAATCCGAAAAGACAGTGTCATAATCCGAAAGAAAAGTCCGGAAAATAAAAATAAAATTCTGGAGAGACTGTTGGCTCAGGATGTGGATCTGGAATTTTTCGGTATGTATGAACCATCCCTGAATGATATATTTGTAGAGAAAGCAGGTGACGAGACATGAAGCAGTTTTTGACAGTATTGAAATTCGAATTAAACAATTATTTTAAAAATAAAAGCTTTCTTGTAACCACTGTTCTCATAGCTCTGGTCATTGCCGGTATTATTATCATTCCTACGCTGATCCCCGGGCTTCTTGACGATCTAAACGGCGGGAAAAACGCTGCACAGGGAGACGGCACAGAGGCGGTAGCTGCCGGTGAGACAGAAGAAGAGGGGGACAAATATGGACTGCTTGCTCCTCAAAAAATGAAAGACAATCTGACCCTGTTTCCGGCAGAATGGGTGGAGTTTGAAGATGAGAACGCCATGAAGAAGGCGGTAGAAAAAGAAGAAATCGAGGCAGGATTTATTCTTACGGATACCGGAGAAGCGACTTACGTTGTCAATAATCTTGGCATGGGAGACAACCATATTATGGAACAGTTCCGCCAGAGTATTATTGCATATGAGAAAGAAGAATACCTTAAAGAAAAGGGATTGACCCAGGAAGAAATCGTGCAGTCTGAGAATATTTTTGTGGATATTACACCTGAAATTCTTGGGAAAAACAGTGTGAAAAATTACTGGTATACCTATGTTCTGGTATTTGTTGTATACTTCCTCATCCTGTTCTACGGACAGATGATCGCAGTATCGGTCACTACAGAAAAAAGCAACCGTGCCATTGAGATTCTTGTGACAAGTGTGAATTCCAACAGCCTGATCTTTGGAAAGGTTCTGGCCGGAGCGCTGGCAGGAATTATCCAGGCGGTTCTGATCCTCGGAAGCGGTTTTGTGTCCTATATGGCAGTGGGCGACGCCTGGGGCGGAATCCTGGATATGCTTTTTGATATTCCGTCAAAAGTTCTCGTATCCTTTGCTGTTTTTGGAATCCTGAGTTATCTTCTGTATGCCTTTATCTTTGGAATGCTTGGTGCGCTTGTATCGAAAACGGAGGATATCAGCAAGAGTTCCACTCCGGTAACTCTTATTTATGTGGCATCCTTCCTGGTTGCCATGGTTGGTCTGAATGTCAGTGACAGTATGCTGATCAAGGTTGCTTCCTTTATTCCGTTTACCTCCGGAAATGCCATGTTTATCCGTATTTCCATGGGAAGCGTAACGGTCTGGGAGGTTGTCCTTTCCCTGATCCTTCTTGCGGGAGCCTGCGTGCTCACAGGAATTTTGTCCGCAAAAATATTCCGGTTCGGAACTCTGAATTACGGAAATCCCATTAAGATCACAAGGGCGCTTAGGAGCATCCGGGAAAAATAAATTATGTAAAAAGTGAATAAAGCTTCCTGAATCTGTATAAACTGGGAATAAACAAAGGAGAGGTGCTGCATAAGCGGCGCCTCTTTTCTGTAAAGCAGAAGAAGCGGAGATACCTGAGAAAGGCGGCGGTTCTCTCTGCTTTGAAAAAAGACCGAGTATGTTTGAGCAGACAGGAGGAAAACTATGTGGGGAATTTTGATCGCGCTGCTTTCGGGGGCGCTGATGAGCATTCAGGGAGTTTTTAACACGGAAGTGACAAAACAGACCAGTCTGTGGGTGTCTGCGGGATGGGTGCAGATATCCGCTTTTGCAGTCTGTCTCCTTGGGTGGCTGTTTACAGGGAGAGAGCAGATCGGAGGGCTGTGGCAGATCGATCATAAATATACGCTGCTGGGGGGAGTGATCGGCGCGTTTATCACAGCGACAGTTATCAAAAGTATGAGCTCTCTGGGGCCGGCAAAGGCAGCCATGCTCATTGTGGTATCCCAGCTTGCCATCGCTTATGTAATCGAGCTTTTCGGAATGTTCGGCGTGGAAAAACAGCCCTTTGAGTGGCGCAAGATTCTGGGAATGGTGATTTCTATCGTGGGAATTATTATTTTCAAGTGGGAAAAATAAACATCCTCAGACAGTAAGTATTAAAAATAAGATACGAAACCCCTTGTAAAACTTGTAATATTTCGTTAAAATAGAATATGGCATTATGGGTTTTGGAGCGCTTGCTGTGAAAAGCGGAGGAGGAAGTGAACCAAAATTCATGAAATTATCAAAAAGAAGTAAAAAAACAGTAATACACTGCTATATCGTTATGGTTCTGGTCTTTGGAATGATTTTGGCGGGATGCACAGACAGAGAGTCTGAGTTCCTTGCGGAAATCCGGGAGACAGAAACCCCTGTGCCGGACGAAAATCCGGAATCCGGAACAGAGGCGTCAGGGAATTCCGAAAAGAAAGACTCACAATCCGGAGAGACAGGAGACTCCGGAGGCAAAAGGTCAGGGAGATCCGAAGCAGATTCCTCAGACAGGGAAGAGGCGCAGGAGAAGCCTGCAGAGATTTATGTGGACGTCTGCGGCGCTGTAGGGAAACCGGGAGTTTTCCGCCTGGAAGAGGGAAGCCGGGTATTTCAGGCAATTGAGGCTGCGGGAGGATATCTTCCGGAGGCTGCCCAGGGATATATTAACCGGGCGGAAATCCTGAGGGACGGACAGAGGATTTATGTCCCGACAAAGGAAGAAGCGGACGATAACGGGCTCCCCGGGCTTTTACAGGGAGAAGGAGCAGTGACAACAGGTAATACAAGTCCCGGAGACGGAAGGGTAAACATAAATCTTGCCGGAGAGGAGGAGCTTACGACCCTGACGGGAATCGGAGCTGCAAGGGCGAAGGCGATTATTGCTTACAGAGAAGCCAACGGACCTTTTGCCGCCATTGAGGATATCATGAAGGTGGAGGGCATTAAGGACGGGACTTTTGCGAAGATAAAAGACGAGATTATAGTTGGATAAGGAGATTTGAATGAGCAGGAAAGTATTGGTAGTAGACGACGAGAAGCTGATTGTGAAAGGAATCCGTTTCAGCCTGGAGCAGGAAGGGATGGAGGTTGACTGCGCCTACGATGGTGAGGAAGCCGTGGAAAAGGCGAAAGAAAAAAAATACGACATTATCCTTCTGGATTTAATGCTCCCGAAGATGGACGGGCTGGAGGTTTGCCAGCAGATCCGTGAATTTTCCAATGTTCCCATTGTGATGCTGACAGCAAAGGGAGAGGATATGGACAAGATTCTGGGGCTGGAGTACGGCGCAGATGACTATATTACAAAACCGTTTAACATTCTTGAGGTGAAGGCCCGCATCAAGGCGATCATGCGCCGCGCAGGAAGCGACCACGAGGAGAAGGAAAAGGCAAAAACCATCGAGGTAGGAGAGCTGCGTATGGACTGCGAGGGACGCCGCGTCTTCATTTCCGGAAAAGAGATTAATCTGACTGCAAAAGAATTTGATGTTCTGGAGCTTCTGGTGTTTAATCCGAATAAGGTCTACAGCCGTGAAAACCTGCTGAACATTGTCTGGGGATATGAGTATCCGGGAGACGTACGTACCGTGGATGTACATATTCGCCGGCTTCGTGAAAAAATTGAGGCAAATCCCAGTGAGCCGAAATTTGTCCATACCAAATGGGGCGTAGGATATTATTTTCAGGCATAAGAGATGAAGAGAAAAGGCAATTTTTTTAAAAGCCTTCGTTTTCGTATCCTGATTATCCTGATTATTCTGGGAATCGTACCAAGTATCATTGTGACCGGAATTGTGATCAGCAATTATGCGGACCGGGCAGTTGCCGTCAGAACAGAGAGTCTGAGAGCGCAGAGTGATATTTTGTGCAGCCTGTTAATAAAAGAGAATTATTTAAATGACTCCAGCTCGCAGGTGGTGAACAGCAAGCTGGAGTTGTTCTGTAATATCTACGATGGCCGGATCATTCTGGCAGACAGGGACTTTAAGATCGTCAGAGATACGTACAATGCAGAGGTTGGAAATACACTGCTGAGCCCCCTTGCGATCAAGGCATTCCGGGGGGAGGAGGCATCGGAGTACGATGAGGACACAGGCTGTCTTTCCATAGCTGTTCCCGTGAGGAGTCCGGATGTACAGCAGCTTCAGGGAGTGATGCTTGTCACTGCATCCATGAAGGAAACTGCGTCCAATGTGGACGAACTGAAACAGAAGAGTATTATGATCATTGGAATTATCGTGACGCTGTCCATTCTTCTGGCCTACGTTTTGTCCACTGTTCTTGTGAAACCTCTGGCAAGAGTTACAAAGGCAATAGAAGACCTTACAGACGGTTTTCAGAATGAGGAGATCTCTGTTCCGGACTATACGGAAACAGAGCTTATCACAGAGGCGTTTAACAAGATGGTGGCCCGGATGAAGATCCTGGATGAATCCCGCCAGGAATTTGTTTCCAATGTGTCCCATGAGTTAAAGACTCCCATGACCTCCATGAAGGTGCTTGCCGACTCCCTTGTAGGCCAGACAGGCGTGCCGGAAGAGCTTTACCAGGAATTTATGAGCGATATCACAGCGGAGATCGACAGGGAAAACAAGATCATCACAGACCTTCTTTCCCTTGTAAAAATGGACAAAAAAGCCGCTGATCTCAATATTGCCCACATGGATATCAACAAGCTTCTGGAGGACATCCTTAAGCGGCTTCGTCCGATTGCGGATAAGAGGAGCATAGACCTGATCCTGGACAGCTTCCGTCCTGTGGAGGCGGATGTGGACGAGGTGAAATTTACCCTTGCCATCAGCAATCTGGTGGAGAACGGTATCAAATACAATGTAGACGAAGGATGGGTGCGAGTTTCCCTGGATGCGGATCACAAATATTTTTATGTGACAGTGGCCGATTCCGGTATGGGAATCCCGCAGGATTCTGTGGATAAGATCTTTGAGAGATTTTATCGTGTGGATAAGTCCCACTCCAAGGAAATCGGCGGAACAGGACTCGGCCTTGCAATTACCAGAAGCTCCATTGTTATGCATCACGGAGCGATCAAGGTTTTCAGCAAGGAAGGGGAGGGAACCACATTTTCTGTCCGGATTCCTCTGTCATATATTCCGTAGGAGGTGCCCTGTGAAAAAAATAGTTACTAAAATTCTTTCCATACTGCTGGTCTGTTCTTTTCTGGCGGGATGCAGCGTTGAGGTGAAAGAAGAGAAAGAAAAATCCGGACAGAAGTATTATATATATTACCTGAACAAGGATGCCACAGCTCTGAAAAAAGAAAAATACGAGCCTGAGCAGGAGACTGCGGATTTTATGCTGAAGGATCTGATGCAGCGCCTGAACAACAAATCGGCAGATGGTTCCAGGATCGACCTTTTGCCTGAAGAAGTGGAGATGACCTCCTATAATATTGCGGATACAGTCCTTGTGATCGATTTCAACGGCAATTATGCGAAGATGAGCAAGGCAAGGGAGATTCTGGTCCGGGCAGGAGTGGTGAAAACCTTTCTTCAGATTTCAGGGGTGAGCTCAGTGCAGTTTACCGTAAACGGAGAGGCATTGACGGATTCCCGGGATCAGGCTGTGGGAAGTATGAATAATACTTCGTTTATGGAACTGAACGGAAGCGATCCGGACGCTTATTGCTATGGCACGTTTACCCTGTACTTCACAGATAAAACAGGAAAAAACCTGGTTGAGGAACAGAGGACGGTTCGATACAGAAGGTCGATCCCCAAGGAGAGAGTGATTCTGGAGCAGCTTATGAAAGGGCCGATGGAAAAAGGCCACTATCCGACCATTCCGGAAAATACCGGAATTATGGATGTAACAATTGCAGACCGGATTTGCTATATAACTGTGGACAATGTTTTTTCGGATTATGCGCTGGATGTGGCAGACAAGATTCCGATTTATTCTGTGGTCAATTCTATTCTTTCCGGAATTGAGGCAGACAAAGTCCAGATTACGGTAGGTGACGACAAGGAAGGAACCTTCCGGGAAAAAATGCCGCTGTACCGTTTCTATGAAAAAAAAGAAGACATTGTTGTAAATGAGGAAGAAAAATAATAAAAGAAGCAGAAATGGAGGAGCGTTATGGGAAGACGCCCTGTATGTATGCTGTGTCTGCTTCTGATAGCCCTTCTCTGTCTGGGAGATTGGATGGGACTTCCGCTGATACGCGGAAATCCCCTTCCGGCCTCTCTGAGAGAGTGGCTTGAGGAAGAAGAGGAGGTTTCCGCCGTCGGGGAGGTGGAGCGCTGTACTGACACAGAATTTTCCCAGTCTGTTTATCTGAAAAG
>DXXQ01000121.1 GCA_019416265.1 Clostridiales bacterium | reverse complement strand
TATCTACACAGGAGCCCATGTGGAGTACCGGCGGGATATCAGCAAGTTCACAAACACGTTTCAGACCTGCACCGCAGAGATCTTTTGCGGATTTATCCATAAGACCGGCTTTTGCAGCAGCCTGTGCGGAACATCCGGAAGCAATGATAACGATATCGTTTGCGATACATTTCTTCATCAGTTCGATATGTGCATAGTCAGGACGAACCTTCGGGTTATTACATCCAACCATTGCAACAGCACCACGGATAACACCGGAAGTAATACACTCAAGTAATGGTTTGGTTGTTCCTGTAACGTCTACCTGAGAGTTTGTAACGCCGTCAAGTGTCTTAACGATGGCTTCTACAGAGTAACCAACAGTTGCTTTCTGTTTTAACTGAGGAATGTGTACAAGCTCCGGTTTTCTGTTTTTGAAGTTGTCGATCGCCAGTTTAACGATTGCTTTTGCGTTTTCTCCTGCTGTTTCAGCGCTGAAACGGATGAAATCGGAATCAGGCATCTGAGCGATCGGAGAAGTTGTGATAAATTTAGTATGGAAACATTTGCTTAAAGGTCCTAATGCAGGGAAGATACACTGAACGTCTACTACGATTGCTTCACAAGCGCCTGTAAGTACAACGTTTTCCTGCTGAAGGAAGTTACCAGCCATCGGAATACCGCGACGCATAGCTACCTCGTTGGAAGTACAGCATACACCGGATACAGTGATTCCTTTCGCACCAACAGATTTCGCATAGTCGATCATTTCTTTGCTGTCTGCGTATTCACAGATCATCTCGGAAAGGCTCGGGTCATGTCCGTGAACAACGATGTTTACGTTCTCCTCTACCATAACGCCAAGGTTTGCTTCTGTATCAATAGGCTTCGGAGTTCCGAACAGTACGTCAGAGAACTCTGTTCCCATCATGGAACCGCCCCATCCATCGCCAAGACCGCAGCGGAGAGACTGTTTTACAAGTGCTTCCGGAAGGGAAGAACATCCCATATGTGTCATATGTAAGGAAGAAGAAACCTCACGGTCGATGGCACGTGGTGCAACCTCGTTTTCAATGAGTTTTTCTTTCTGTCCTGCCGGCATTCTGTCAAGGAATCTCTGGTATCCGAATGGTTTACCATATTCCATAAGACCAACCTCAGCCATCTCATGAGCCAGATCGTAGATATCTTTGCCCTCTGTTTCTACGCCCCACTCTTTTGCAATACGGATCAGTTTCTCAGGATCTTTTACCTTGTAGTTTCCATCTGCTGATGCACAGTGAAGTGTATGGCAGATTTCACGGCCGTGATCGGAATGTGTAGCTGCTCCGCCGGCTGTAAATTTAAGATAGTTACGTCCTACGATTCCGTGTGCATCACATCCGCAGATTCCTCTCGGAGCTTTCGCAGTAATACGGCATGGACCCATGGAACAGATACGGCAGCAGATACCCTGCTCACCGAATTTACAGTGTGGAGTCTGATTTTTTACACGCAGCTGCCATGCATCAGCGCCTACCTTTGCACCTGTCTCTAAAAGTCTGGCAGTAGCCGCTTCAAATTCATCCACTGTAGTTAATTTGAATTCACTCATTATAGACCTCCTTTAAAATTGTACATGATTGTACTTTTGTCTTTCATTAAATTTTTATAATAACCCCGCAGGAAGGAACCCATCCCCTCCCATGGGTTATCTAACTGTAAAAAAAGACCGCACTGCAATTTTCATAATTGCCTATGCGCACAAACAGCCCTCACCGCATCAAAGGCGGTAAGGGATGCTTTATTAAATTATAAATCAAGTTTGTCAACGATCGCACGAAGGGCGGTCTTCACCGGATTGTCCTCCGGAAGGGAAGCTGTAGGACGTCCTTCACAGTCATATTCATACACTGCGTCGTCCTGAGGTACTACGCCCAGAAGGTTCAGTCCCTGAAGAGCGATCTCCTCTTTGATTCCCTCGTTTAATTCACCCCTGGGTGCCCGGTTGATGATCAGTCCCACTGTGGACGGCTTCATCTCACATTCCTCGATCAGCCGTGCGATTCTTCCCACTGCCTGTACTCCACGTCTGGAGCAGTCACTGACAAGAATTGCCGTCTGCATGCTGGGAAGGACACCTCTGCTGATGTGTTCCATTCCGGCTTCGTTATCTACAACAAAATACGGATAATTATTCTGATATTTCGCAAGCTGGGCCTGAAGAAGTCCGTTTACAAAGCAGTAACATCCTTTTCCCTGAGTTCTTCCCATAACGAGAAGGTCAAAGTCATCGTCCTCCACCAGGGCATCCTCAAAACGCATCTCTGCCCAGTCTGCCTTGGATACTCCTGCAGGAATAGGACTCTTCGCAGCAAGCTCCGCATGTGCGATCTCCTCGCGCACATCCCCCAGTGTGGTTTCCACTTTTACACCAAGGACTTCATTGAGGTTGGAATTCGCATCTGCGTCTACTGCAAGAACAGGGCCTTTTCCTTTTTCGCAAAGGTACTGGATCAGCATTCCGCATAATGTGGTCTTACCTACGCCGCCTTTACCTGCGACTGCTATTACATGTGCCATAAAACTCTGGTTCCTCCTAAAAATCTGTTATTCTTATTCACAGGAGAGCTTCACGATGCTGTTTGCAAGATCCACCATAAGGATCTTTCCTTCGATCACTCTCTCATCGCCCATAATGTCCCGGAGGATCACCTTGTCCCCGTCCACATCAATACGGCTTACATTTTTAAAAACAACAGAATTATCGCTTTCTTTATAAACAGTTGCCAAACACATTGCAGATGCCTCCTATTTCATTTCTTCTTTCACAAGTGTCAGCGCAAGGCCAAGTCTCATATTGCCCTTCTGGAAATCTGCAACGCCTTCTTTGATTGTTTTCGCTGCAGCGGAAAGTCCCATTTTTTCCAGATTTTCAGCCATCTGGTCAAGCTCCTGCGCATGGTGCTCATTGTGCTGAAGCATGTAAGTGAGGAGTGCAATGGTTTCATTCTTGCAGTCACCGCCCTGGCAGGAACCGCATCCCTCTCCGTGGGAGTGGCCGCAGGAAGCGTCCTCATGGCTGTGATTGTGCTCCTGGCTTTCCTCGTGGCTGTGAGCGTGAGTATGTGTCACGCCGTTTTCGTGAGTATGTTCATGGCTGTGCTCATGTCCGTGATGAACAAGATTGCCGTTTTCATCTTTGATCAAGTGCATGTTTTATGC
>DXXQ01000120.1 GCA_019416265.1 Clostridiales bacterium | reverse complement strand
CTTTCGACTAGGTAGAAAAAGCCTTCTTCGATATAATAAAGTTATCAACAGGACAGCAGTGAAAGCCGGCTCGCTGCATTCCCGTAAGGAGGTAAAAAAGTGAAAGAAAGGAAAAAAGATAAAGTCAGCTTCCTGACCCGTCTGAAAATGAATAAAGAGCTTCTTGTTCTGAGTACACCCGGTGCAATCTGGTTTCTGCTGTTTGCGTATCTTCCTCTGTTCGGTATTCTGGTAGCATTCAAGAGATACCGTCTGTCCGGAGGATTTTTCGAAAGTCTCTGGACCAGTGAGTTCGTGGGATTTGAGAACTTCAAATTCCTGTTCAGCAGCGGTGATGCCTGGATTATCGTAAGAAACACAGTTCTTTACAATGCAGCCTTCATTATCCTGGGCGTTGTACTCCCGGTTATTGTGGCACTTCTTCTTAATGAACTTAGAAATAAAGGAATGGCAAAGATTTATCAGAGCTCCATGTTCCTTCCATACTTCTTATCCTGGGTTGTTGTCAGCTACTGTGTATTCGCATTCTTGAACCCGGAAAAAGGATATTTCAACGCAATTTTACAGAAATTCGGACATGAAGGAATTTCCTGGTATACAGAAAAGAGCTTCTGGCCGTTTATCATTATTTTCATGAGCCAGTGGAAAGGTATCGGCTATAATACAGTTGTTTACCTTGCTTCCATCTGCGGTATCAACAAAACCTATTACGAGGCAGCCGTTATTGACGGTGCAACGAAATGGCAGCAGATCAAGTACATCACCCTTCCTCTGCTGAAGCCTGTTATCACGATCCTGCTTATTATGGCAGTGGGCGGTATCTTCAAGTCTGACTTCGGTCTGTTCTTCCAGCTGCCGAAAGACTCCGGTCCGCTGTATCCTGTAACAAATGTACTTGATACCTACATTTTCAGAGCACTGAAAACAAACGGTGAGATTGGTATGAGTTCTGCAGCCGCACTGTTCCAGTCTGTAGTCGGATTCATACTGATCATGACAGCAAACAAAATCGTTTCCAAAATTGACAACGAGAACGCATTATTCTAAGAAAGGAGGTAAGACTGTGTCAAGACAGGAAAGAAAAGAAGAAAAAAGAATTAAAAAAATGGAAGAACAGCAGGTCTGCGAGTATAATAAGATCAAAAAGTCTACCAATGTTTTATTTAACGTGATCCTGACAATCTTATCTCTGCTGAGTGTAGTGCCGTTCATCTTTGTTATCATCATCTCTCTTACAGATGAACAGTCACTTGCAATGAACGGATACCGTTTTATTCCGGAAAAATGGAGCCTCTACGCATACTCCTACATCATTGAAGCCGGCGAAAACATTATCCGAAGCTACGGCGTAACAATTCTGGTAACAGTTGTAGGTACTCTGATCGGTCTTCTCCTGACAGGTACATACGCATATGCTCTTTCCAGAAAGACATACGCATACAAATCCTTCTTTACAAAGGTGATCACAGTTCCGATGCTTTTCTCAGGCGGTATGATCGCGAACTACCTGATTGTAACTAAGGTACTGATGCTCAAGGACACAGTTTGGGCGTTGATTCTGCCTCTGGCGATGAACTCCTTTAACGTTATTGTCCTGAGAACATTCTTTAAGACAAGTATTCCTGATTCCGTTGTTGAATCTGCGAAAATTGACGGTGCATCCGAGTGGAGACTTTTCTTCTCCATTGTAATTCCCATGGCTCTGCCGGGACTTGCAACAATCGGATTGTTCCTTACCCTGGGATACTGGAATGACTGGTTCAATGCTATGATGTACATTGACAACCAGAACTGGATTCCTCTTCAGTATCTCCTGATCAAGATCGAAAGCTCCATCGACTGGCTGGCGAGCAACAAAGCTATGATGGGTGTTGACGGAATCCGTGTTGCGGCTAATATGCCGAAAGAGACAATCAAGATGGCGATCGTAGTTATCTCTACATTGCCGATCATCTTTGCATATCCGTTCTTCCAGAGATACTTCGTAAACGGATTAACGGTTGGCGCTGTTAAAGAATAATAATAGGAGAAAAAGTTATGAAATTCGGAAAGCTTAAAAAAGGGCTTGCACTCGGATGTGCGGCAGCCATGACAGTCGGACTTCTGTCCGGATGCGGAAAAAAAGCAGAGACAAATGAGAGCGGACAGGAAGTGGTTGAGCTGACCTGGTATCAGGTAGGCGATGCACAGAAAGACGCACAGCTTGTACTTGATGAAGTCAACAAATACACAATGGAAAAAATCGGCGTAAAATTAAACGTCATCAACGTAGGCTGGGGCGATTACAACCAGAAAATGCAGGTTGTCATCAATACAGGAGATAAATGGGATCTTTGCTTTACCTGCTCCTGGACAAACGATTACCTTCAGAACGCACAGAAAGGTGCCTTCCTTGAACTTGACGACCTTCTGACAAAAGAAGGAAAAGAAATGCATGACGCCATTGACACAAGATTCTGGGAAGCTGCAAAGGTTGGCGGAAAGACCTACGGCGTACCGAGCGAAAAAGAAATCGGAAATATGCCGATGTGGGTATTCAACAAAGAGCTTGTTGACAAATACGATATCCCGTATACAGAAATCCAGACACTGGAAGACCTTGAGCCATGGCTTGCTGTGATCAAAGAAAACGAGCCTGAGGTAACACCTCTGTACCTGACAAGAGATTACACAGCTCCTACTTACATGGACAAGATCCAGGATCCTGTAGGTATCGAATACGGCGATTCCGAGCTGAAGGTTCAGAACGTATTCCAGACAGAAAAAATGCTGTCCACTCTGGATACCATGCGTAAATATTATGAAGCCGGATATATCAATAAAGACGCTGCAACAGCATCTGACGACAAGTCCGTTAAACGTTTCGTTACAAAAGGTGACGGACAGCCGTATGCAGAGCTGATCTGGAGCAAGGACCTTGGATATGACGTAGTGGCAACTCCGATCATGGAAACACAGATCACAAACGCATCTGCCCGTGGAGCGCTCACAGCAGTAAACAAAAACTCTGAGCATCCGGAAAAAGCAGTAGAGCTTCTGAACCTTATCAACACAGATATTTATCTGAGAAACCTTCTGAACTACGGTATTGAAGGAACACACTGGACAAAAGTAGAGGTTGATCCTGAAGAAGCAAAAGCAGCAGAGGGCAAACCGTATATATATGACTGCAAGGTTAAATTAGACCCGGCACGTTCTAAAGACTATTCCGTACCATACTGGGTACAGGGCGGCCTGTTCAATACTTATGTACTTGAGAATGAGCCGATCGATAAATGGGCAATCTTCAAAGAGTTCAACGATGCTTCCGAGGAAGCGCCTTCCTTCGGATTCGACTTTGACCTGACTCCTGTAAGTACACAGGTTGCCGGATTCAGAAACGTACTTGATGAGTTCGGTAAATCTCTCTACACAGGAAGCGTTGATCCGTCTGAATATCTGCCGCAGCTCCAGAAGAAAATGGATGCTACAGGAATCCAGGATGTTATCGACGAAATGCAGAAACAGATTGACGAGTGGAAAACTGCGAAATAAAAAATAAAAAGTTTTAGATAAAGGGCAGAGTATGGAAAAAAAGGTTTCTGTATTCTGCCTTTTCTGTTACAATATCAGAAAAGGAGGTTGATCAGCGCTTATGTATTTTTTACCAAAACCACAGGAGATAAAAATAGAAAAAGGAAATCAGCCGTTTTTTCTTAAATATGATACGGCAATCACTATAGAAGATTCCTGCCCGGAACAGGCTTTTGCCTGGGGGAAGCTTCTGCAGGAAGAAATCCGGCGGGCTGCCGGACTGTCCCTTTTGATAAGAAAAGGGGAAGGGAGAGAAGGGGAAATTGTCCTCTCTGCGGGAGCAGGAATGAAAGAAGAGGAATATACCCTGGAAATCAAAAAAGAGGGAATTCTGGTACAGGGGGGAAGCTATAGGGGAATCCTTTACGGAGTGCAGACCCTGAGACAGATTTTCCGTCAGGAGGGCGGAGCGTTAAGCGCCCTGTATATCCACGATTATCCGGAGTTTCCGGTGAGAGGGTATTATCATGATGTGACAAGAGGCCGTGTGCCGAAGCTTTCCTGGCTGAAGCGTCTGGCAGATACCATGAGCTTCTATAAGCTGAATCAGCTTCAGCTTTATATTGAGCACACATATCTTTTCCGGGATTTCAGCGAGGTGTGGAGAGATGATACCCCTCTTACTGCAGAGGATATTCTGGAACTGGACCGCTATTGCAGGAAGCTGGGAATCGACCTTGTTCCCTCTCTTTCCTCCTTCGGACATCTGTACAAGCTTCTTCGGACGAAGCAGTACCGTCATCTGGGCGAGCTGAAAGAGACGGCAGACGAGCCCTTCGGACTGATTTCCCGTCTTGAGCATCATACCATCAATCCGACGCTGGATGAGAGTTTTGAGCTGATTAAAAAAATGATCCTGGAATATATGTCCCTGTTCCGGTCTGACTATTTTAACATCTGTGCAGATGAAACCTTTGACCTGGGTAAAGGAGCCTGCAGACAGGAGGCTGAGGAAAAGGGCGTTGACAGGCTGTATATGGATTTCGTGAAAAAACTCTGTGAGTTCGTGGTTTCCCAGGGGAAAACGCCAATGTTCTGGGGAGATATTATCTGTGGTTTCCCGGAGATGATCGGGGAGCTTCCCAAAGGGACTATTTGTCTTAACTGGGGCTATGCATGGAATCAGAGCGAGGACAGTACAAGAAAGATCGCTCAGACCGGAGCAATTCAGTATGTATGTCCGGGAGTCAGCGGCTGGAATCAGTATATCAACCGTCTGGATTATGCTTGCCAGAACATTTCCAGAATGTGCTCCTACGGGGTGAAATATAAGGCGGCAGGTGTGCTCAATACAGACTGGGGCGATTACGGACACATTAACCATCCGTCCCTTAGTATTCCGGGGCTCATTTACGGAGCTGCTTTTTCCTGGAATAAAGAAGAGATCCCCTATGAGGAGATCAATAAAGAAATCTCCCTGATCCAGTACGGGGATACTTCGGAAAGATTTACGGGAATCACAGCAGAGATTGCCCGAAAGACCGTCTATGACTGGTGGACGATGGTAATGCGGAAGGAACGGGGAGACCAGGAAGCGTGCCGCAAAACAGAAGAACAGAAGGCGGAGGCTGCCGGAAACGACAGAGAAATAGAGGCTCTGCTGGAAGAACTGGGACAGTGCGGCAGATTCCTTGATCCGGATTGCAGGGAAGAACTGCTTCCTGTATATCTCGGAGCGGAGGCAGTCCGTATTTTCAATAAAACCGGTCTGGCTGTATCAGGAAAAGAGTATGAGGCACAGGAGCTTTCCGAGCTTGCCTGCAGGCTTGAAAAATGGTTCTGCCATTACCGGATGCTGTGGGAAAAGGTAAGCAGAGAATCTGAGCTTCGACGGATCGGCGATGTGGTCTTTTGGTATTGCGACCTTTTGAGAGATATGGCAGATAAAGCCGAACAGAGACAGAAATAGAGACAGAAACAGAGGAGATTGATCTATGATAACGAAACAGCTTCACGAGGGTTGGGAATTATGTGACATCAGGAAGCAGGACTGGATTCCGGCACAGGTTCCGGGAGATATTTATTCCGCGCTTCTTGATGCGGGAAAAATGGAAGATCCGTTTTTCGGCGACAACGAATATCAGGCAAAGGCTCTGATGGAAGAAGATTATGAATACAGAACAGTGATCCATTTTGATGAGAAGGAGTTTGCTTCCTGCGATGAGATCATGCTTCATTTCGACGGCATCGACACAGTGGCAGACATTTACCTGAACAACTGTCATCTGGGAAAAGTCAAGAATATGCACAGAATCTGGGAATTCCCTGTAAGCGAGCTTCTTACGCCGGGAGAGAATCTTCTTCGTGTTGTGATTCATTCCCCGCTGAAATTTATGGCTGAAGCTTTTGAAAAATATAAAAATATCGGAAATGACGACACCATTGAAGGCTTTATGCATCTTCGAAAAGCACATTATATGTCCGGCTGGGACTGGGGTGCCTGTCTTCCCAACGGAGGGATTTTCCGCCCGGTTTCTCTCCTGGGAATCGAGAAGAGCAGACTGGACAACGTGTATATTTACCAGGTTCATGAAAATGGAAAGGTAAAGCTCTGTCCTGAAGTGGAGGATGAGATTTATACAGACGACGATGTGGAAACTACCTACGATGTGGCGGTAATCGCGCCGGATGGGACACGGACCGTATATGAAGACTGCCCTGTTGAGATCGAAATCGAGAATCCGCAGCTCTGGTGGCCGAACGGTATCGGAGAGCAGCCTCTTTATCAGGTGGAAGTAATTCTTAGGAACGGGGATCAGGTTCTCGATGTGTGGAGCAGAAGAATCGGTCTTCGCACCCTTACCATGCACAGAGAAAAGGACGAGTGGGGAGAAAGCTTTGCCCATGAGGTAAATGGTCATACAGTTTTTGCCATGGGCGCAGATTACATTCCGGAAGACAATATGACCCAGAGAACATCAAGAGAGCGTACAAGAGAACTCCTTCTCCAGTGTAAGGAAGCCAACTTTAACTGTGTCCGCGTATGGGGCGGCGGCTACTATCCGGAGGACTGGTTCTACGATATCTGCGATGAGCTTGGTCTGATGGTATGGCAGGATTTCATGTTTGCCTGCTCCGTATATGAGCTGACACCATCCTTTGAGTATAATATCCGTCAGGAATTTATCGACAATATCAAGCGTCTCCGTCATCATGCGTCTCTCGCCCTTTGGTGCGGAAATAATGAGATGGAAATGTTTGTTGATGAAAGATGCTGGGTAACCAAACCGACAGAGGTTCGCGACTATCTCTTTATGTATGAGCGGATCATTCCGGAGGTTTTGAGAGAGTATGACCGCCAGACCTTCTACTGGCCGGCAAGCCCTTCCTCAGGCGGCTCCTTTGATGCGCCCAATGACCCGAACCGCGGAGATGTGCATTACTGGGAGGTATGGCACGGAAACAAGCCGTTTTCAGAATACAGGAAATATTTCTTCCGCTATGCTTCTGAATTTGGTTTCCAGGCATTCCCGTCTGTGAAGACATTGGAAACAGTTACAGATGATCCGAGAGAATTAAATCCCTTCTCCTATGTGATGGAAAAACATCAGAGAAATTATGGAGGAAACGGAAAAATAGCCAAATATATGCAGGCGGCTTACCGTTATCCTGAAAATTTCAGCGATTTCGTTTACGCTTCCCAGCTTCTTCAGGGAGATGGAATCCGCTATGGCGTAGAGCATTACAGACGGAACCGTGGTCGTTGTATGGGGGCTATTTACTGGCAGCTTAACGACTGCTGGCCGGTAATTTCATGGTCCTCCATCGACTATTTCGGCCGCTGGAAAGCGCTTCACTACTATGCAAAGAGATTCTTTGCCCCGGTTCTTGTGTCCTGTGAGGAAGAAAGCTGGATGACTCAGGAGGCGAACATGAACCGCCAGCACTTTGAGTTCGAGAAATCCATCCGCTTCAATGTTTCCAATGAAACCTTAAAACCGCGTAAGGTTCTTCTTAAATGGCAGATTCGTAACGCATCCGCCGAAATCAAAGAAGAGCACGAGGCAGAGTTTGAAGTTCCGGCTCTCAGCGCCGTGTGGATGGACAAGGTAATGCTTCCTGAAATCGACGTATTCTGTGAATATGTCAGCTATCAGGCATATGAGAATGGTGAGGAGATTGCCAACAGTACAGTGATTTTCTCCTACCCGAAATATTTCAGATATCAGGATCCGAAGCTTTCTGTAAGAGTGGAGGGCGATGAGCTGGTAGTGACAGCAGGAGCTTACGCAAAGAGCGTGGAAGTGCTCAATGAGAACGAAGATATGGTATTAAGCGATAACTACTTCGACATGAACGCAGGAGAGAGAAGAGTAAAGATCCTTCGCGGCAAGCCTGAGGGGCTGAAAGTGAGAAGTGTGTACGATATCTGATATACGCCCTGTGGGGCTGTGGAAATTTCGTATTGAATAAAAGGAAAAGCAATGAAAGAACCTCCCGAATCATATGCAGATGATGATTCGGGAGGTTTGAATTTTTTTAAATTGCGATTATTTCTCAACCACTCCCGCATTCAGCTTCACTGCATAACGGAAAAGGAAAAGACCGATGACAAACAGTACGGCAATCATTCCCACACCCTTGCTGATGTCTCCGGTGAGCTGGGAGGTTACACTTACAATGGCAGTTCCCACGAAGGAAGCGCCCTTGCCGCAGATATCCAGGAGTCCGAAGTATTCGCCGGACTGCTCTGCAGGAATGATTTTGGTGAAGTAGGAGCGGGACAGCGCCTGTACTCCGCCCTGAAACATCCCTACAAGGACTGCGAGAATCCAGAACTGTGTCTGAGTAGTCAGGAACATGGCGAAAACCGCAATGCCCAGATAGGCTGCAATACAGATGGTGATCAGTGAGGCTGCGGAATATTTCTTTGCCAGAACACCGAAAATAATACAGCAGGGAAAAGCGACAATCTGGGTCAGCAAAAGAGCAAGAAGAAGCCCGGTTGTGTCAAGGCCCAGGGCTGCGCCATAGGCAGTAGCCATGTCGATGATGGTGTACACGCCGTCAATGTAGAAGAAAAAGGCAAGAAGGAAGATAAAGATCCTCTTTTCGTTTCGAATGTTTGCGAAGGTCCGGCCGATGCGGCTGAAGCTTTCCCGGACTGCCCGGGCTCTTTTTTCCACAAAATATTTCTGACGGTAGGATTTCAGGAGAGGAACGGTCATAAGAAGCCACCAGGCAGCGGTCAGGGCAAAGGCAAAGGCCATGGCAGTTACCATGCTGAGTCCCAGCTTGTCTGCGCCAAGTACGATCATAAGGCTTGCGACAAAGGGGATACAGCTTCCGATATACCCCCAGGCATAGCCGCTGGAGGAGATCAGATCCATCCGGTCCTGAGAGGTGACATCTGAGAGCATGGAGTCATAGATGATAAGGCTTCCGGAATATCCTACTTTTGCAATGATATAGACGATAAGGAAGATCAGCCACTGCCTTGCGAAGCCCAGGCTGATACAGCCAATGGAACCGACTGCAAGGGCAAGCAGGAACAGGGGTTTTTTGTAACCCTTCGTATCTGCCAGGGTTCCGAATACAGGCCCTAAGATGGCAACAATGAATGTGGCACCGGAAGCTGCATAGCCCCAGTAGGCAAGATATTCCACAGAAGAAAGTCCTGCATTTTCTGCCAGATAATTAAAATAAATGGGCATAATAGTAGCGATGAGCATGGTGAAGGCTGAATTACCCACATCATAGAGAACCCAGTTCCGCTCGCTTTTGGTCATTTTCAGGTTCATGGCATAACCTCTCTTTCGGAGTTTTATTTTATTAATTATAACATAAAAATGTAAAGGATGGGGGAAGTTTCCGTAAAAATCCTGTTATTCCCAAGACTGTATTGGATTATGAGGAAAAAAGTGGTATACTGATAATTATTCAGAAAGGAACGTTTTGACATTTGTTTTCGTATATTTATGCATGGGGGAAGTGAGATATACAGCAGAATCATGTGTCAGAAGCAATGCAGAGTGATTTATTCAGGAGGAGGACGCAAATTATGAGACTGAACCGTGTACAGGATGCTCTGAAAAAGAAGAACATCAAATACCAGTATACAGAAGAGAACGGATGTGGAAGTATTGATTTCATGTTCCGCGGATTACGCTTCCATGTGTGGGAATACGAGGACAGAGCCTGGGGGGCAGAGACAAATGTATTTGAGGCAGGAAGGAGTCAGGACATAGAAGGAAATTATGAACTGGTGATCTCAGAAGAGATTCTTTCCTGGCCGGATATGCTTCCGGAGGGATGAGTATGAGGAAAAGACGAAGCGCCCTGTTTCTGGCAGTCTGTCTATGCGCTGCATGGAGTATTGCAGTATCCGCCTCTGAGGAGGGAACCCTGAGCAGACCGGAGCATACGGAAACCGGGGAGGAGGGAAAGCTGATCTTTATCGGAGACTCCAGAACAGAAGGAATACGGGACGCAGTTCAGGATGACAGTATCTGGTCCTGTAAGAGTTCCATGGGATATGACTGGATGTCTTCCACAGGCGTGCCGGAAATTGAGGATGAAATAGACGAGTATACTTCGGTGATCATTCTTATGGGGGTAAATGACCTGTATAATATAAACAATTATGTAAATTACATCAATAATAAAGCCATTGAATGGGCCGGAATCGGTGCGAAAACCTATTTTGTATCTGTTGGGCCTGTGGAAAATGACAAATATACCAATAATACGGAAATCGAGAGCTTCAATTCCGAGATGGAGGAGAATCTGGTTGGGGTAAACTACATTGATGTTTATTCCCATCTGACAGAGAACGGATACTCCACTTTGGACGGAACACATTATCCGGACAGTGTTTCTGAGGATATTTACGATTACATCCTGGATAACCTGGAAGAAACAAGAAGCGGAATCTGGGGCTGAAGGAGAAGAAATGAGCGCATCGGCAAACTGTGAATACTGTGTCAACTACAGCTATGATGAGGACTATGAATGTTATACCTGCGAAGTGAATCTGGACGAGGATGAAATGGCAAAATTCATTACCGGAGATTTCAGACAGTGTCCGTATTTTAAAATGGGCGACGAATACCGCATTGTCCGAAAACAGATGTAGACGCACATAACATTGTATGTTATTATGAAGCAACGATAAAACAAGAGCACAAGAGAGGAAAAAATTATGGAAAACGTTTATGTAATGCAACACCCGCTGATCCAGCATAAGATTTCCATGCTGAGAGATTACCGCACAGGAACAAATGAGTTTCGTAAACTGGTGGAAGAGATCGGAGTTCTTATGGGGTATGAAGCGCTTCGCGACCTCCCTGTAGAGGATGTGGAGGTGGAGACACCTCTGGAAACATGCATGACACCTATGCTTTCCGGAAAGAAACTGGCAGTGATCCCGGTACTGCGCGCAGGCCTTGGAATGGTAAGCGGCATTTTGACCCTGGTACCTTCTGCCAAAGTGGGACATGTGGGCCTTTACCGCGATCCTGAAACACATGAGCCTCACGAATATTACTGCAAGCTTCCGGAGTCCATCGACGAGCGTATCGCAGTAGTGGTTGACCCGATGCTTGCAACAGGCGGATCTGCAGTGGCAGCAGTGGACTTCATCAAGAAACAGGGCGGAAAGAATATTAAGTTTATGTGTGTGATCGCTGCTCCGGAAGGGGTTGAGAAATTACATGAAGCGCATCCCGACATCCAGATCTATGTCGGACATCTGGACAGATGCTTAAATGACGACGCTTATATCTGCCCGGGCCTTGGAGATGCAGGCGACCGTATTTTCGGAACTAAATAAATAATAAATTTTTTAAATGAGAATTTTATAAGAAAGCTATTGACAATCCCGGTGAAGTGTGGTATTTTATCACAGAACGCTGCCGAAGACAGTAGGTGCCGTAAGGCATAAGGTTAAAACGCCTACCGAGGATTAAGTATTCTTATATTAGGATTACTCAAGCCTTACTGTCATGCAGTAAGGCTTTTTTATTATTGCGACGGCGGTATATCAAAATCTATAAGGAGGTGTACCATTTCATGGCAAAAGTAGAACTGAAACAACCAATCGTAGAAGAAATTCTTAACAACGTAAAAGACGCTCAGTCAGTAGTTCTCGTAAACTACAGCGGACTTACAGTTGAACAGGATACAGCTTTACGTAAGGAATTAAGAGAAGCTGGTGTTCAGTATAAAGTATACAAGAACACAATGATGCATCGTGCATTCGAAGGTACTCAGTGCGAAGGACTTATTGCTCACTTACATGGAACAAACGCTCTTGCAATCTCTGCAACAGACGCAACTGCTCCGGCAAGAATCCTTGATACATTCGCTAAGAAGAACCCGGCTTTAGAATTAGTTGCAGGTGTAGTTGAAGGTAACTACAATGATCAGGCTGGTATCAAAGCACTGGCAGGCATCCCATCCAGAGAAGTACTCCTGGGCAAATTGCTTGGAAGCATCCAGTCTCCGATTACAAACTTCGCTCGTGTGCTTAATCAGATCGCTGAGGCAAACGGTGGAGAGGCAGCAGCAGAGTAAATCTGCGGACTTGCAGATTTGCGATACGGTGCAGTTTGCATAGCGAACCGCAGCGTTTCCAAACCCTGAGAGGGAATCAACGAATAAAATAAGATTATGGAGGAAACTAAAATGGCAAAATTAACAACAGCTGAATTTATTGAAGCTATCAAAGAATTATCCGTATTAGAGTTAAACGAATTAGTAAAAGCTTGTGAAGAAGAATTTGGTGTATCCGCAGCAGCAGGTGTTGTAGTAGCAGCAGCTGGCCCTGCAGAAGCAGCAGAAGAGAAAGATGAGTTCGACGTAGAGCTTACAGAAGTTGGACCAAACAAAGTTAAAGTTATCAAAGTTGTTCGTGAGATCACTGGCTTAGGTCTGAAAGAAGCTAAAGAAGTTGTTGACGGTGCTCCGAAGCTCGTTAAAGAAGGCGCTTCCAAAGCAGAAGCTGAAGACATCAAGACTAAACTTGAAGCTGAAGGCGCTAAAATCACTCTTAAATAATTATCTTCTCACACAGAAGATGAAGTGCAGGAATGTCTCTGTGGCATTCCTGCCTTTTTTTGACGCTAAAAACTTTGTTCGTGTATTGCCGAAAAGGGAGAAGAATATGTTTAAAAAAGCAATTGCAGGTGTGTTGAGCTTTGCTTTGATCGGGGCTTTTGGTGCTCCCCTGTCTGTCTACGGGGATTCGGCTGCAGAGCTGTCCTCTGAGGAGATGATTTTTGCAGAGGAAGAGGAGACAGAAGAAGAGATTTATGTAGAGGAAGAAACAATAGAAGATGTTTTTACCACAGAGACAGAGTCTGCCGGGGAGATTTTTTTTGATGGAGAGTCTGCCTTTTCTGACGGAGAGGACGCTTTTTCAGATACGGAGGAGACCTCCTTTGAAAAAACACTGGAAGTAACAGAGGGAGAAGACATTACCGGGAAGCTAAATGCGGCTCTTCTGGAAATGAAGGACAAGGCGACAGATTCCCAGATGTGCAAGGTGATCATTCCGCCGGGAAATTATGTGATCACAGGGACTATCTGCACTTACAGCAATATACACCTTTACGCCCAGGGGGCAGTGATCAAAAAAATGTCTCCGGGAAAACATCTGATGCTCCGCCTTGGCAATACAGAGGAATCTGCCGGAGGATATGAGGGCTATCGGAATATTATAATAGAAGGCGGAACCTGGGATGCCAACTATGAAACCGTGCCGGATAAGGAAGCGGACGGAGGATTTGTCTGCTTTCGTATCGGACACGCTTCCAATGTAGAGGTCAGGGACGTTACTTTTCTCAATAACCTGAAGTCCCATTTCCTGGAACTGGGAGGCGTAAAAAACGCCAAGGTGACGGGATGCACCTTCCGCGGATACTGGAAGGAATTCACCGGAGGCGGACAGGAAGCGATTCAGCTTGATGCATGCAGGGACTATATTTTGCCCGGCTATCTGCCCTACGATGGATCGGTATGTGAAGATATCTATATAGAAGGAAATACTTTTGAGGATGTTTTTGCCGGAGTGGGAAGCCACAGCATGGTGTTTAACAGACCTTACAAAAATATAGTGATCAGAGGGAATACCTTCCGCGACATTGCCAAGAGGGCGGTATGGTGTCTCAACTATGTGGATTCGGTTGTTGAGAACAACCAGATGATAAATGTGGGAACGGGAGTTTATATCCGGTCACTGTATCAGGGAAACACTCATCTTCCGGACGGGGAAGAAGTTACAAATGCCGGAAATCAGTATGAATCCGGTATTCTGGTTACCAATAATGAAATTGTGCTGAATACCCCCAGAGTCATTGGGGAAGGCCTGTGGAAAAGCTTTGGTATCGGTATTGTAGGAGAGAAATCAGCGGCGGCGCCCAATGGGATTCCGGACGGAAATTATCCCGCCCGCGGTATTACGATTAAAGAGAACCGGATTTCGGGTCCGGGAAACGGGATTCGCCTTACTTTTTCTGAAAAGTGCAAAATTACAGATAACATCATAGAAATTGTTCCTGCAGAGGAATTTGAAAACTGCGGTATGATCCTGGGAGCCAGCAGTTCCAATACCATAACCGGAAATAAGATCAAAGGCGCCAGAGGAAATGCTGTCTACATTTACAGAGGCTCGGCAGAATACGCGGAGCCGTCCAGAGACAATGTTTTGACGAAGAATACGATTACAGACTGTACAGACGACGGTATTGTTGCGGGAACAGGAAGCGATAATACAAAAATAGAGAAGAACACAGTGAAGAACCTTGGGGGAGAGGGAATCGTTTCCTACTCAAATTCAAAAACGCGTATCCTGAGCAACACAGTAAGCGGATGTAAAAAAGACGGAATCTACCTGTCGTCAGTGAAAAGCGCTGAGGTCGCAGGGAATAAAGTCAGCGAAAATGAAGTGGACGGCATTAAATCCGAGGGAAAAAATACAGGCCTTACAGTGAAGAAAAACAATGCTTCCAAAAATAAAGGGGCGGGCATGTGCCTGTCAGGAGCAGATAAGGCTTCTGTTTCTCAGAATGAAATCGTATCCAACAAGAATAATGGAATCAGTATCAGGAGCTCAGCGGAGGTTTCGCTCACAAAAAATACTCTGAAAAGCAATAAGGGGTACGCAGTGATCGGAACGGACTCCTCCATCAAGACCTACAGCGGCAATACGTTGAAGGGCAACGGCCACACAGATACGATTTATGCGATTAATACCTCATTGCCTTACGCTGTGAACAGTAAAAAAGTAAGAATAAAATAAAATTGTAAAATAAACGGAAAAAATCAAAAAAGTGGTTGACACAAGAAGTTTTATTGTGCTATAGTGAAAGATGCTATATTATGGCAAGATGTGCCCACTTGTCTGTGGATGAGGGGATCATGTTATAATAAATATAAAGAAAAAACAGGGGTGAAACGTCAATGGAAAAAAACAGAATTCGTTCTGTAAAAACTGGAAAAAGTATGCGTATGAGCTACCAGAGGCAAAAAGAAGTCCTGGAAATGCCGAATCTGATTGAAGTCCAGAAAGATTCCTACCAGTGGTTTCTCGACGAAGGTTTGAAGGAAGTCTTTGATGATATTTCTCCAATCGCGGATTACGGCGGAAAGCTCAGCCTGGAATTCATCGACTTTACATTTGACGAAAAAGATGCGAAATATAATATCGAACAGTGTAAAGAACGTGACGTAACTTACGCCGCACCTTTGAAGGTTCGAGTGCGACTGATTAACAAAGAAACGGAAGAAATCAACGAACACGAGATTTTCATGGGAGATTTACCTATCATGACGGCTACAGGCACATTTGTTATCAATGGCGCCGAACGTGTAATCGTCAGCCAGTTAGTGCGTTCCCCTGGAATCTATTACGCAATTGCACACGATAAACTTGGAAAGAGACTGTTCTCCAGTACAGTAATCCCGAACAGAGGTGCATGGCTGGAATATGAGACAGACTCTAATGATGTTTTCTATGTAAGAGTGGACAGAACAAGAAAGGTTCCGATCACTGTTCTCATCCGTGCCCTTGGAGTGGGAAGCAATGCGGAAATCGTTGACTTATTCGGCGAAGAGCCTAAGATTCTGGCAAGCTTTTCCAAGGATACATCAACAAACTACCAGGAAGGTCTTCTTGAGCTTTACAAGAAAATCCGTCCGGGCGAGCCGCTGGCAGTAGAGAGCGCAGAGAGCCTCATCACTGCAATGTTCTTTGACCCGAGAAGATACGACCTTGCCAAAGTAGGACGTTATAAATTTAATAAGAAACTTCATTTCAATAAGAGAATCGTCGGCCATAAGCTGGCAGAAGAGGTTGTAGATACAACCACCGGCGAAATCCTTGCAGAGGAAGGCGCAGTAGTTACCGTTGAGCTTGCAGAGACTCTTCAGAACAGCGCAGTTCCGTTTGTATGGATTCTGGGAGAAGAGGACCGCAAGATTAAAGTCCTTTCCAACTTAATGGTTGATATTCATCATTTCCTTCCGGAAATCGATGCAAAGGCTCTGGGTGTTACAGAATTAGTATACTACCCTGTCCTCGAAAAAATTCTGGAAGAAAATGACACACAGGAAGATATTGAAGCTGCTATCCGCAGAGATATCCATGACCTGATTCCGAAGCATATCACAAAGGAAGATATTTTTGCTTCCATCAACTACAATATGCATCTGGAATACGGCATCGGAAATGACGACGACATCGACCATCTGGGCAACCGTCGTATCCGTGCAGTAGGCGAGCTGCTTCAGAACCAGTACCGTATCGGTCTTTCCAGACTGGAACGTGTGGTTCGTGAGAGAATGACAACACAGGATTCTGAGAATATTTCTCCTCAGTCCCTGATCAATATTAAACCTGTAACTGCGGCAGTGAAAGAATTCTTCGGTTCTTCCCAGCTGTCCCAGTTCATGGATCAGAACAACCCTCTGGGTGAGCTGACCCACAAGAGACGTCTTTCCGCCTTAGGTCCTGGCGGTCTGTCACGAGACAGAGCCGGATTCGAGGTTCGAGACGTTCACTACTCCCATTACGGAAGAATGTGTCCGATCGAGACACCTGAAGGTCCGAACATCGGTCTGATTAACTCCCTTGCTTCTTATGCAAGGATCAATCAGTACGGATTTATCGAAGCGCCTTACCGTAAAATTGACAGAACAGATCCTAAGAATCCCCGTGTCACAGACGAAGTAGTCTATATGACAGCAGATGAAGAGGATAATTATCATGTAGCACAGGCCAATGAGCCTCTGGATGAAGAGGGACATTTCATTCACAAGAATGTTTCCGGTCGTTATCTGGAAGAGACTCAGGAGTACGAGCGTCATATGTTCGAGTACATGGACGTATCTCCTAAGATGGTATTCTCCGTTGCTACAGCCCTGATTCCGTTCCTGCAGAACGACGATGCCAACCGTGCGCTGATGGGATCCAACATGCAGCGTCAGGCAGTGCCGCTTCTCACAACGGAAGCTCCTGTAGTTGGTACAGGTATGGAAACAAAGACAGCCGTTGACTCCGGTGTCTGCGTACTGGCTAAGAAATCCGGTACAGTTCTCCGTTCCACTTCTACAGATATCAGCATCAAGAACGATGACGGAACAAAAGATGATTACCATCTTACCAAGTTCTTAAGAAGTAACCAGAGCAACTGCTACAACCAGAAACCGATCGTGTTCCAGGGAGAGCATGTAGAGGCAGGACAGGTTATCGCTGACGGTCCTTCCACAGCAAACGGTGAGCTTGCACTTGGTAAAAACCCGCTGATCGGATTTATGACCTGGGAAGGTTATAACTACGAGGATGCTGTCCTTTTAAGTGAAAGACTTGTTATGGATGATGTTTACACATCTGTCCATATTGAAGAATATGAAGCAGAATCTCGTGACACCAAATTAGGACCGGAAGAGATCACACGCGATGTTCCGGGCGTAGGTGACGATGCACTGAAGGATCTGGATGAACGTGGTATCATCCGTATCGGTGCAGAGGTTCGCGCAGGCGATATCCTTGTTGGTAAAGTAACTCCTAAGGGAGAGACAGAGCTGACAGCAGAGGAGCGTCTCCTTCGTGCGATCTTCGGTGAGAAGGCGCGTGAAGTACGTGATACTTCCCTGAAAGTACCTCATGGTGAATACGGTATTGTTGTAGATGCCAAGGTATTTACAAGAGAGAACGGCGACGAGCTGTCCCCTGGCGTAAACCAGTCTGTACGTATCTACATTGCACAGAAGAGAAAGATTTCCGTTGGTGATAAAATGGCCGGTCGTCACGGTAACAAGGGTGTCGTTTCCCGTGTACTTCCTGTTGAAGATATGCCATTCCTTCCAAACGGCCGTCCGCTTGACATCGTGCTGAACCCTCTGGGCGTGCCTTCACGTATGAATATCGGACAGGTACTGGAAATCCACTTAAGCCTTGCTGCCAAAGCTCTTGGCTTTAACGTTGCAACTCCTGTATTTGCAGGTGCAAACGAGAAGGATATCCAGGATACTCTGGAACTTGCCAACGATTATGTTAATACAGAAGATTTCGAAGAGTTCCGTGCAAAATATGAAGATGTTTTAGCACCGGAAGTTATGCAGTATCTGGATGAAAACAAAGCGCACAGAGCCCTTTGGAAGGGCGTTCCGATTTCCAGAGACGGTAAGGTACGTCTCCGTGACGGACGTACAGGCGAGTATTTCGATAGCCCTGTAACCATCGGACACATGCACTACCTGAAGCTGCATCATCTGGTAGACGATAAGATCCATGCACGTTCCACAGGTCCATACTCCCTCGTAACACAGCAGCCTCTGGGTGGTAAAGCTCAGTTCGGCGGACAGCGTTTCGGTGAGATGGAGGTTTGGGCTCTTGAGGCATACGGTGCATCCTATACACTTCAGGAAATCCTGACAGTGAAATCCGATGATGTGATCGGACGAGTTAAGACCTATGAAGCTATCATCAAGGGTGACAATATTCCTGAGCCGGGTATTCCGGAATCCTTCAAGGTACTCTTAAAAGAGCTCCAGTCTCTTGGTCTGGATGTAAAAGTTTTAAGAGAGGACCAGACAGAGGTAGAGATTATGGAAACCGTAGATTACGGCGACACAGACCTGCGTTCTGTTATCGAGGGCGAATCCAGAAGACAGTCTGACAGTGAATCCTTCAGCAAACACGGCTATACACAGCAGGAGTTTGAGGGAGAAGAACTCGTTGACGTGGAAGAGGATGAAGACGAAGAAGATTTCATGGAGTTTGATGAAACTCTTGATGACGAAGAGTAGAAAGGGGAAAAGAATACATGGCAGAAACAGCAAACACCAATGAAACATATCAGCCAATGACTTTCGATGCCATCAAGATCGGACTGGCGTCCCCTGAGAAAATCAGAGAGTGGTCAAGAGGCGAGGTGTTAAAACCTGAGACCATTAACTACCGTACCTTGAAACCGGAGAAAGACGGACTTTTCTGTGAAAGAATCTTCGGACCTAGCAAGGACTGGGAGTGCCACTGTGGAAAGTATAAAAAAATTCGTTATAAAGGTGTTGTCTGTGACCGATGCGGCGTAGAAGTTACGAAGGCATCTGTTCGTAGAGAGCGTATGGGACATATCGAGCTGGCTGCTCCTGTTTCCCATATCTGGTATTTTAAAGGAATTCCGTCCCGCATGGGTCTGATCCTTGACATTTCTCCGAGAACACTGGAGAAAGTCCTTTACTTTGCAAATTATATCGTGCTGGACCCGGCTGATTCCGGGCTCCAGTACAAACAGGTGCTCACTGAGAGAGAATATCAGGAAGCCCGTGAAAGCTATGGAAACAATTTCCGCGTAGGAATGGGAGCAGAGTCTATCAAGGAGCTTCTGGAAGCAATCGACCTTGAGAAGGATTCTGTAGAGCTGAAAGCGGAGCTGAAAGATGCAACAGGCCAGAAACGTGCGAGAATCATCAAACGTCTGGAAGTTGTAGAGTCTTTCCGTGAGTCAGGAAACCGTCCTGAGTGGATGATCATGACTGTAGTTCCTGTAATCCCGCCGGATTTACGTCCGATGGTACAGCTGGACGGCGGTCGTTTCGCCACCTCTGACCTGAATGACTTATACAGAAGAATCATCAACCGTAACAACCGTCTGAAGAGACTGCTGGAATTAGGCGCACCGGATATCATTGTCCGCAATGAGAAACGTATGCTTCAGGAAGCTGTAGACGCCCTGATCGACAACGGCCGCCGCGGCCGTCCGGTAACAGGCCCTGGAAACAGAGCGCTGAAATCCCTTTCCGATATGCTGAAAGGTAAATCCGGACGTTTCCGTCAGAACCTTCTCGGTAAACGAGTTGACTATTCCGGACGTTCCGTTATCGTTGTAGGACCGGAGCTGAAGATTTACCAGTGCGGTCTTCCGAAAGAAATGGCAATCGAGCTGTTCAAACCTTTCGTTATGAAGGAACTTGTTGCCAATGGAACTTCACACAATATCAAAAATGCGAAAAAAATGGTAGAGAAGCTGGAGCCGGAGGTATGGGACGTTCTGGAAGACGTTATCAAAGAACATCCGGTTATGCTGAACCGTGCACCTACACTGCACCGTCTTGGTATCCAGGCATTCGAACCAATCCTTGTAGAAGGTAAGGCGATCAAGCTGCATCCCCTCGTATGTACTGCGTTCAACGCGGACTTCGACGGTGACCAGATGGCTGTCCATCTTCCGCTTTCCGTGGAGGCTCAGGCAGAGTGCCGTTTCCTTCTGTTATCACCGAACAACTTACTGAAACCTTCCGATGGTGGTCCTGTAGCCGTTCCTTCACAGGATATGGTCCTTGGTATTTACTACCTGACACAGGAAAGACCCGGAAGCAAGGGTGAGGGCAAGTTCTTCAAGAGTGTAAACGAAGCGATTCTTGCATATGAGAATAAGGCGATTACACTTCAGACGATCATTAAAGTCCGCTGCCAGAAGATACTGCCGGATGGCGAGATGCTTCAGCAGACAGTAGAATCTACACTTGGCCGTTTCCTCTTCAACGAAATCCTTCCTCAGGATTTAGGTTTCGTAGACAGAAGCATTCCGGGAAATGAGCTTCTCCTTGAAGTTAACTTCCTTGTAGGAAAGAAACAGCTGAAACAGATTCTGGAAAAAGTTATTAATACTCACGGTGCAACGAAGACTGCCGAGGTTCTTGATGCGATCAAGGCAACAGGTTACAAATATTCCACACGCGCAGCTATGACAGTAGCCATCGCAGATATGACAGTGCCGCCTCAGAAACCTGAGATGATCAAACAGGCACAGGATACAGTAGACCTGATCACAAAGAACTACAAACGTGGTCTTATCACAGAGGAAGAGCGTTACAAAGAGGTTGTAGATACCTGGAAGAAGACTGACGATGAGCTTACCAAGGCTCTGCTGGGCGGTCTTGACAAGTACAACAACATCTTCATGATGGCTGACTCCGGTGCCCGTGGTTCCGATAAACAGATCAAACAGCTTGCAGGTATGCGAGGACTTATGGCGGATACAACCGGTCATACAATCGAGCTGCCTATCAAGTCTAACTTCCGTGAAGGTCTTGACGTACTGGAATACTTCATGTCCGCTCATGGAGCTCGTAAAGGTATGTCCGATACAGCTCTTCGAACAGCCGACTCCGGTTACCTGACAAGACGTCTTGTAGACGTTTCCCAGGACCTTATCGTACGTGAGCTTGACTGCTGCGAGGGAAGAGATGAAATCTCCGGTATGTATGTCAAAGGCTTCGTAGACGGCAAGGAAGAGATTGAAAGTCTTCAGGAACGTCTTACAGGAAGATTCTCCTGCGAGACAATTAAGAATAAAGACGGTGAAGTGATTGTAAAAGCAAATCACATGATCACACCGAAACGTGCTGCCCGCATTATGAAAGAGGGCGTAAACAACAAGGATGGCGGACCGATCGAAGAGGTTAAGATCCGTACAATCCTTACCTGTAAATGTAAAGTCGGTATCTGTGCGAAGTGCTACGGTGCGAACATGGCTACAGGCGAAGCAGTTCAGGTTGGTGAATCTGTTGGTATTATTGCAGCTCAGTCTATCGGTGAGCCTGGTACACAGCTTACCATGCGTACATTCCACAGTGGTGGTGTTGCCGGTGGAGATATCACACAGGGTCTTCCTCGTGTCGAGGAGCTTTTCGAGGCAAGAAAGCCGAAAGGTCTTGCTATCATCACTGAGATCAAAGGTACTGCAGTTATCAATGACACCAAGAAGAAACGTGAAGTTATCGTGACAGATCCTGAGACAGGAGATTCCAAGACCTACCTGATTCCATACGGTTCCCGTATCAAGATCACAGACGGTCAGGTTCTCGAGGCTGGTGACGAGCTTACAGAAGGTAGTGTAAATCCACATGATATCCTGAGAATCAAGGGTGTCCGTGCAGTTCAGGATTACATGATCCGTGAAGTACAGCGTGTATACCGTCTCCAGGGTGTAGAAATCAACGATAAGCATATCGAGGTTATCGTTCGTCAGATGCTGAAGAAAATCCGCATCGAGGACAACGGAGATACAGAATTCCTTCCGGGAACACTGGTTGACGTTCTTGATTATGAGGATACAAACGAACAGATGGAAAAAGAGGGCAAAGAGCCGGCAGAGGGCAAGCAGGTTATGCTTGGTATCACAAAGGCTTCTCTTGCAACCAACTCCTTCCTGTCTGCCGCATCCTTCCAGGAGACAACCAAGGTTCTTACAGAAGCAGCCATCAAGGGTAAGGTTGACCCGCTGATCGGTCTGAAAGAAAACGTAATCATCGGTAAGCTGATTCCGGCAGGTACAGGTATGAAGCGTTACAGCGAAGTTCAGCTTGACACAGTGATGCCGGAACCGAAGCAGGAGACTGCAGAGGAAGCTCCGGAACCAAAGGAGAAAATCTCTGATGAGATAGAGGATGAAGAAGAAATCCCTGTACTTGAAGAGGAGTTTTCCGAGGAAGAGGAATTTGAGCTTGAAGAAGCGGAAGATTCTGATATCGAAGAATAAACAAAATAGCAGTAAATACAGGAGAGCGTTCCCCAGGGAGCGCTCTTCTTTTGGTTTTACTGGACAAATTTTGGGAAAATATTGTAAAATACAGATTATAGTTTCTTTTATGTTAAAATCCGATTATAATAAAATAGATCATAGTTATGACATAAAAACAACATCTATTTACTAAAAATAATGTAAAAAACAAGGAAGGAGGTGCAGTATGGACAGGGAACATCCGGTTTCGCCCTGGGCGGAATGGAAGATTGTAGAAAAAATCGGAGAAGGATCCTTCGGCAAGGTGTATAAAGCACAGCGCAGTGAGCGGGGGAAAAGCTTCTACTCGGCAATCAAGGTCATTCATATTCCCGGAAGTCAGAGTGAGTTAAACAGTGTTCGCTCTGAAGTAGGGGACGATCAGTCAGTGAGAGAGTATTTTCGCAATCTGGTGGAAGAGTGTATCCAGGAAATCAGCACCATGGAATATTTTCGGGGAAACTCCCACATTGTATCCGTGGAGGATTTCAAGGTGTTGGAGTATCTGGACGATATTGGCTGGGAGATTTCCATACGAATGGAATATCTTACAAGTTTCATGGACTACTGTGCCGAGAACCAGCTCACAGAGAAGGATGTCATCAAGCTTGGTATTGACTTAAGCAAGGCTCTTGGATACTGTCGGAAATTAAACATTATCCACAGAGATATTAAACCTGAGAATATTTTTGTATCAAGATTCGGGGATTTCAAGCTTGGAGATTTCGGGATCGCCCGTGAACTGGAACGGACAATGAGCAGTTTTTCCAAAAAGGGAACCTACTCCTATATGGCGCCTGAAATGTATAAGGGCGAGAAATATGACAGCAGGGTTGATATTTATTCCCTTGGAATCGTACTCTATAAACTGATGAACAAGAACAGACTGCCGTTTTTGAATCTTGAGAAGCAGTTTATCACATACAGGGATAAGGAGAATGCCCTTGCCAGACGTATGTCAGGGGAAGCGCTGAAAAAACCGGTGGATGCAGGGGAAGATTTTTCACGCATTATTCTCAAAGCCTGTGCATATCGGGCGGATGACCGATACCAGACACCGGAAGAGTTTTACAATGACCTGGACGATCTGCAGCATGGAAGATTTCAGTCTTATGTGAAGGAGGGGGCAGACCGAAAGCAGCAGGAAAAGGCCTCTGCACAGAGCAGACAGATACCGCCGCTGCAGGCAGTACAGCCGCAAAGGCATCAGATTCCCCCTTCCCAGGATGAGCCAATGGAGAAACTGGCAGTCCGGCAGAATCCGGTACAGAAAAGCACAGCTTCCCAAACCGGGAACTTACCGCAGAATCTGCAGTCACAGCAAAGAAGCATTCGGACGGCAGATCAGAAGAAGGTTCAGAAAAAGAACACAGATCTTCAGCATAAAGCTTCGCAGCCTCAGAAGTCCGGGGATTCCATAGAATCCCGGGCAGCCCGCAGTCAGGCGCGTCTGGCTCAAAAAAGAAAGCAGAAACGAAGAAGACAGATTGCAGGCTGGCTTGTGCCGGTGATCCTTACCGCCTGTGCAGCAGTGATCGTTTTCTCCATCTATATGAAGGCCACAGGAGGCGAGGGAGCCGGTACACAGCAGGAAAGTACAGGACTTGTGGACATTCTTGAGAATGACAAATATGACACCAATGATTCCTCGAAGGATTTTACCTCCCAGATCGAAACGATCAAGGAACGGGCAACGAGCATTGTGGATACACTGGAATCCAACGGATATGACTGGACAGGCGTTGAGGGAGATAAGATCAGCTATTACAATCACGATACCAGGGAATACATGAAGGTGCTTGTTTATCCTTCAAGTTCCGAGGATAAGATGTATGAGGAGTATTATTACTGGAAAGAAAAGCTGTTTTTTGCCTACATCTGGTATGATACAAAAGTAGAACTCTACTACTATGACGATGACGGAAACTTGATCCGGTGGATCGACGAAAATGAGATCTGCCATGACAATGAAAAGGATAATCCGGAATATATGGAAAGAGGTGCGAAGTATCTGAAAAAGGCAGAAGCAGAGATGAAACTTCTGAAAGGATCAGAAGAATTGGAATGATAGGAAGTGTGAGAGATGTGCTACCAGATTAAATATGCATATACGAGCCATATTGGAAAAATACGTGGAAATAACGAGGACAATTTCTGGTGCTGCGGAAACTCACTTCCGGCAGATAACCGGGGAAGTGAAGGGATTCACACAGGTGTTATTTCCAGAGCAAAAATCCCGGCGCTTGCAGTCTTTGACGGGATGGGAGGAGAAAGCTGCGGAGAAATGGCAGCCTTTCTTGCCTCCGAAGAATTTGGCAATTATTATGAAATCAATAAAAAAAATCTGAAGAAAAACCCGGACAGCTTCGTGGAAGGTCTGTGCAGGAGCATGAATCAGGCGATATGCCGCTATGGTGATGCAAACCACATCAATTCTATGGGAACCACAGTGGCTATGCTCCTGTTTGGGGCAGAAAGTATTTATGCCTGCAATCTTGGAGACAGCCGTGTCTATGCAGTGGATGACAGTGGCTTTTTCCAGATCTCCACAGATCATGTGGAGGGGAAATATGCCTTCGGAAAGGCTCCGCTGACTCAGTATCTGGGAATACCGGAGGAACAGCAGTTTCCGGATCCGTCTGTTTCCGAGATGAAATATAAGATTGGGAAAAAATTTCTTCTCTGTTCAGACGGAATGACGGATATGCTTTCAGACGGGGAGATCGCAGATATTCTGACAAGGGAGATTCCGCTGGAATCGACAGTTGAGATTCTGCTGGAACGTGTTCTGAAAAAAGGAGCAAGAGATAATGTGACGATCGTCCTTTGTGAAGTAGGCCAGCCGATGCCCGGGGAGAGAATCAAAAAGTGGCTGGGCGGTTTCAGGAAAGAGAATGTAGGTGAAGCAGTATGAAAAACCGTATGCAGGATTTGGATTTTGAACAGACAGTAGCCTTTGACAGGGTTCAGGATTTTGAATTTACCAGAAAGGCAGCCCAGAGGTTCCGCCAGGTAGTGAGCCTGGACAGCTTCGAGGATGAGGATGCAGATGTGATATTTCATTATCTGTATAAAGAAATGAAGCTGGTTTCCTTTGGGGATCATCTGAAACGGTACATATATGAAAGAGCGGAACTGGAGGAGCCCTTTTCAGAAGTGCCCCAGGAGGTATACAGGGAGATCGTTCTGGAATCCTTTAAGGAAACCTTTACGCCTAAATCCATGAACCCTACATCAACGAAGCTGACAGCTCTTGTGAACAACTGGCTGACACAGGTTTCTGTAAAAAGGGATACCTTATTTATCCTTGGATTCGGGCTGCGGATGACAGCCGATGATGTGTCTGATTTTCTGACAAGGGTTCTGAAGGAGCAGGATTTTGATTTTCACAATCCGATGGAGGTTATTTACTGGTACTGCTATTGTCATCAGTTCGGATACCATAAGGCAGAAGAACTGAAGGAGGCATACAATCGTCTGGAACCGGATCATACGAAAACAGAAGGGGTTATTTATGCAAATAATCTCTGTCTGGACACAGAGGAAAGCCTTATGAAGTATCTTTCCTATTTAAAGGCGAAAATGGGCGATCCCATGTCAGAGAAAAGTCAGGCGTTTCAGGAGTTTTCCAGACTTCTGTACAGGGCAAAGGAAATCATAGCCGCCATGTATCAGAAGGATGAAGAGGAGAAACACGGAGGTAAGGTGTGGACAGCGGAGAAAATTACGCCGTCTGATGTGGAAAAGGTTATCTGCAGCGGGATTCCGATTAATCAGATGGGAAATCTCAAAAAGATGTCGGCCTCCATTCTTGCGAAGCATTTCAGCCAGAAGAGGTTCAGCAGGCAGAGAATCACCAATATCCTGTATCACAGGCTTCCTGTGGAGAGATTCGACCTGATCACTCTGGAGTTTTTCATTGTATCACAGGAGATGCAGGAGGAGGATCCCTATAACAGATATCGTCACTTTCTGGAGGAAATCCAGGAAATTCTGCTGAAATGCGGAATGAGTGAAATTTACATAGTAAATCCATATGAATGTTTTTTGCTGATGTGCCTGCTGACAGATTGTCCGCTGGCAGTGTTTTCGGAAATATGGGAAATGTCCTATGAAGAAGGGGAAGCGTAAGCTTCCCCTTTGTTATTCATTATAATATCCGTAGATCGCCCGTGCATTTGAAGCGATTGTTTCCTGGGCTGCGCCTGTATCCGTGAGATCCTGGGACATAAAGCAGATGACAAGGTCTACGCCCTGGGCAGTATCGAAGATGATTCCGGCGTCGTTTTCCACATTGGAGAGCTCGCCGGTTTTATTGGCTACATGAACCCCCTCCGGTATCTGGGCGGGGATTTTATTTTTCCGCTGCTGAAGCTTCAGGTGATAATACATAGCCTGGGCGTTTGTCAGTGTGGACTCCGTGGGAAGATCATTGCAGATCTGGTAGATTTCCTTCAGGAAGGTTCCGCAGTCTTTTACAGAAGTATAATTATCGCCGTTTTCCGTGCCTGCAAGAAGAAGCCGGTTCATCTGGGTATCCTTGTAGCCGTGGGCCTGACAGAAAGCATTTACTTTCGCCATACCCTCAGCATCATTTCCGTTTCCAAGCCAGTTTACCAGAGTATTGGCGGCATCGTTATCGCTGACGGTGATCATATTATGGATGTTATTATCCAGAGTTTCCCGTCCGTATTTTTCGGAAAGTACCTCGTAGTTTTCATAAACGCTTCCCATAATATACAGCTTGATGAGGCTGGCTGCCTGCATGGGAGCATTGGCGATGGAGCCCTCAGAGCCTTTCATAAGATTGCATACATAAACGGACCAGGTTCCGTTATCTTTTGGAAGGAGCTGTTCGACCTGGCCGAGAAGCTGATCCATGCTCTCGTCGGTATTATTTGTGAAGGTCGAACCGTTTGAGGGAGCGAGAGTTCCCTCTGTCTGGGAATCCGCAGATTCCTGTGGGGCGGCCTCTGTCTGTGCCTGCTTTTCTTTTTCCAGCTCCTCAAGCTGCATGGACTGCTGGATCAAGGTGGAGGCGGATTCAGAAATCTCTTCTACAGCCTCTGACATCTGCGTAACCTTTGCCTGAAGGGAGGCAAGCCTGTCAAGGGATGCAAAGGTAAGAACTCCCAGGGCTGCCAGGGACAGTACGAGAACTGCGATGACAATATATAAAAAAATCGGTTTGTTTGAGTTATTATCTTTCATATGTGCTTCTCCTATCTTGAGAAATATGTGTCTATGCCGTCTGCGATACCGCTGGCCATAACGCTTTGGAAGGCTTCATCGTTCATCTGGCGGTCATCGTTTTCGTTGGTCATATATCCCATTTCCAGAATGGTCACAGGAATGGAGCTCCAGTTGATTCCCGTCATGGTGTCTGTGTACTGTACGCCCCAGTTGGTAAAACCTGTCACAGAACAGTAGGCGTCCAGGATGTCCCAGGAAAGCTGGTTGGAATCCCCATAAAGAGCGGAAACATAGGGATTTGATTCAGAGGGGGACATTGCCAGGGCTCCGGAAGCGCTGGAGGAGTCTGCGCCGTTGGCATGGATGCGCACACAGATTTCAGCTCCCTGGGCTGCCGCGTATTCAGCCCTTTCTTTGTTGCTGATGGCAGTGTCATTGTCTGTCCTTGTCATAACAACCTGATATCCCCGGCTCTCAAGCTCAGCTTTAAGCTTCAGAGAAACACTCAGGTTCAGGCTGTATTCCGGAATTCCGGTGAAGGCGCCCTGAGTTCCTGTAGTACATTTGGCCTTCATTTCAGAAGAACCGGGGCCGTTTGGCTCGGGGGCGCTCATATCGATTTTTTCGCTCTGATGTCCCGGATCGATGGCTACGATATGGGGAGCCTCTGATGCGAAAACATCATTGGAGGTCTGTTCGTCAAAGACGGAAGCGCCGGAGGACTCCTCCATGGGGACGTCCGCCCGTTCTCTTTCGGCCGGCTGCTGTGCGGCCCGGGCTTTTTGTTCCAGTCGTCGGATATCGGCTTCCGTGTTTTCGATTGCTTTTGCAAAGCTGTTTTCGGCAGTCTTTATTTCATCACGTTTCATGAGAACCCGTTCCATGGCGCTGTCCACATCCTTCTCTGTAGAAACAATCAGGCGGCTGGCCGTCCGATTAAAGAAGAAGAGGGAAAAGACGCACAACATTCCGGTAAGAAATAAAATAACAGCCATCATACTTGGTTTTTTCATGATGTCACCCTTCCTGTATGAAACTATGTAAGTGTGCAGCAGATCTTTTTTGCAGAAAAACTGCTGGTTGTATGTTTATTATAATGAAGGTTTGGGTAAAATGCAATCATACATCTTGCAGGAGTCACGGGACTGCGGCCTGTTCTGACAGAAAGTAAAAAAATCGTGAAAAACACCTTGACAGTCCCATATAGAAAGGATATAATGAGCAAGCGTGCAAAGAAAAACACGATTTTTTTAGCGCGCAAATGCGTAGAATAGCAACCGCAAGGCCCCATGAGAGAAACTTATGGAGAAATAAATCGGGAGGTGAAATGGAATGCCAACATTCAACCAGTTAGTAAGAAAGGGACGTGAGACATCTGTAAAGAAATCTACAGCTCCGGCTCTTCAGAGAACATTCAACTCTTTAAGAAAGAAAGCAGTTGAGCAGTCTGCACCACAGAAACGTGGCGTTTGTACAGCTGTTAAAACAGCTACTCCTAAGAAACCTAACTCAGCTCTTAGAAAAATCGCCAGAGTTCGTCTTTCCAACGGAATCGAAGTAACAAGCTACATCCCAGGAGAAGGTCACAACCTTCAGGAGCATAGCGTTGTACTTATCCGTGGTGGAAGGGTAAAAGACTTACCAGGTACAAGATACCACATCATCAGAGGTACACTGGATACAGCAGGTGTTGCTAACAGAAAACAGTCTCGCTCCAAATACGGCGCTAAGAGACCGAAAGTTAAAAAATAATTCCCAGAGGGAATTTTCCGTCTGAAGTAAGACGGTGTTTACGAATTATCGAAAATTCACGGAAACTATGATTTTTTTGTACGGTATTCCATATACCCTGTCGGTTGCGGGTTAAATATAGGACCTTACCAGTGCGAACATGCGATAGTTATAGCGTGAGTACCGATGATTTAATCAAAATGATTAAGGAGGGAAGTAACGTGCCACGTAAAGGACATACTCAGAAAAGAGACGTTCTGGCAGATCCAATGTACGGAAACAAAGTGGTAACCAAACTTATCAATAACATCATGTTAGACGGTAAGAAAGGTGTTGCTCAGAAAATTGTTTACGGTGCATTCGCCAGAGTCGAAGAAAAAGCTGGAAAACCAGCTATCGAAGTTTTTGAAGAGGCTATGAACAACATCATGCCGCTTCTCGAAGTAAAAGCAAGACGTATCGGTGGTGCTACTTATCAGGTTCCGATCGAGGTAAGAGCAGACAGACGTCAGGCATTAGCTCTTCGTTGGCTTACCACATATTCTCGTAAAAGAGGCGAGAAAACTATGGAGGAAAGACTGGCTAACGAGCTTTTAGATGCAATGAACAACACTGGTGCATCTGTTAAGAAGAAAGAAGACATGCACAAGATGGCTGAGGCAAATAAAGCATTTGCTCACTATCGCTTCTAATTAGAGGAGGAAAATCCATTGGCTGGAAGAGAATATCCATTAGAGAGAACCAGAAATATCGGTATCATGGCGCATATCGATGCTGGTAAAACTACAACAACAGAGCGTATTCTTTACTATACCGGCGTTAACTACAAGATTGGTGATACCCATGAAGGTACTGCTACCATGGACTGGATGGAACAGGAGCAGGAGCGTGGTATCACAATCACATCAGCAGCTACAACATGTCACTGGACTCTGCAGGAAAACTGCAAAGCTAAACCAGGCGCTTTAGAGCACCGTATCAATATCATTGATACCCCAGGACACGTTGACTTCACTGTTGAGGTAGAGCGTTCCCTTCGAGTATTAGACGGAGCTGTCGGTGTATTCTGTGCTAAGGGCGGTGTTGAGCCACAGTCCGAGAACGTATGGCGTCAGGCTGACACATACAACGTACCGAGAATGGCATTCATCAACAAGATGGATATCCTCGGTGCTGACTTCTACGGCGCAGTAGAGCAGATTAAGACCAGATTAGGTAAAAATGCTATCTGCATTCAGTTACCAATCGGTAAAGAAGATGAATTTAAAGGTATCGTCGACCTGTTCGAGATGAAAGCTTACATCTACAACGATGATAAGGGCGATGATATTTCTATCGTAGATATTCCGGAAGATATGAAAGACGATGCAGAACTGTATCGTACAGAGCTCGTAGAAAAAATCTGCGAACTTGACGATGATCTTATGATGGAATACCTTGAAGGTGAAGAGCCTTCTGTAGAAGCACTGAAAGCAGTTCTGAGAAAAGCAACATGTGATTGTTCTGCTGTTCCGGTTTGCTGCGGTACTGCATACAGAAATAAAGGCGTTCAGAAACTTCTTGATGCTATCATCGAGTTTATGCCATCTCCATTAGACGTACCGGCTATCGAAGGTACAGACATGGATGGAAACCCGATCGTGAGACATTCTTCCGATGAAGAACCATTCTCCGCTCTTGCATTCAAGATCATGGCTGACCCATTTGTTGGTAAGCTTGCGTTCTTCCGTGTATACTCCGGTACAATGAACTCCGGTTCTTATGTACTGAACTCTACAAAGGGCAAAAAAGAGCGTGTAGGACGTATCCTTCAGATGCATGCTAACAAGAGACAGGAACTTGACAAAGTTTACTCCGGTGATATCGCCGCTGCTGTAGGTTTCAAACTTACAGGTACAGGTGATACAATCTGTGATGAGCAGCATCCGGTAATCCTTGAATCCATGGAATTCCCGGAACCGGTTATCGAGTTAGCAATTGAGCCTAAGACAAAAGCCGGACAGGGCAAACTGGGTGAAGCTCTTGTGAAACTTGCAGAAGAGGACCCGACCTTCCGTGCACATACAAACCAGGAAACAGGACAGACCATTATCGCTGGTATGGGTGAGCTCCATCTGGAAATCATCGTTGACCGTCTCCTTCGTGAATTCAAGGTAGAGGCTAACGTTGGTGCTCCTCAGGTTGCTTACAAAGAAACAATCACCAAGGCTTGCGACGTAGATTCCAAATACGCAAAACAGTCCGGTGGTCGTGGACAGTATGGTCACTGTAAAGTTAAATTCGAGCCTATGGATGCCAACGGTGAAGAACTGTACAAGTTCGAGTCCACAGTTGTTGGTGGTGCTATTCCGAAGGAATACATCCCGGCAGTTGGCGAAGGTATCGAAGAAGCTATGAAAGCTGGTATCCTTGGCGGATATCCGGTAGTCGGTATTCATGCAAATGTATACGACGGTTCCTACCATGAAGTCGACTCTTCCGAAATGGCATTCCACATTGCAGGTTCTCTTGCATTCAAGGATGCTATGCACAAAGCAGCTCCAATCCTTCTTGAGCCTATCATGAAGGTTGAGGTTACTACTCCGGAAGATTACATGGGTGATGTTATCGGTGATATCAACTCCCGTCGTGGTCGTATCGAAGGTATGGAAGATATCGGCGGTGGTAAGATGATTCGTGGATTTGTTCCGCTTTCCGAAATGTTCGGTTACGCAACAGATCTTCGTTCCAGAACTCAGGGACGTGGTAACTACTCCATGTTCTTCGAGAAATACGAGCCGGTTCCGAAGTCCGTACAGGAAAAGATCCTTGCTAAAAAGGATTGATTTCCGTCATAAATAATTAAAATTTACTTGCAAATATCCTTGATTTGCAATATAATCAAGGATAGCAAGTCTAAAATCGATAAAATGTGGCTCTATCATTAGAGCAAAGTTTTAAGGAGGAATTTTAAAAATGGCAAAGGCTAAGTTTGACAGAACCAAAACCCACTGTAATATCGGTACCATTGGACACGTTGACCATGGTAAAACAACTTTAACAGCAGCTATCACTAAAGTTCTTGCAGCAAGAGTTGAAGGTAACGCAGCTACAGACTTCGAGAACATCGATAAAGCTCCGGAAGAAAGAGAGCGTGGTATCACAATCTCCACTTCTCACGTAGAGTACACAACAAAGAAAAGACATTACGCACACGTTGACTGCCCAGGACATGCTGACTACGTTAAGAACATGATCACAGGTGCAGCTCAGATGGACGGTGCTATCCTCGTAGTAGCAGCTACTGACGGTGTTATGGCTCAGACTAAAGAGCACATCCTTCTTTCCCGTCAGGTAGGTGTTCCATACATCGTTGTATTCCTTAACAAATGCGACATGGTTGATGACGAAGAGCTTCTTGAACTCGTAGAGATGGAAGTTACAGAGCAGCTTGAAGAGTACGACTTCAACGACTGCCCGATCATCAAAGGTTCCGCTCTTAAAGCTCTTGAAGACCCGAACAGCGAGTGGGGCGACAAGATCATGGAACTTATGGACACAGTTGATGAGTACATCCCGGATCCACAGCGTGACACAGACAAACCATTCGTTATGCCTGTAGAGGACGTATTCTCCATCACAGGTCGTGGTACAGTTGCTACTGGTAGAGTAGAGGCTGGTACACTTCATGTATCTGAGGAAGTTGAAATCGTTGGTATCAAAGAAGAAACACGTAAAGTTGTTGTAACTGGTATCGAGATGTTCCGTAAACTCCTTGATGAAGCTCAGGCTGGTGATAACATCGGTGCTCTTCTTCGTGGTGTTCAGAGAACAGAAATCGAGCGTGGACAGGTTCTTGCTAAACCAGGAACAATCACATGCCATACTAAATTTACAGCTCAGGTTTACGTTCTGACTAAAGACGAGGGTGGCCGTCATACACCATTCTTCAACAACTACCGTCCACAGTTCTACTTCAGAACAACAGACGTTACAGGTGTATGTAACCTTCCAGAAGGCGTAGAAATGTGCATGCCTGGAGATAACATCGAAATGACAATCGAACTGATTCACCCAATCGCTATGGGACAGGGTCTTACATTCGCTATCCGTGAAGGTGGACGTACTGTAGGATCAGGCCGTGTTGCTTCCATTATCGAGTAATCACTGATTATCAGATAAATTATATATAGTGTTATCGAAAGATAACTTTGTGTCCAAGCGTAAGATGCCCCGGAACCGAAAGGTTTCCGGGGTTTTTCTGTTATATAAAAGGGATATTTTTCCATCCGCAGCGTCTAATCTATGTAAATAAACTTGCTGGCCAGCAAAGAAAGGCGGAACATTATGACAAAAGATCAACTGGGCGTATTGATTCTGGAGGCGGAAGGCCAGATGTACTGCACAGCCAGAACAATTCTGGGCAATGATGAAGATTGTGCAGATGCAATTCAAGAGGCGATTGTGAAAGCGTTTCAAAAAATAGACACGTTGAAAAAGGATAAGTATGCAAAAACATGGCTGATGCGCATTTTGATTAATGAATGCTATAACCTAATTCGCCGCGAAAGCAGGCTTGTGTCTCTGGAAAATTTCCAGGAATTGCCGGAGAGACAGCAAAAAGAAAAGACAGACTACAGCGATTTGTATCAGGCAGTAAATGCCTTAAAAGATGAGCTGAAGCTTCCGATAGTTTTGTATTATGCAGAGGATTTCAGTATAAGAGAAATAGCAGAAATTCTTGGGGTATCGGAAGGAGCTGTACAGAAAAGACTGGCAAGAGCCAGAGGGAAACTGAAAGCGGAGCTGGAGCAAATGGAGGTTATCATATGAGATTAGATGATTTAAAAAAGGATTTCCCTGAAACACCGGAATTTATCCATAAAATGGTTCTTGAGACAGTTGAGGAACAGTTGGAGGAGAAAAAGAAAATAGTAAGTATTTCCGGAAAGAAAAAACGGAAAAAGAGAGTACTTCGCATAGCATTTATTGCAGCTGCATGTGTTTTGACGGCAACCATAGCCTATGCGGCTGGTTCCAGAATTTATCAGATATATTTGGAAGAGCAAGGAAGTTACGGGATAGAAGCTAAGATAGAAAGCGAAGAGAGCGGGAAAAAACTGACGATACCTGAAAAAATTGATAAGGTAAAAATTGAGCCCGGTTACATTCCGGAAGGCATGGAATGGAACGATGAGTATCATATACAGTATCCGGAGACACCGTATCTTGGAGGATTTTCTTTGTCGTCTGTTCTTTTGGACAGCCGTAGCTTTGATGCGGTTTTGCAGGAAACGGGTGTTGTAGAAAGCGAGCAGAGAACCTTTGGTGCCAGAGAGGGAATCTATCTGCAATACCAGGATATGAAGCAGGACGGAAGCTTTGATAAATGTATTTATCTGCTTTGCCCGGAGGAATATCAAATGCTTATTATTCAGATTGGCGATGACATTTCAAAAGAAGATGCGGTCAAATTTGCAGAAAATATTTCTCTTGTAAAAACAGGGGAGCAGGAGGAAACCAGCGGGCTTTATACATGGAGTGATTATCTGAATCCGGAAACCGTATATGACAGCGATATAGGTGAACCTATTACCTGTGTGTCTGAGAATGAACTGAAAATCTTGAAGGTTGGAGATACTATAGAAATTGCAGGCAGCGGTGAAGACGCATCCGGTGAACAATTGGAGCTTCCGGGAATTTCCATAAGGCTCGATGAGGTTCAGATTGCCGATGACCTCAGCCTGCTGGAGGGTAAAAATATCCCGGAAGAGTGGAAGAATGCAACAGGAAGTGACGGAAAGTTACTGGACAGTACCCTTTCTTACATTAAGTCCGGAGACGGAATTGAGACACTGGATACAGTTGTAAGAACAGAGACGGTGAAACAAAAACTGGTATATGCGGTGGTGACTTATGAGAATCCTACAGAAACAGAAATCAATCATATGCTGTATTTGGGGGCGCTGGCAACGATAAAGCACAAAGACGGAAAATATGAGATGTACTGGGAGTCTTCAGGAGAAGATTATGACCGGATTAGTGAGGACGGCGTCTCCCATACGGCAGAGATGACATATTACAGTGTAAAGGAGAACTACGGAAATGGAGGAAATTATATTCCGACGCTGAAACCGGGCGAGAGTGTACAGGTGGAAATGGCATGGATCGTGAATGAACAGGATTTAAAAGATACGTACCTGGATCTGACAGGTGATGCAGGGTACCTGCAGTTCACAGAAAAGGAGTTGAAATATGGACTGTTTGATATCCGGCAGTGAGAATGTCTGAAGTGAATGTCCTTTTCCATAAACACAGGAATGCGGGAGCATTCTTGAAGGAGAGGAGCAAAAGCTATGAATGTAAAGGAAGCGGAAAAGGTCAGCGGCATTTCCGGGCAGAATATCCGTTATTATGAAAAAGAAGTCTAAAACACATTTAATGCTCCCTGAACACAGTATCATACAGATAAAATATGCTGTCCAGATTTATAATATTTTGTTATAATCCTTTTTTGACAGCTGCGAAACAAAAAAATCGCTGTAGCCCTTGATTTTATTAGGGCTCAGCGATTTTTTGCGTCGTTTTAAACCATAGTATTTTATTCTCGATCTTTGCTTTTTTTCTGTATCCAAGATTGTCTCGCAGCTGAAGGAATTTCCTGAGCCTTTTTCAAGATAGAGATATACGCCAATATAAGAAAGCAGATAAGAAAATGGGTAGGATTAAACTTATGATAATAGAACTATCGTAAATAGTAAAATTGTATAAAAAACAATATAAAATTTTGATAAATGTTACAATTTGAGATTGTGTTTATTGTTTTCCGGAAACTTGAATGATATATTATAAATAACTAAAAAGATTATATCGTAACTGAAAGATTATGTTTTTATTAAGAGATTGAAATGGGGAAAAATGATAATCAGAAAAATAATCAATCACATTAAAAGTCATATGTCATATAGTTTTATTGGCACAGGAATGGTATTGTTTTTAATTGCAGTTTTTTTCTTTCAAAGTTTTCTACAAAACGAATATATGAAGTTTCTTCTTGCGCAAACAACAAAGACTGAGCAGGCGGTATTGGATGCATCAGCTAATAACCTGGATAGTATGTTGAGAGTAGTACTTCGAGCCGGGGCAGATGCTGTTATGGATCAGGAACTTTATAATATGGTTGAAAATGTAAAAGAAAGCAATGGAGCAATTCGTGATACGATGCGTTTAGACTTGAAGTTAAACAATATCACACATAATCAAAGTAATATTGCAGCAACTGCTGTAGTAACAGAGAATGGGCTGTTGTGCGAATATGGCAGATATTGGAATAATAGTGGATATGGGGAACTCTGGAAAGATGAAAATCTGGATATTTTGACGGAACTCTACGATAAAGTCATGGATAAGACTCTGGAGCGTACGTCATCTAGCTATGTTATCAGTACAAAACCCCTGATACATGAAGATTTTTCGCAAATGCTGTTGTTTCATGTTGCATATCCTCTGGTTGGAAATCATGTGAATAAGGCAGAGAGCTGCGCTGTAGTTGTTTTTACAATTCGTTTGGATGAAATGATACAGGCAAGTGCATTGTCTAATGCCAAGCAGGGCGAATATATCAGTGAATATATAGTAGACGATGCGGGCACTGTTCTATACCATAGAAATAGCGACTTGTTGGGGAAAAATGAACGAAATCTGAGTACAAATCAAATTGAAAAATTGGAAAAACCATTGAAATATATGGGGTGGACAATACGTATAGATATTCATACCAATACAATGAGAGAAAAAGTCAGAGAAATGTTTGAAGAAGGGGTTATGGTATATCTTGTTCTTTTGTTTGTTTGTATTCTCATTTGGAATGCTTTGATTTGGAGGATTTTGGAACCTGTAGGTGAAATTGGAAAAGCAATGCGAGAGATAAGACATGGGGAGTATGGGGGAGAAATTAAGATTAGGGGAACTCATGAACTCTGGCAGTTAGCTCAGCAGTATAACAGAACAGTTCGTGCGCTGGAATTTCAGAGAGAAGAGACTCGAAGAGAATATGAAGAAAAAACAATTACTCTTCAGCGGTGTAATGAAGCTGAAAGAGAGGCCTTAGAATCCCAGATTAACGCGCATTTTCTATGTAACACATTGGGGGCTATAAACTACACTGCTATAGAATGCGGAGATACAGAAGTTTCTATATTATTAAAAAATTTATCGGGGATTTTATACTATACTTTTTCAAAAGAAACAAAACTTGTAACATTGGGAGAAGAAATTGATTGGGTATGTCAGTATCTGTATCTACAAAAATATAGACTAATGGATGTATTTGATTATGAAATTATTTTTCCGGAGGAATATAATGAATGGCCATGCTGTAAATTATTTCTTCAGCCATTTGTAGAAAATTCTATTCTGCATGGTTTTGAAGGATGGGAAAGCGGAGGAAAGATCGTAATTTCCGGAAAAGAGTCTGAAGGTCGTTTGGTTATGACAGTCGAGGATAATGGCTGTGGAATGGAAAAAGAAGTCAGAGATGCAATTAACAGAACACTTTCAGGAAATGCCGGGATTGAAAGAAATCATATAGGTATTGGTATTCAAAATGTAGTTGCAAGACTTCGGATGTATTATGGGCCGGAATTAGAGGTGAAATTGGAAACGGCTCCGGGAAAGGGAACTAAATTTACAATGTGGCTTCCAATTCCGGCAGATATTCTGCAGGAAGTTGAGGAAGTGTAGGAGATTATTTATACAGCAAATGGAAAAGGATAGGAGGGATTTAAAGTGAAAATTATAATTGTTGAGAATGAGCAGAGAGCAAGACAGGGAATATGCAGACTGATTGAAAGTATTCAAGGAGATTATGAGGTTGTTGCTCAGGCATCAAATGGTGAAACCGCATTGGAACTGATTCAGCAGCTTAATCCGGATGTAGTTTTTACTGATATGAAAATGCCATATATGGATGGTATTACATTGATTCGGGAAGTTCGGGCAAAAAACATGACAACAGAATTTGTGGTAATCAGTGCACACGCAGATTTTCAAATGGCTCAGCAAAGTATTTCTTTGGATGTAGCAGAATATCTGCTGAAACCAATTACAAAAAATGAGATAGAGAATGTATTGGCAAGGCTTTTAGCAAGAATCAGGGGAGAAAGGGTGTATCCGGATAAGGAAAGCAGGGATGACAGCCTGCGCAGTCAATATCCGGAAGCGCATCCGATGGTTCTGCGTGCTTTGGATATCATAGAAAAAGACTATGATAAAAAAATAAATCAGACAGATCTGGCAGAAAAGTTAGGAATTAGCCCTCAGTATTTCAGTTATATTTTTTCAAGACATATAGGAGAAGGTTTTGCCGCTTTTTTAAAAAAATACAGAATTTGTCAGGCAAAAAAATTGCTGCAGGGAGGGGCTGATAAAAATGAAGTTGCTTATATGGTTGGCTTCTCCGATATAAAATATTTTCAAAAAGTCTTTCGTGAGGTGACTGGAAAGAATCTATCGGAATATTTACATGAGTAAAATGTGAAGATTGCATAAAATATAATGTGTATTTATGTATAAAATGCACGTAAAAATATTTATAATCTTAAAATTTTGCGAAAATCTTAAAATATTGCACTAAAATAGAAGAAAAAATCTTAAAAAATACGGTAGACTGCACAAAGGGTCAAATGTATAATAATATTATCAAATAAAGCACGTGTTTAAAAAGAAAACAATAGTCGCGACATGTTTTTCTAACAATTATCATCCGGATATGGAATTCGGAAAAGGAGGACGAATATGAAGAAAAAACTGACATTGGCTCTTGCAGCAGTGGCTGCTGTATCTTGCTCCGCAATTGTTGTACAGGCTGAACCAACAGAAATTGAACTTTGGCATTATTTTGATGCTTCTGCAGACGCACAGGCTATTGTAGATTGGACAGAAGAATACAATACCCTGCAGGATGATATTCATATTACAGCTACATATGTATCCCGTGACGAGTTAATGAATCAGTATACAGTAGGGGCGCTTTCCGGTGAACTTCCTGATATTGGTATGGTGGATTCGCCTGACATGGCATCCTATATTTCTTTAGGAGTATTTGAAGATATTACAGATGAATTGGAAAAATGGGGAGAACTTGATAAATTCTATGAGGGACCGCTTAGTTCCTGTATGGATTCTGAAGGGAAAATTTACGGACTGCCTCAAAATTCCAATTGTTTGGCACTTGCATGCAATCTTGATGCATTAAAGGCAGCGGGGTATGATCATATGCCGACAAGTTTGGCAGAATTCCAGGAAATGGCAGCAGCGACAACTGATCCTGATACACAGACATACGGATTTGCAATGTGCTGTATTTCCACGGAAGAGGGTACTTTCCAGATTCTTCCATGGCTGCGGGGCACACAGGACGGTGCAGAACGTGCCAATGTTGACAACCTGTCAGCAGATTCCGCAGTAAAAGGACTGACCGCTCTTTCCGATCTGATCAGCAACGGATACATGAGTAAAGAATGTATCAACTGGACACAGGCAGATGCATACAACCAGTTTGCAGCGGGAAAGGCTGCTATGGCTGAGGTAGGTACATGGCATCTGGCACAGACAGACGCGATTGATGGATTTAATTATGGATTCTGCCTGCTTCCTACTGGCGATGAGGGAACTTCCAGTTCTACAATCGGTGGTGAAAACTTTGGTGTTTGCACAGGTGCAGAAAATAAAGAAGCATGCGTAGAGTTCCTTAAATGGATGTGCTCCAAAGAAAAAGAAGGAGAATGGGGTGTAACAGCCGGCAAGATCCCAACACGTTCCGATTCTAAATCTGATTATACTTATGAGCAGGAAGGATTTGCAGTCTTTACAGATGAAATGAATTATGCGGATGCACGTGGACCACATGCAGAATGGCCAAGTATTTCAGAAGCAATTTACAGTGCTACACAGTCTGTATTTGTAGATGGTGTTGCTCCTGCGGATGCTCTTGCAAAAGCAATGGAAACGATTACGCCAATTGTTGAGGAGACACCTCTTCCGTAGTACAGAAAGAATGGCAGCTGCTATGTTGTGAGTTTAGCCACGCATCGATGAGTAAAAATGATGTTTGGCTATAGGTAAGCAGGACTGCAGTATTTGATCAATCTTGAATTCCACGATTTCCGAAAAAATCATCCGGAAATCGTGGAATTTTTAAAAGTTACTCAAAAAGGAATTAACAGGAAAGAGAGGCGATTCGTTTATGAAAGGGAAGAATGCCGGTTCTAAAAGGGAAAGGGATGGATATATTTTCATTCTTCCAGCTTTTATTTATATGTTGGTTGTCTTGGGATATCCGCTTGTTTATAATTTAATTCTTAGTTTTAAAAATGTGGATGTGAAAAACCTGACAAAAGGCGGCTCTGTATTTATCGGTTTTGAGAATTATATCAATTTGTTCAATGACAGTACATTTTTACTTGTATTAAGAAATACGTTCGTTTTTACAATTGCATGTTTGGTTTTCCAATTTACGATTGGATTTGCATTTGCAATGTTTTTCAACCAGAAGTTTAAGCTTTCCGGGCCGATTCGAGGAATGATTTTGGTAAGCTATATGATGCCCATGGCTGTTACGGGACTTTTGGGAAAAAATATTTTTTCTAATGCGGGGTTGATTAATGATCTTCTTTCAAAAATTGGCATTAATGGTCCGGAATGGTTGGTAAATGGATCTACGGCAATGATAGCAATTATTATTATGAACTGTTGGGTTGGAATTCCATTTAACATGTTGTTATTAATGTCTGGTCTGACCAGTATTCCACAGGATGTGTACGAAAGTGCTTCCATTGATGGAGCTACATGGGGACAAAAATTCCTTCACATTACGCTTCCTCTAATGAAAGGTTCTATTATGGCTGTATTGATGTTAGGATTCATCTATACTTTCCGAGCATTCGATTTGATGTATATAATGACAGCGGGAGGTCCTTTGAATGCAACAGATGTGCTTGGTACTTATTCTTATGTAAAATCCTTTACACAGTTTAAGTTTTCCGAGGGAGCGGCAGTTGCCATGGTATTATTTGCATGCCTCTTTGTAATTGGATTGTTCTATCTAAGAATGTTGGCAAAGGAGGATGATTAAAATGCTTCAATCGAAAGAAAAAAGAAAAGAATTATTAAATTCAATTATTGCGATTTTAATTGCACTTATTTTCCTTTTTCCAATTTACTGGTTAGTACAGATATCTTTTAAATCTGATTCAGAGACGTTTGGAAAGATTTTAACATATTTTCCACATGAATTTACAGTAGATCCATGGTTGGTAAACTTAACAGATAAGACATTTCTGTTATCTTTAAGAAATAGTTTTATTAATGGATTTCTTACTATGGGCATTGCATTGCTTTTGGGTGTGCCTGCAGCATATGGAATGGGAAGGTTTAAAGTACGGGGATCACATGTATTTCTGTTGACATTCCTGGTAGCACAGATGCTTCCGGCATCACTGACACTGACACCGATGTATTTGATATTTAATAAATTAAATATCCTTGGAACACATTTTACAGCACCTATTGCTATAGCAGCAGCATCCATTCCTTTTGCAGTAGTAACGCTTCGACCTTATTTTAAGACTGTTCCAAAGGCTTTAGATGAAGCGGCACGGTTGGATGGATGCGGAGCTTTAAAGTCATTTTTATATGTTATGATTCCGGCAGTAAAGACAGGTATCATTACTATTATTGTTATTTCCTTCCTTAATGGATGGAATGATTTAGTATATTCCATGACATTTAATGTAAATGCAGAAATGCGTCCGTTGACGGCGAATATTTATAAATTCCAAAATGCGTACGGTACGAAATGGAACTGTATTATGGCATATGGAACAATTCTGGTAATTCCGGTTGTCCTGCTTTTTATCTTCTTGCAGAAATATATTGTAGGCGGTTTGGTAGCAGGAGCCGTAAAAGACTGATGATTTAAGGAGGATTTGATTATGGCATCACAGGATGAAGTAAAAGTTGTTTATGGTTATTTTGAACAAAAGGGCAACTCTCTCTGTTACCGCTATGAAGCGGAGAGACTGATCATCGAACCATGGGGTGAAAACAGCCTTCGTGTACGTTCCACCAAACTGGCGGAGATGCCGGATGAGGACTGGGCTCTTTTGAAACAGGAGAATCCGGGTAATCCACAGATTACAGTAAAAGAGGACGGCGGAGAGATCGTTAACGGAAAGATTCGCGCAGAAATCAACCTGATCGGAAAGATTACATTTTATAATCAGAAAAATGAGATTCTTCTGGAGGAATATCTGCGTACAAGAAAGGACATGTTCGGCAGTACCTGCAGTTCTCTGGAAGTAGATGCAAGAGAATTTAAGCCTATTATTGGAGGGGACTATCGTCTCTCCATGAGGTTCATTTCCAATCCGGATGAAAAAATCTTCGGTATGGGACAGTATCAGCAGGATTTCCTGGATGTGAAGGGGGCAGATCTGGAGCTGGCACATAGAAATTCCCAGGCAAGTGTTCCATTTGCAGTATCCAGTCTTGGATATGGATTTCTCTGGAACAATCCGGCAGTTGGCCGTGTGAACTTTGGAAAGAATATTACAACGTGGGAAGCATTTTCCACAAAGAAGCTGGATTATTGGATCACAGCCGGCGATACACCGGCAGAGATTGAGGAAGCATATGCAAATGCTACAGGAAAGGTTCCTATGATGCCGGATTACGCAATGGGCTTCTGGCAGTGCAAGCTCCGTTACCAGACACAGGAGGAACTTCTGGAGGTTGCCCGCGAATACAAGAGAAGAGGACTTCCCATCTCTGTGATCGTTGTGGACTTCTTCCACTGGCCTCTTCAGGGCGAATGGAAGTTTGATCCAACTTACTGGCCGGATCCGGATGCAATGATAGCAGAATTGAAGGAAATGGGAATCGAGCTGATGGTTTCCATCTGGCCGACAGTAGATTACCGCAGTGAGAATTTTGAGGAGATGAAGGGCAAGGGCCTTTTGATACGCGTGGAATCCGGATATCCGATTTCCATGGATTTCCAGGGAAATACCCTGCATTTTGATGCGACAAATCCGGAAGCCAGAGAGTATGTATGGGAAAAAGCAAAGAAAAATTACTACGATAAAGGTGTAAAAGTATTCTGGCTGGATGAGGCAGAACCTGAATACACTGTATATGATTTTGAAAACTATCGTTACCACCTTGGACCAGATGTACAGATTGGAAATATTTACCCGGTTATGTATGCGAAAACCTTCTTTGATGGAATGAAAGGCGAGGGACAGGAAAACATCATCAACCTTCTGCGCTGCGCATGGGCAGGTTCTCAGAGATATGGCGCCCTGGTATGGTCCGGTGATATTAAATCCTCCTTCCCAAGTATGAAGAACCAGGTTGCAGCAGGTCTGAATATGGGACTGGCGGGAATTCCATGGTGGACTACCGATATTGGCGGTTTCTTCGGTGCAAATGTTAACGATCCGGCATTTCACGAACTTTTAATCCGCTGGTTTGAGTACGGATGCTTCTGTCCGGTTATGCGTCTGCACGGATACCGCTGGCCGCTTCAGCCACAGTATGGAACTACAGGCGGTGCAGAATGTGTGTCCGGTGCTCCTAACGAGGTATGGAGCTATACAGATCAGGTATACGAGATTCTTAGCTACTATCTGAATCTTCGTGAAAAACTCCGTCCATATGTAACAGAGCGAATGGAAGAGGCTCATGAAAAAGGAACACCGGTTATGCGTACCCTGTTCTACGAATTCCCGGAGGATAAGGAATCCTGGAACGTGGAAGATGAATATATGTTCGGACCGGATCTTCTGGTAAAACCTATCACAGACGCAGGATGTACGGAAACATCCATTTATCTGCCGGCAGGTGCAAAATGGACAAATGCATGGACGGGAGAAGAGTTTGAAGGGGGACAGACTGTTGTGACAGCTGCTCCTATTGAGCAGATTCCTATTTTTGCAAGAAACGGATATAAAATTGATCTGAAGTAAGAGTATAAGTTTGGAGGGATTGGATGAAAAAAACAGGTCAGTCATCAGAAAGAAGAATGTTTGATTTTGACGGTAATTTCTATACCTATACAGGCAAGATCTTTGATGTGATGCTGGTAAGTATTTACTGGCTGATCGGGTGTATTCCCATTATCACCATCGGTGCATCCTTCAGTGCGTTATATGCTGCTGTAACGAAATCCGTGAGATGCGACAGAGATTCAGTTACCAGACAGTTCTGGCATGCGTATAAACAGAATCTGGTTTCATCCATTCCTCTGACTTTGATCTATGTGGGTGTTATCTTCCTGATGTTTCTGAACATCGGAATTTTGGATGCCAGATTACGCAATTTGTTTGGCATATTCTTTATGGTGCTTTACGCGTTAGTGATTGTACTTTTTATCATAGCCGCATGCTATGCCTTTCCGGCGCTGTCGCGGTTTGATATGCCGTCTGGATGGTTTGTAAAATTATCATTTTATATGACGGTAAAACATCTGCCGGTATCACTGGTATTGTTTGGCCTATTTGCAGTATCCTACCTGACACTGCTTGCCAGACCGGCGCTGTTTATGGTAATCCCGGGAGCGGTTTCCTGCGTGGCGTCCTATATGATCGAACCGCTTTTGGACAGACATATGCCGAAGGAAGAGAATGCATCCGGTGAAAACTGTGAGTAAAAGGAGAAAATACAATGAAATTTACAAATGGTTTTTGGTTAATGAGAAAAGAATATGAGCCTGTTTTTGCAGTGGAGTATGCAGGTCATGAAATAGATGGGGACAGTCTTGTGGTTTATGGTGTGGCTAAACACATTACAGACAGGGGAGATTGTCTGAATGTAGGAATATTGACCGTTACATTTACAAGTCCTATGGAAAATGTGATCCATACGGAGATTATTCATTTTGATGGAATGGCAAAAAAAACGGTTCGTCCTGTGATCTATCCTGCAGAACGGACTGTGGCAATTACAGAAGATGAACAGGCGCTGACTTATCGAAGTGGCGCAGCAAAGGCAGTGATTACCAAGGCACCTGGTAAATGGTGTGTGGCATATTACAAAAATGACAAACTGCTTACTATGTCCGATTACAGGAACATGGCCAGAATGTTGAATAGGGATACAGGAGAAAGCTATATGGTAGAGCAGCTTAGCCTGGACGTAGGAGAATATATATACGGTCTGGGCGAACGTTTCACCTCCTTTGTAAAAAACGGACAGATTGTAGAAAACTGGAACGAGGATGGCGGTACCGCCAGCGAGCAGGGATATAAATGTATTCCTTTTTATCTCAGCAGTAAGGGGTATGGAATCCTGGTTGATACGTTAGGAGAAGTATCCTTTGAGATTGGCAGTGAAAAGGTGGAGGAGGTGCAGTTTTCTGTACCCGGAGAATCCCTTGGCTATTATGTGATTGCAGAGGACGATCCCAAGGAAGCTGTTTCAAGATATTGTGAACTGACCGGCAAACCGGCTCTTCCTCCGGCATGGTCCTTTGGACTCTGGCTGACCACATCTTTTACCACAAATTATGACGAAGAAACCACCAGCAGTTTTATACAGGGTATGGCGGACAGGGATATCCCTCTCCATGTATTTCACTTTGACTGCTATTGGATGCGGGCTTATCGTTGGTGTGACTTCACCTGGGATCCGGATACCTTCCCTGATCCGGAAGGAATGCTGAAACGCTATCATGACAGGGGACTGAAGATCTGCGTATGGATTAATCCTTATATCGGGCAGATGTCCCACCTGTTTAAAGAGGGAAAAGAAAGAGGCTACCTCCTAAAGAAAACAGATGGTTCCGTATGGCAGACAGACCTGTGGCAGCCGGGGATGGCGCTGGTGGACTTTACAAATCCAGATGCCAGAGCTTGGTATCAGAGCAAGTTGAAAACCCTTTTGGATATGGGAGTTGACTGTTTTAAGACAGACTTCGGCGAAAGAGTTCCTGTAACAGATATTCAGTGGTTTGACGGTTCTGATCCGGTGGATATGCATAACGCATATACATATTTTTACAATCAGGCAGTATTTGAGATTTTGGAACAGGAAAAGAAGAAAGGAAACGCAGTATTATTTGCCCGTTCTGCGACGGTAGGCGGACAGCAGTTCCCGGCTCACTGGGGCGGCGATTGTACGGCAAGCTATTCCTCTATGGCGGAAACTCTGCGCGGCGGGTTATCCCTTGCCTGTGGCGGATTCGGCTTCTGGAGCCATGATATCAGCGGATTTGAGCAGATGGCCTCACCGGATATCTATAAGAGATGGTGCCAGTTTGGACTTATGAGCTCCCACAGCCGTCTCCATGGAAGTTCATCCTATCGTGTTCCGTGGCTCTTTGATGACGAAGCAAGTGTTGTTTTAAAGGAAATGGTAGAATTGAAATGCCGCCTGATGCCTTATCTTTATCAGATGGCGGTGGTTTCCTCTGAAACAGGCGTTCCAATGATGCGCCCCATGTTTATGGAATATCCAAAGGATCGCACCTGCCTGAATCTGGATCTGCAGTATATGATGGGAGACAGTATTCTGGCAGCACCTGTTTTCCAGGACAACGGAGAAGTGGAATATTATCTTCCAGAGGGTAAATGGTACAATCTTATGACAGATGAGCTTCGCGAGGGCGGAAGATGGCACAAAGAAACCTTTGATTATCACGGAATGCCTTTGATGGCAGCGCCGGGAAAAATCATTGCTCTTGGAAGCTGCTGTACGAAGCCGGATTATGATTTTGCAGAGGGCGTAACACTGGCAGTTTCCTGGCTGGCAGATGGAGAACAGTCGGAGGTAACCGTACCGGATTTGACAGGCAAACCTGTAATGCACGCAGTGGCTGTGAGACAGGGACAGGAGATTATTGTAACCGTAGAAGGCGGCAGCGAAAACTGGCAGACAAAGGCGCTCTGGGATAAAGAGGCTGCAGTTCGCAGAGAGGGCGCTCGGGCTGTGATTGTATTAAGTGAAGGAAAATAGGGGGAGAATATGAAGAATAAGATACATGCTGTTTCTTTGAAACAGACAAAATGTAAGGATAAATTCTGGTCTCCCTATCAGAAAAAGGTAGTGGAAACAGTAATTCCCTATCAGCAGAAAATCCTAAATGATGAAATTCCAGGTGCGGAAAAAAGCCATGCACTGGCAAATTTCCGAATTGCCGCAGGCATGGAAGACGGCGAATTTTACGGAATGGTGTTCCAGGACAGCGATGTAGCGAAGTGGCTGGAGGCAGTCGCATATTCTCTTTGGGTACATCCGGATCCTGAACTGGAAAGAGATGCAGATGAGGTCATTGACATTATCGCAAAGGCTCAGCAGGAAGACGGATATCTGGATACCTACTTTACCATCAAGGAGCCGGAGCATCGTTGGAAGAATCTTCTGGAGGGCCATGAACTATACTGTATGGGCCATATGATGGAAGCAGCCTGCGGTTACTATGAGGTAACAGGCAAGAAAAAAATTCTTGATGTAGCGGAAAAGATGGCAGACTGCATAGGGGCTGTCTTTAATGAGGAGCATTACGGTATTCCGGGCCACGAGGAGGTGGAGGTAGGTCTGATGCGCCTTTACCAGCTGACGGGAGATGAAAAGTACTGTAGGATTGCCTCCTACTTTATTGAGAGCCGAGGCAGGCAAAAGGATTTTTTTCATAAGGAAAGAGAAAACCGGGATTTCGAGATTTTCCATATGGATCCTGATTATCTGGAATATAATCAATCTCATGCACCGGTGCGGGAGCAGAAATCTGCAGAGGGACACGCAGTGAGAGCCGTATACCTGTATCGGGCAATGGCAGATCTGGCAGCGGCAACTGGGGATGAATCCCTGAAGCAGGCATGTGAAACGTTGATGGACAGTATCCTTCAGAAAAAAATGTACCTCACAGGCGCCATTGGGTCGTCTGGAGAGTGGGAGGCATTTTCTAAGGACTACGATTTGCCTCCAGACAGGGCTTATGCTGAAACCTGTGCCCAGATCGGACTTGTCTTTTTTGCAAAAGCTATGCTTGATCTGGATCCGAAGGGAAAATATGCGGATATTATAGAGCGTTGTATTTATAATTCCACCATCAGTGGCATGCAGCAGGATGGAAAACATTTCTTCTATGTGAATCCATTGGAGACAAATCCGGGACTTTCAGGAGAGGTGTTTGGCATGAAGCATGTGCTGCCGGAAAGACCTGGCTGGTACGCCTGCGCCTGCTGTCCTCCAAATCTTGCAAGAATGATTCTTTCTATTGGAAAATACTGCTGGAGTGAAAGCGACGATACGATTTATTCCCATCTGATGATCGGTCAGGAAGCGCAGCTGTCCCATGCAGATATCAGAGTGGAGACAGAATATCCATGGAAGGGGGATGTGAAATATACGTTGACTCCAAAAACACAAGAGGAGTTTACATTTGCCATTCATGTTCCTGGATATGTGAAAGAAGCTTCTTTGAGGATCACTGTGAATGGTGAAGCAGCAGACTTCTGTATGGAAGAGGGCTATGCCTATATCCGCCGCAGCTGGAAAGAGGGGGATACGGTACAGATGACTTTCCCTATGGAGGTGCGAAGAATGTATGGAACCGTTCGTTGTCTGGATACAGTTGGATGCGTCGGCTTAATGCGCGGTCCCATGGTTTACTGTTTCGAAGGTGTTGATAACGGACCACAGCTTCAGGCTCTTATCCTTCCACGTGACAGCGAAATTGAGGTGGCTCAGGAAACAGAGGGGGTTCTGGAGGGAACAGTAATTCTGACAATGAAAGCTCTACGAGAAGAAGACAGCGATGAGCTGTATGCTTCCAGGGCACCGGAGAGAAAACCGGTAACAATGAAGGCAGTTCCTTACTATCTCTGGGGAAACCGCGGATTGGGGCAAATGAGAGTTTGGATTAGGGAATAAAACGACGATGAAAGAATTATAAAAATTTGGAAATATTGAGAGAGTTCTCCCGTGGCAGTTTTGGCGTCATGGGAGAGCTTTTCTTTGTTTTGGGAGGATGATTTTTGATATTTCATAAAATAAATCCCAAAATACTTGACCTTATACTTACTCCAACCCTTATAATATAGCCATAAACACAGGAATGCGGGAGCATTCTTGAAGGAGAGGAGCAAAAGCTATGAATGTAAAGGAAGCGGAAAAGGTCAGCGGCATTTCCGGGCAGAATATCCGTTATTATGAAAAAGAGGGACTGATAACGCCAAAGAGAAATCCGGTGAATTCTTATAGAGATTACGATGAGGAAAATATCAGAACCTTAAAGATCATCCGTATGCTGAGGATGCTTGATATGCCCATTGAACAGATCCGTCTTGTTCTGGAGGGGAATCTTTCTATGGAAGATGCTCTGGAAATGCAGAAGCTGGAACTGGAGCAGCAGACACAGAAGCTGCAGGCGGCAATTCTTTTTTGTGAAAATCTGGAGAGGCAGAAGATTTCTCTGGAGGAATTGAACGTGGACGAATGTCTGGAAAAAATGGATAGAGAGCCTTCGAAGAGCGGGTATTTTACACGCTGGATGGAAGACTACAAAACAGTGGCGAAGGAGGAGCACGAACGTGTCTTTACTTTTATGCCGGACGGGGCAGTTACCAACCCCAGAGAATTTACAGACGCGCTTCTGGCATATGCAAATGAAAACAATCTGGACATGATAATCACAAAAGAAGGGATGTATCCGGAATTTACTATTGACGGTATAGAGTATCGGGCGGAACGGAATTACGGACGGGCATACCGGGTACCGGTGGCAGTTATCCACTGCGAGATGATACATCCTGAGCTTTACGAAGCGGAGATGCATCCCAAACGCCGCAGGATTATGAAAATACTTCATCACAGCCTGCCGGCAGCCGTCTTCATATTTATCATGTTCCTTATGATGGGAGGAGCAGGAGGACTGTCCTTTATGGAGTATTTTACCACGAAGGAGGGGATGATCCTGTTAGCGCTGATCGTGCTTATGGGAATAGCGGAATTTATTCACGCATACCTCCTGTACAGAAATCTGGATGGGAAAACAGGGAAAAAATAAAAGGTTTGGAATTATTTACAAGGAGGACGTTTAGATGTTTAAAAAAGCTTTTTGGGTTCCTTATGAGGACAGTTCAAAGTATCCTACTCTTGCCAAAACCATGGAGGCAATTTCAAAATACTGTGAAAAAACAGGAGAATCCTGTACTTTTATCAGTGACGATGAAGTTGAGATAAATGGAAAAAGATATGAAATCTACAGGGGATATGAAAACGGCAGCAGAGGAAATTATGGAATAAAATGTAAAGAAAAATAAAACAGGATTTCTATAAACAGTACTGAAATAAAATATCTATCTTACGCGTCTAATTAGTGTATACAATAAATAAACAGTTCGCGGGAGGAGATTTCATGGAAATACTTGTGAAGAAGGCAAAGAAAGGTGATACAGACGCCTTCGCCCAACTGATTCGGATGAACACCCAAAGTATGTATAAAGTAGCCTGGGCATATCTGAAGAATGAGGAAGATGCGGCGGATGCCATACAGGAAACAATCCTGATCTGTTATGAAAAGCTTGGTACACTAAAGAAAAGCAAATACTTTAAAACGTGGCTCATACGAATACTGATGAATCAGTGCAACAATTTACTGAAAACACGCAGAAAGGAAATGGTAGAGTTCGAACAGGCGGAGGCAGCCTATGAAGAATACGGATACCATGAGTGTGAGTGGAAAGAAATTCTTTTAAAACTTGATGAAAAATACAGGGTAATCGTAACCCTTTATTATGGTCAGGGATTCAGCGTAAAAGAAATCAGCAAACTGCTTGAACTGAATCAGAATACAGTTCTCACCCGCCTTTCCAGAGCGAGAGAAAAGCTGCGTAAAGAGTATGAGATGTGAACGGAGGCTTCTTATGAGTAAGATGGATAATAAATTATTTCAGAGTTTTACAGAGGAAACAGAAATACCGGAAACAGTAAACGCAAGGATAGAGAACACTTTAACATATCTGAAAAACGAGGAACCGGAAGAAACAGGCAGAAGAATACATTCATGGAAAAGAGTCCGGAAAACAGCGATTGTTGCGATTGCCTGTACGGTTCTGGCCGGAACCGGCGTATATGCAGTGGGCAGCCATTTCGGATTGTTTGATTTCATGGAAAGAAACGGATTGGCAGTGTCAGAAGCTACGGTAAAAAAGACACAGACGGATATAGGGGAAAAAGCAGAAAACGCTCTTGCTTCCTTTGAGGTAAAAGAGGCGCTATATGACGACAATTCTGTTTATATCACAGTAGAAGTGCAGGCGGTAAAACCGGAGAAATATCTTCTGGTACCTCAGGATGTTATGGATACAGATACCTTGTATTATCTGGGGATCGAATCAGAGCAGACAGTAGGGGAATATGCGGCAGAAAAAGGGAGAGAGCTTCTGTATATAGGAGCAGGATTCAAGTTTACAGAGGAGCTTGCCATGGATACCTATGCCTGTGATTTTAAAAGTATCAGCGACGATAAAGCCATCCTGTTTCTATATGGAAGCAGAAGAAACGGAACTTCGGAACCGGAAAAACTGGATTTGTTCTGCACAGGAAGCGCAATGGAAAAAGATGCAAAAAGTGCAGATGACGTATATCGCTGCAAGATACCTTTTACTTTACAGAAAAGTGAGGAATAAAAAGAAGACTTCTTACAGACATACAAAAACAAATAGTCTCACAAACAAACTTTTTGCCTGTAATCGCTTGTAACTGCTTATATTATGAGGTATTCTATAAGCTGAACTACTTAGGTAACACAAGAAAAATATACAAAATGTTGAGGTGCGAAAAAATGCAGGAAATGAAACCTATTAAAGAGGGTAAAGTACGTGAGATCTATGATAACGGTGACAGCCTGATCATGGTTGCAACAGACCGCATCAGCTGCTTCGATGTTATTCTTAAGAATGAAGTGACAAAGAAAGGTACCGTTCTTACCCAGATGTCTAAATTCTGGTTTGACATGACAGAGGACATTCTTCCGAACCACATGATTTCTGTAGATGTGAAAGATATGCCGGAGTTTTTCCAGCAGGATAAATTCAACGGAAACAGCATGATGTGCCGTAAACTGAACATGCTTCCCATCGAGTGTATTGTTCGCGGTTATATCACAGGAAGCGGCTGGGAAAGCTACAAGGAAACAGGCAAGGTCTGCGGAATCGAGCTTCCGGAAGGATTGAAAGAATCTGACAAGCTGCCTGAGCCAATCTACACACCATCTACAAAGGCTGAAATCGGCGATCACGACGAGAATATTTCCTTTGAGCAGAGTATCGCTCACCTTGAGAAATACTTCCCGGGCAAAGGACAGGAATACGCTGAGAAGCTTCGTGACTGCACAATCGCTCTTTACAAAAAATGTGCGGAATACGCTCTGAGCAAGGGAATTATCATTGCAGATACGAAATTTGAGTTCGGTCTGGATGAAGAAGGCAACATTGTGATCGGTGATGAAATGCTGACACCGGACAGCTCCAGATTCTGGCCGGCAGAAGGCTATGAACCGGGACACGGACAGCCGTCCTTTGACAAACAGTTTGCCCGCGACTGGCTGAAAGCAAATCCGGACAATAACTGGACTTTACCGGAAGAAATCGTAGACAAAACAATTGAGAAATATCTTCAGGGATATGAAATGCTTACAGGTAAAAAATTAGGCGATTGATCGAGGTAAAACATGATTTCAAAGACAGTACGCAGGATTCTGCAGGCACTGTCCTATGACAGTAAGGATGTGGAATCTGCCAGACGTATAGCGGATTTGAGGAAACTGGACACTATACGGATTTTTTTGAAGAAACTGGATGTGCGGATCTGTAACGGAGAACATGAAATTCCTGTGAGACTGTATTTTCCTACAGAACAGGCTATGAGGGCAGTGGTGGAGGAAGGTTATACCTTCCCCATTCTGCTCTTTTTTCATGGCGGAGGCTGGATTAAAGAAAGCGTGGAAAACTACGACCGCGTCTGCGCCCGTATGGCACAGTCCACCTCTCACATTGTAGCGTCTGTAGAGTACAGGCTGGCTCCGGAGTATCCGTTCCCGACAGGGCTGGAAGATTGCTATGCAGCGGCAAAGGCTCTTTATGAAGACCCGAAGATTCCTTCGGATAAAATTACAATTATGGGAGACAGTGCAGGAGGAAACCTGGCGGCAGCAGTAACGCTCCTTGCAAAGGAGAGAGGGGATTTTATGCCAAGAAGGCAGATTCTCATATATCCGGCACTGAACAACTGCTATACGGAAGAATCCCCCTATCCTTCTGTAAAGGAAAACGGACAGGGATACCTTCTGACAGCATCAAAAATGGAAAACTTCCTGAGCCTTTACCAGAGCAGCCCGCAGGACAGAAACAATCCTCTGTTTGCACCGATACTGGCGAAGGATTTGCACCACATGCCGGAAACTTTGATTCTGACAGCAGAATTTGACCCTTTGCGGGACGAGGGGGAGGCCTACGGAGAAAAACTTCGGGAAGCCGGAAATTATGTGGAGATCCACAGAATCAAAGATGCACTTCACGGCTTTTTTGCTCTGGGAATCCGATTTCTTCATGTGCAGGAAAGCTTTGAATATATGAACGAATTTTTGAAAAGGGAAGCGGTAGAACATTGGAATTCAAATATTCAAAATGGAGAAAATTAGACAATGCAGCTCTGGCATATCCGGCTCTCACCGGAAAAAACCATACCAGAGTGTTTCGGTTTTACTGTCAGCTAAAAGAGCCTGTGGACGGAGAAATCCTTCAGAAGGCTTTAGATATGGCGATGGAAAAATATCCCCTGTTTCAGGCAGTGCTTCGGAAAGGACTTTTCTGGTTTTATCTGGAGCACAGGGAGCTGCGCGCTATGGTGCAAAAGGAGAGCAAACCACCCTGCAGCAGACTTTACATTCCGGATAAAAAGGCGCTTCTGCTGGAAGTGAGCTATTACAAGAACCGCATGAACTTTGAAGTTTTTCATGCTCTGACCGACGGGACGGGAGCTATGCATTTTTTACAGGAGCTGGTACAGGACTATCTGATTCTGGCGCATCCGGACAGAGAACTGAGACGGCTTCCGGCGGATGACACAATTACGGCCAGGGACAGGGAGGAAGACAGCTTTTCCCAGTATTATTCCTCGGAACTGCCCAAGGGAAAGAAACAGAGGATACGGGCAGCCCGTATTCGGGGAGAAAAGCTTACCCACGATGAGATGAATGTTACAGAGGTTGTCATTCCGGTGAAGGAAACGCTTGCGAAAGCCAGATCTATGGGTGTTTCCATAACGGTTCTTCTGACAGTAATGTTTCTGTGTGCCATTCATGAGGAATTGTCGGGAAACAGCCGGAAACAGCCGGTGAGGCTTCTTGTGCCTGTTAATCTCAGGAACTATTTTCCCTCCCAGTCTATGGCAAACTTTTTCGGATGTATAGAAGTGGGATATACCTTTACAGGAGAAACGAAATTTGAAGAGGTATTGCAGGGTGTAAAAGAGCAGTTTGAGACAGAGCTTGTGAAAGAGAAGATAGCCATGCGGATGAATGACTATGTACGTCTGGAAAAGAACCCGTTTCTCAGGGCGGTTCCTCTGGAAATTAAGAAGCAGGCTCTGATGGTCGGGGGAAATCTGGACAGGCGCAGTATTACAGCCGTATATTCCAATGTGGGAATTATCCGGTTTCCGGAAGAATACAGGGAATATATAGACCGGTTCGGGCTTCTGGCAAGCACCAATACCATGCAGCTTTGTTCCTGTTCCTACGAAAATGAGATGGTGTTGGGATTTACTTCCAAGATTGCAGGGCGGAGCATTGAGAGAAATATGCAGAGGATGCTGAAAGAAGCCGATATTCCCGTAAGGACAGAAAAAAATGACTTTCCGGGAATGGAGAAGGAGAGCAGCAGAGGCAGAAAAATTTTTCAGACCTTCACTTTCCTGTGCATTGCAGCTGCAGTTCTGTGTGGGATGATGGATTTTATGATGCATAAAGAGGCGACCTGGAGTTTGTTTGCGGCGGCAGGATGCCTTTGCACCTGGCTGATTGTTGCGGTTGCCTACAGGAAGCGGAGAAATATTCTCAAAAATGAGATGTGGCAGCTTCTGATCGGTACGGCCATCTGTATTTTGTGGGATTTTTTCACAGGCTGGCGCCGCTGGTCTGTGGAGGTGATCGTGCCGCTGGCATCCCTGTGTGTGAGTGTTTCCATTCCGGTGATCGCCCGTGTGAGTTCCCTGGCAGTGGAGGAATATCTGTTTTATCTGGTGCAGGCAGGGATGCTGGGATGTATTCCGCTTTTATTTGTATGGACGGGAATCTCGAAGTTCATTTACCTTGACGTAGTGTGCGGAGGATGCAGCTTCCTTCTTCTTGTGTGGCTGTTTATCTTTCGAAGAAAGGACACGCTGCGGGAGTTTAAGAAAAAGCTGCGGATGTAAATAAGAAAAATAAGAAACCCCTGTTACGGAGGAAAAAAGAATGTGTCAGAACACAAAAAAAGCAATTTTGGCTGTGAGTTTTGGAACCAGTCACAATGATACAAGAAAGGCCACGATAGATGAGATTGAAAAAGCCCTGCAGGAAGCGTTTCCTGAGTATCCGCTTTATCGTGCCTGGACAAGCAAAATGATTATCAGGAAACTGAAGAACAGAGATAATGTTCATATTAATACGATTAAAGAGGCCCTGGAGCAGATGCGCCGGGACGGGATTACAGATGTCTTTGTGCAGACAACTCATGTGATAAACGGTATAGAAAGCGAAGTGATGAAGGAAGAGGTTCTTTCTTATAAAGATGATTTTCAGTCTATTTCTTTTGGCAATCCTCTTCTCACAGAGGAGCAGGACAGTGTGGAGGTAATAGACATCATTGCGCAGAAATTTTCTTTTTTGAAAGAGGACGAAGTTCTTGTTCTGATGGGACACGGAACCACTCACCATGCGAATTCTGTGTACACAGCAATTGACCGTGCATTTAAAGACAGAGGGCACAGGAATATTTTCCTTGGTACAGTAGAGGCATATCCGTCTATGGAAACACTTCTGGAACAGGTCAGGGAATTTCAGCCATCCAAAGTTTATCTTGCGCCCTTTATGATCGTGGCAGGCGACCACGCCAAAAACGACATGGCGGGAGATGATAAGGATTCCTGGTACAGCAGGTTTAAGGCAGAAGGCTATGAAGTAGAACCTATCCTTAAAGGACTTGGCGAATACCCCGAAATCCGCAGGATGTTTGTGGAGCATCTTCGGAGTGTGATATAGGAAATTATGAAGGAAAGCGAAGGGAAACAGTATGTATTGCAATTACATCTGTTTTCCTTTGCTTTTTCTGTTTACAGAGGGAAATAGTGAGAATCTGCAGTGAGAAACTTTGGGAAACCGCAATTTACGAAGATTTTACAAAGCCGCGATTTTACATTTAACTTTCTTTTTTTATACTAAGTCCTGTCAGTAAGGCAAAGAAAACAGGAAAACAAAATAATAAGTATAATAAAAGAGGAGAAAAAATCATGAAAAAAAGAATTGCATCTATTTTGACAGCAGCAGTAATCGGAGCAACAGTAATCACTACAGTGGTAAGCGCAGCAAGCGGAGAAATCTCCGTTGTTTCCCGTGAGGATGGCTCCGGAACAAGAGGCGCATTTGTAGAGCTTTTCGGAATTGAAGAAAAAATCGACGGTGAAAAGGTAGATATGACAACAGAGGAAGCAAGCGTGACAAACAGCACCTCCGTTATGATGACAACAGTTGCAGGAGATGAAAATGCAATCGGATATATTTCTCTCGGATCCTTAAATGACACAGTAAAGGCGCTGAAAATCGACGGCGTTGAGGCAAGCGTGGAAAATGTTGCAGACGACAGCTATAAAGTATCCCGTCCGTTTAACATCATCACAGGGGAGGAAGTAAGCGCAGAAGCACAGGATTTCATTAACTTCATCCTCAGTGCAGAAGGACAGCAGATTGTGGAAGACAACGGATACATTAAGGTGGACGATGCAGCGCAGGCATACGAAAGCACAAACCCATCCGGAAAAGTAGTTATTTCCGGTTCCTCATCTGTAACACCGGTTATGGAAAAATTAAGCGAGGCTTATCAGGAAGTCAATAAAGACATGACAATTGAAGTTCAGCAGAGCGATTCCACAACAGGTATCACATCTGCAAAAGACGGCATCTGCGACATTGGTATGGCATCCCGTGATCTGAAAGACGAGGAAAAAGATGGTCTTACAGCTACAGTTATCGCAAAAGATGGTATTGCAGTAATCGTAAACAATACAAACGAAATGGAAGATATGACAAGCGAGCAGGTTAAATCCATTTTCACAGGCGAGACAACAGAGTGGGAAGAACTTTCCAAATAACGGAAACTACAGTGAAGAAGACCGGGCGGCTCTTACGAGCCGCTCAAATCTTGTAAAAGTCCAGGGTAGGGATTCACGAGAAAGTCTTGAACTATATAGGTAATGAAAGGTGTGCATATATGAATCGCTTAAATGAAAAGAGCACGAAAAATTCCGGCTTAAAGAAAGGGAGTCTGAAAGAAGGCGGTATGAAGCTGATCTTTATGACGGCAGCCTGCGCTTCTGTGCTGGCCGTATTTTTAATCTGTATCTTCCTTTTTGCAAGCGGTGTGCCTGCAATCGGCAAAATCGGTCCTGTAGAATTTTTGTTTGGAAAAATATGGAAACCATCCAACGGAAAATTCGGAATTCTTCCAATGATCGTAGCAAGTATTTACGTGACAGGAGGAGCAATCCTGATGGGCGTACCAATTGCTCTTTTTACCTCCGTATTCATGGCGCGCTACTGTCCGAAAAAAATCTATAGTCCTTTGAAATCAGGGATTGAACTGATGGCGGGAGTTCCGTCTATTGTATATGGTTTCTTTGGACTGATTGTAATTGTACCATTTATCCGGGAGGCCTTTGGAGGAAGAGGAACGAGTATGCTGGCGGCATCTGTTCTTTTGGGGATCATGATACTTCCTACCATTATCGGGGTGACAGAATCTGCAATCCGAAGTGTGCCTGAGAGCTACTATGAGGGCTCCCTTGCACTGGGAGCAACAAGGGAAAGAAGTATTTTCCGTGTAATGCTTCCGGCTGCCAAATCCGGGATACTGGCAGGAGTTGTACTGGGAATCGGCCGGGCCATCGGTGAAACAATGGCTGTTGTTATGGTAGCCGGAGGCCAGCCGAGAATGCCCAAGGGAATTCTTAAGGGAGTCCGTACCATGACTGCAAATATCGTGACGGAAATGGGATATGCCTCCGGTCTGCACAGAGAAGCTCTGATTGCAACGGCAGTGGTACTTTTTGTTTTTATTCTGATCATAAATTTAAGCATTTCCATGCTGAACAGGAGGGCGGAGCATGCAGATTGATACAACTACAACCATAGATATTTCTGCAAAAAATAAGAAGAACAGTTCTTCTTTTGCAAGTAAAATGAATGCATATCTGACACATCCCGGATCGGGAATCCTGGCGCTTATTACGGTTCTGGCTTCAGTCCTTACCTTTGCCACACTGGCCTTTCTGGTGGGCTATATTCTTGTAAAGGGAATTCCCTATTTGAATAAGGATCTGTTTGCACTGGAATATAATTCAGAGAATGTGTCTCTGGTACCTTCCCTGATCAATACCTTTATCATGACGGCAGTTTCTCTCGTGATCGCAGCTCCCCTGGGAATCTTTGCGGCAATTTATCTTGTGGAATATGCGAAAAAAGGAAGCCGTTTTGTAGGACTTATCCGCATTACCGCAGAGACACTTTCCGGAATTCCGTCCATTGTGTATGGACTTTTCGGTATGCTGTTTTTCGTAACAACAATGAAGTGGGGACTTTCCATTCTGTCAGGTGCATTTACCATGGTGATCATGATTCTTCCCCTGATCATGCGTACTGCGGAGGAGGCATTGAAATCAGTACCGGATTCCTACAGAGAGGCAAGCTTTGGACTTGGAGCGGGAAAACTTCGCACGATTTTTACCATAGTTCTTCCATCGGCAGTGCCGGGAATTCTGGCGGGAGTAATCCTTGCCATTGGTCGTGTGGTAGGGGAGACTGCGGCACTGATTTACACAGCGGGAACTGTGGCTCAGGTGCCGGACAGCCTTATGGGATCCGGCAGAACTCTGGCCCTTCATATGTATGTACTTTCCAGTGAAGCCCTTCACATGAACCAGGCATCTGCAACAGCAGTGGTAATCTTACTGTTTGTTTTATTCATTAATTTCCTCTCCGGAAAAATTGCAAAAAAGATTGCGAAAGGATAATAATTATGATTTCAAATACAAAAATCCTTGTGGAAAATATGAACCTTCATTATGGGAAGTTCCACGCATTAAAAAATATCAATATGATGATTCCGGAAAAGGAAATCACAGCTTTTATCGGACCCAGCGGCTGCGGAAAATCCACTCTGCTTAAGTCTTTAAACAGGATGAACGACCTTGTGGAGGGCTGTGTAATTACCGGAAAGGTCAAGCTTGACGGCGAAGATATTTATGGAAATATGGATGTGAATCTCCTCAGAAAAAGAGTGGGAATGGTATTTCAGAAACCAAATCCTTTTCCCATGAGTATTTATGACAATATTGCCTATGGTCCGCGTACACATGGAATCCGTTCCAAGGCAAAGCTTGATGAGATTGTAGAGAAATCCCTCCGTGATGCCGCTATTTGGGATGAAGTAAAGGACAGATTAAAGAAAAGCGCCCTTGGAATGTCCGGCGGTCAGCAGCAGCGTCTCTGTATTGCAAGAGCCCTTGCCGTACAGCCGGAGGTTCTCCTTATGGATGAGCCAACCTCAGCTCTTGACCCCATTTCCACCTCGAAAATTGAGGAGCTTGCTCTGGAATTAAAGAAAAATTATACAATTGTTATGGTAACCCATAATATGCAGCAGGCAACCCGTATTTCCGATAAGACAGCGTTTTTCCTTCTGGGAGAGGTTGTGGAATTTGATGATACAGACAAGCTGTTCTCCATGCCTCATGACAAGAGAACGGAGGATTATATTACAGGAAGGTTTGGTTGATATTATGGCAAGATATTTTGAAAGACAGCTTGAAACCCTTCATGTGGAGCTGATCACAATGGGAAGCCTCTGCGAAAAGGCCATCTCATTTTCCGGAAAAGCCATACTGGGACAGGCGAAGGAATTTGCGGAAATCGTATTTGATACAGACAGGGAGATCGATGCAAAGGAGCGGGAAATCGAAAACCTTTGCATGAGTCTTCTTCTCCATCAGCACCCGGTTGCAGGAGATTTAAGAGAGATTTCAGCAGCTATGAAAATGGTGTCCGATATGGAAAGGATCGGCGACCAGGCATCAGATATTGCGGATCTGGCACAGTATATCGATAAGGATTCCGCCTCCATTGTTATGAACATCGGAGGAATGACAGAGAATACGGTGAAAATGGTAACAGGAAGCGTGGATGCTTTTGTCAAAAATGATCTGGAGCTGTGCAGAAAGGTCATTCACAGCGATGATCTGGTAGATGAGGCATTTAATGAAAGTAAAGAAAAAATCGCAGAGCTGATACAGGCCGGAAGTCTTGATGTGAAGACAGGGCTGGATCTCCTTATGGCTGCCAAATATCTGGAAAGGATCGGGGATCATGCGGTAAACATTGCCGAGTGGGTAGAATATTCCATTACCGGAGAACATAGAAACAATGAGCATCAGGGATGGCAGGGAGTCAGAGAAGGCTGAGAAAAACAGTGTGGAGGAAGAGGATTTGACCAAAAAAATTTTTAAATCAATGATGCTGGTATTAAGTATCACACTTGTGGTTGGACTTGCTTTTATCCTGGGGATTCTCTACCGGTATTTCGGCAGACAGATACAGGTGGAACTGGACAAAGAGGCTGTTTATCTCAGCTACGGAGTGGAGGAAAAAGGAGTTTCTTACCTCAATAATCTCAAGGAAAAGGATTCCAGGATTACCTATGTCGCTGCAGACGGAACCGTGCTGTTTGACAATGAAACAGATGCACAGTCCATGGAAAACCATGGGGAAAGAGACGAGATTCAGAAAGCTCTGAAATATGGAGAAGGCAATTCTGTCAGAATGTCAGATACCCTTGGAGAAAAGACGATTTACCATGCGCTGCGCTTAAAAGACGGATCCGTTCTGAGAGTTTCCAGTACACAGTATTCAGCTCTGGCTCTTGTGGGAGAGCTGGTACTTCCCATGTGCTGGATCCTTGCCCTTATGCTGATTCTGTCAGGTATTTTTGCATCGCGGCTGTCAAGGAAGATTGTGGAGCCGGTAAATACGCTTAATCTGGATGACCCGGAAAGCAATCAGATTTATGAGGAAGTAGAGCCTCTTTTGAGCAGAATCTACAGGCAGAACAGACAGATTCAGAACCAGCTTGAAGCAGCGAAGCAGCAGCAGGAGGAATTTGCCCTTATCACAGAAAATATGCAGGAGGGGCTGATCGTAATAGATAAATACACCATGATTCTTTCTGCGAATACAAGTGCGTGGAGGCTGTTTCAAGTCACAAAGGAGGAATTCGGACAGAGTGTTTATAATCTGAACAGAAGTGAAGAATTCCGAAAGGTAATAGAGGATGTACTGGAGGGCGGTCATAAGGAAACGATGCTGAAAATGGACAGCCGTGATATCCAGGTGATTGCCAATCCTGTTGTGCGGGAAAAACAGGTAGAAGGCGCTGTGATTCTTCTTATGAATGTGACTGAAAAGGTAGAACGGGAGAATCTGAGACGGGAATTTTCCGCAAATGTATCACATGAACTGAAGACGCCGTTGACTTCAATTTCCGGGATTGCGGAAATTATCCAGGACGGTTATGTACAGCCGGATGATGTAAAGCATTTTGCAGGAAGAATATATAAGGAGTCGCAGCATTTGATTCAGCTGGTTGAAGATGTTATCCGTATTTCCCAGCTGGATGAAGCTCAGGTTCCTTATGAATGGGAAAATGTGGATCTTTATCAGATGGCAAAGGATATTTTTGCCAGCCTGGGGGAACGGGCGAAGGAGCAGAATGTACATCTTTATATCGGCGGAGAGAGGACGATCTGCCGTACAGTCAGACCGATCCTTGAGGAAGCGGTTTACAATCTCTGTGAAAATGCGGTTAAATACAACAGAAATGACGGAAGTGTCAGTCTTTTGATCAGGGAGGACGAAGATAAGATTCAGCTTACAGTAAAGGATACGGGCGTAGGAATTCCGGCAGAAGACCAGAGCCGTGTATTTGAAAGATTTTATCGTGTAGATAAAAGCCATTCCAAAGAAGTATCCGGAACAGGCCTGGGACTTTCTATTGTAAAGCATGCAGTAACTTTCTTAAAGGGAAGCATTACCCTGAAAAGCAGGGAAGAAATGGGGACAGAGATTACCATTGAGCTTCCGAAAGAAAGGAAAGAATAGAAGCCTGCCGAAGATGACAGACGGCAAAAATAAGAAAAGCACGGAACCTTTTGAAGAGAATTTTCAGAGGTTCCGTGCTTTTGCATTACTTGGTGAAAAAGAGGAAGTCAGCGCATGGACGCTGGTAGTTTCCGATGAGTTTATTCATGACTCTGCCGTTGTAGTACAGAGTGGAGGAGCCGCCTCCGTCCAGGTTATAGGCATAGCTGCAGTTGTAAGACTGGAAGATTTTTACCATATCCCAGTGATTCAGTCCGGTGTATTCTCCGGTATCTGTAACCAGAAGGACATAGTCGTTTGGTTTTACCATGCCGATAGCTGTACGGGGATAATATTTTTCCGTTTCCGCCCATGGAGGCTGAGCTGCGCCGTCCCTGATAAGAATGGGGCCGAAATTATAAGTGTCCTTTACTCCGGCTTTCAGAAGATCTTTTCCGGAAAGCCCCTGAGGAGGGGTGTAGATGGTTCCGTCCTTTTTTACGGCCATAACACTATAGCTTGTGGCATAATCCCCGTAAATTTTACCGTTCTTGATACACATGCCAAGGGGGGAAGGCTTGCCGGTTCCGTAGTCAAAGGCGCTTCCGTTTATACCGATGATTCCTTTGTTTTCGGCGACTGCACTGGAAGTTGTCTGCCGCGTTCCTCCGTAGGTTCCGTTGGACAGAGCGGACTTAAGCTGAGAGGGGCTGGCGGTTTTAATATGTGCGACCCAGTAGGAAATACCGTGGAGCTTTTTCCTCTGAAGATTGATATTCAGGGTTGCGCTGGTGTATGTATACTTATCCTTGCTCTCTGTTGTGACTGTACGGATGGTACGTCTGCCGTTTTTGTCTACATAATATTTTCCGATGTTCCTGTTTCTTGCCATAACACCGGTCTTTTGGTCGAAATAGTAATAGTATTTCCCGATTTTCTGCCATCCTGTAGCCATGGTGGAGTTGGAGAGGAAATAATACTTTTTATTTCCCTCGGTTTTCCACTGGTTTGCGATGGCAACGCCCCGGTTATCGAAATAATATTTATATTTCGTTCCTGTTGCCCAGCGGTTTCGGAACATGGCGCCGTTTTTGCGGTTGTAGTAATATTTGTTGCCGGAACGCTTCATCCAGCCTGTAAACTGCCTTCCGTCCGCCAGACTGTAATAATAATAGCCCTTATATTTAATAGAACCGCGAAGGAGTCTGCCTTTGGAATTATAAAAATAATAGTTATTCCCTATTTTCTGCCACCCTGTTTTCTTCGAGGTGATGCTGACCTTTGCGTTCTCTTTTGATACATAGGAAGCCGCCTGGACAGAAGCTGTGCACGGCAAACACAGCAGCAGAACCAGAACCAGCATCCCAAGCTGTCTGCGAATCTTTTTCATTGTAGAGTCTCCAATATTTAAAATGATATTATGATTATATCATAAAATGATGAAAAACTGTATTGGGGATTTTATCCAAATATTCATATAATATCAAATAGGGACGGACGAATTGTTCCTTTGGAGAATTCTCCAGAGTGTGGTTCGTCCAATGCCCAGTTTTTTTGCGGCGGCACTCTGATTGCCACCGCATTCTGCGATTATCTGGCAAATAATGTCATAATTGATTTCGTCCAAAGTTCGATGGATATCAAAGGTGGAGGAAGAAACAGCGTGAGGAAGTTCTCTCTTTAATATTTTATTGACATCGGAACTGCGGATATAAGAGCCTGAAGCTGAAGAGACAAGCTCGTTCATAATTCTTTCCAACTGGTCATAGTTGCCGGGCCATTGATAAGACTGTATCTGACGAAGGCCTTCCGGCTCAATTCCGATAATCTCTTTTGCCAGTTTTATGTTCAGGGCATTGATATAAAGACTGAGGAGGTTTGGGAGTTCTGCCAGGTGTGTTCTTAAAGGTGGGATTTCTAAAAGCTGACAGGTAAGGGTGTTTAATGCTGTCTTGCATCTGGAGCTCATATTTCCCGTTTCATCGCAGCGAAACGTAATGATAACGCGATTTTTTTTTGCAAGATTCAAATCTACAATGATGCTGAGTAGTTCTGTAAACTGATGGTCAGTCAAAGAACTGATATGTTGGAAATAAATGGTGGTATTTGTGTCAGAGAGAGGTGATGAGTTATGCTCTGTCAAAAAAATCCAACCTTTATCACTGATTCGAGAGCAATCAATTACAGCCATAGGGCGATTTCGCAGGAGGCTTTTTGCATAAATTAATCTGGCTAATGCCTCTTTTCCAGTGCCTGGTTCTCCTAAAATAATTAAAGGGGCGTTGCTTTGGGCATATTTTTCAATAGATATATTTTGAGGAGTTGCAGAATGTGTAATACCATAAAAACTATTGTAAAATGCATCGAATGCCTGTTCCTGATTAATATAATAAATGCCGTTTTTCGTCAGAGAAAGAGGGACTTTTCGATGGTTTATGTAATATATGACCAATTCTTTTTCGTGAAAAACTTTATAAAACCCATGGAGTACATATAGGAGACCTCCGTATTCCTGATATATTTTTTTTTCTTTGTGCTCTATAACTGATTTCAGGTGCTGCTTCATTGAAGTTATAATGGATTCTGAAAGCTCAGAAGGTTTTGTCAGGAGAATAGAAGTACCATCCGTGTTAAAAACTGCAACAGGCCAAGGGTGATTATCAAGAATAAGACGGTAAAAGGAAAGGTCAGTTCGCAGTTTTTCTTGAGAGCGCGCCACTTGCACGGCAGCATCGAGAGCGGATTCGATGCTTTCGGCTCCGGAAGTGATTAGGATGGATGTAAGCCCATAATGCTGCGCAAGAGAGTTGGTAATCATGTCACAGAGAATCATGCTGCATCCTTCAGCTTGCAGTTTCTTTAAGGTGTATTTAGCTTCTTCTTCATCATGAATTGTATATATATCAATGTCATACTGCATCATATCACAAAGAAAATGCGCATTATTGGTAATGTTTGGAAAGCCAACTAATGCATATTTACTTGTATAATTTTCTGCAAGTTTAATAGAACGAAATATATCATAAATAGTCAAAGGTATGTCAATTACTGGAAGTGCTGTCAGAGAACAGATTAGTTGAGCAGTACCTCCACGGGAAACAATTACATCAAAATTTTTTTCCGGATAATTAGAAACAATATTGGCGCCCTCTTCCATATCTCCAATAAAAATCTCCAGTTCAACATCGGTTCTTTTGGCTGCAATCTGCTGCATAAGCTGTTTGATTGCGTCATAAGGCGCAATTCCGAGAATACGAGTTTTTGTCATGGTGTAATCCTCCTGTATTGTTTTGGGAAAATTATACCATAAAATTCCACATGTTTCAAAAGAAAACAGTATATTTTCAAAATGAAACATAAAATAAACATAATAAACAAATAAACTCTTGCACGGCTGAAAAAATGTGATAATATATACATATACAAAACAAAAAACATAAATTGTAGCAAGGAAAAAAATGGATTGGTTTCAAAACGAAACAGAAAGGGGAACTTATGAAGAAAAAATGGATAGCAACATTTCTGGCAGCAGCAATGATCAGCGGTATTGTAGGAGGAACAACAGTATCTGCGAAAAACGCAGACGACAAGACTTATACAATGTTTATGAGAAATACCTATGCAAACTGGATTAAGGAACTGAACTGGTATGATAAAGCAGAAGAGGTAACAGGAATACATGTGGAATATGTAGAGGGACCGGATGATTTTAACGATGTATATGCAGAGGTGGATCAGAGAATTATTTCTGGCACACTTCCGGATGCTACAATGACAAAACTGTCACAGACAAATGTATATGGACCACAAGGAGCGTTTGTTGACCTTGCTCCTTATATTAAGGAATATGCGCCTAATCTCCAGAAATACATTGATGAAAATCCGGATTATGCAGCGCTTGTGACGGATGAGGAAGGAGCGATTTATGGTCTTGTAAAAGAATCTCCGATTTTTCAGGATTTTCTTGGATACCGAGCAGATCATTTGGAAAAAGCGGGGGTCAATGCAGAGGATATCCAGACAGTAGAGGACTTTACAAACGCGATGCGAATTTTAAAAGATTTTTATGGAAAAGATAATCCTAATTATTATCCGCTGACAGGTAGAGAGGGTGTTTTTCGTTTTGCTGCATGGTTTGAATGCCTGAGTGATGTAAGCGCTCAGGAGAGCAATGGAATTTATATGGCACACTTTAAGGATTATTCTTTTGACATCAAAAATGAAAATGCTTATACGATGGTTGAGACTATGAAAACATGGTATGAGGAGGGGCTTATTCAGCCGCAATTTGCAGAGGGCACATATACAGAAGGTGACTGGGAAGCAGATATGATTAACGGAAATGGAACATTCTTCTATGATTATTATAATCGTGCGGAATGGTTTATGGAAAATGGGGGACCAGAAGCTGACCCGGATTACCAGATGGCAGTGCTTGACAATTTTAAGGATGAGGAAGGAAATTTATTGGTGGGAGCCGGTACCTGTAAGTACAATGAAGAATGTGTAACCGCAGTCAATTCATCCTGTGATGAAGAAAAAATAAAGACCATTCTTACATTTATTGACTATTTCTACACAGAAGAAGGAATTGCAATGGCTAACTATGGTGTGGAAGGTGAAAGCTATCAGGTGGCAGCAGATGGATCCAAAGAATTTATTGCTGATTATGCAACCGAGGAAGCGAAACCAGAAGGAGAAAAGAAATGGTCTTTCCTGAGTGATCGATTTACAGTTTGCAAACCTGTAGATAATGAAGCATTTTTTGCTTGGAATGCTCCATTAATTGCAGACGCATGTGCAAACTATATGGTTGAGGATCATATCCGTACAGGAATAAATCTGGCGTATACAGCAGAAGAAACGGAAGAACTTGCAAATCTTGTTGCAACTGTGTTTGATGCAGAGGTAGCAGGTATGACTTCTTTCGTAACAGGAAATGAAGAATTAAATAAAGAAAATTGGACTGCATTTCAGGAAGAAATGGATGGAATGGGACTGTCCAGAATCGAGGAAATCCAGGCAGAAGCCTATAGAAATACTTATGGTGAATGATACAGAAACGGCTTCTTAAAAAATGAAATAGAGTTTTTCGGGGGAGAAGCGTAGCTGGCACGATGCTGGTTTCGATTCTCCCTTAATTTCAGAAGCTGTGTGTTCGATAAATAGCAGAAGGAGATGACAAAATGGCGAAGCAGAAAACAGCAGTGCTGCCAGGAAATAGAAAGAAACCTTTGGGACAAAGGGTAAAGAAAGATATAAAACGAAACTGGATTTTGTATCTTCTCCTACTTCCAGGACTTTTGAGTTTGCTATTGTTTAAAATTGGTCCGGTAGGTGGGATGGTAATAGCGTTTGAGAAATTTAGTGCTTTTCAGGGAGTGTTTGGAAGTGAATGGGTAGGTTTTGATAATTTTATTAAAATTTTTCAGGATCCGTACATACCAAAAGTAATAATGAATACCATAATTTTGGCAGTACTGTCAATTGTAATTGTATTTCCAATTCCAATTGTATTTTCTTTGTTTTTAAACGAAGTAAAAGTAAAACGAATTCGTAGTAGTGTTCAGTCTTTGAGCTTTTTGCCTTATTTTATATCAGCAGCCGTTATGGTCAGTATTATGAGTACAATTCTTTCGCCAAGTTCAGGGCTTGTAAATAATATTATTAGAAGTTTCGGAGGAACAGCAATAAACTTTATGGCCAAACCGGAATGGTTCAGACCTCTTTATGTAATATTGGAAGTATGGCAGACAATGGGATATTCTGCAATTATATACATAGCTGCAATTAATAATATTGATCCTGCGCTTTACGAGGCTGCAGAGGTTGATGGGGCTAGTCGTTGGGATAAAATGTTTAAGATTACACTTCCGTGTATTTCGACTTCAATTATTGTTATGTTGATTATCAGTGTAGGTAATATATTTACAGTAAATCTTGACAGAATTCTTCTGATGTATAATCCAAGCGTATATGATACTGCAGACGTTATTCAAAGTTACGTATATAGAATAGCCTTTGAAGCAAAAGGATTCCCGAATTACAGCTATGGTACGGCAGTGAATTTGTTGAAATCTGTTATTGCATTCATATTAGTTACAGTAGTAAATAAGATTGCGGCTAAATTTTCAGAGACTCGATTGTTTTAGCTGGAGAGGAGAGGCATATGCGTAAGAAGAAAATTAGTACATTTGATTTTTTTAATAATACGATTCTTATTTTGGTGGCGTTGATTTGTGTGTATCCATTTTTGTATGTGTTTTTTACTGCGTGCAGTAACGGGACATTTCTTCAGAGAGGAGAAGTAAATTTCTGGCCTAAAGGATTTAATTTAGAGGCTTTTAAGTATATTATAGGAAATTCTAAATTTCATGTGTGGACTGGCTTAAAAAATTCTTTTCTATATACGATTGGAGGAACTGCTTTTTCCATTGTGATTACATATATTACTGCGTTTGCTCTTTCCAGAGAAAGGGTGAAAGGAAGATATTTTCTAATGGGGGCGTTTATTGTAACATGGGTTTTTGATGCAGGTATTATTCCACAGTATATTGTTTATAACAAGCTTGGCTTTATTGATAATCCATGGGTTATGATTATACCTGGAGCAATTAATACACAGTTCCTGATTATTACAAAGACATTTATAGAAGGAATACCTAAAGAACTTGAGGAAGCTGCTTTTGTAGATGGGGCAAGTGATTGGACTGTATTGACGAAGATTTTTGTTCCTTTGTCAAAAACGATTATTGCTACGATAGGAACCTTTTATGCTGTTTCTATCTGGAACCAGTATCTGATTCCGCAGATTTACCTGAAATCAGATGAATACAAAGTTATTCAACAGGTTTTAAAAGATGTTGTAATTGCAGATGCAGGAACAAGTACAGCTTTTAAGAATGTGATAATAAACGGGATTACATTGAATCAGCAAAATTTAAAAGCAGCGGCAATATTTATTGCCATGCTGCCAATTGTTCTTGTATATCCATTTGTACAGAAATATTTCAAGAAAGGTGTTATGATCGGCGCTGTGAAAGGCTGATGGAAAGGAGATTTAAATGAGAGAATACATAGAAATTCCGGTTTTAAAAGAAGATGGAAAGCTTTATCACAATCAGAATTTTGATAGTATAGAGGCGTTGATTCCGAACCAATTTAACAGTGTTCATGCGGCGGATCTTCTGGAACTTCCCAACGGGGATATTCTTGCCTGCTGGTTTGCCGGAAGTGATGAAGGACAGGCAGATATCAGTATTGTTGTATCCAGACTTAACGCAGGAGAAAGCGTATGGACAGTTGGAGAGGTTGTATCGGATGATCCCACGCGTTCTGAACAGAATCCATCACTGTTTCTTAATCCCAATGGAGAAATATGGTTGATGTATACTGCACAGGTTTCTATTACACCTGAAAATGATTCACATTTTAATTTACAGTATACTGCAGAAATAAGAAGAAAGATTTCGAGAGATAACGGGTATACATGGGGACCTACAGAGACAATGTTTTCAAGACCGGGTTCTTTTTGCAGACAAAAGATTCAGATTCTTTCAAATGGAAGATGGATATTTGGAAATTGGATTTGCTTTCCGGATGAATCCAGATGCGGAAGTGACATCACAATAGTAAACATTTCTGATGATCAGGGAAAGAACTGGAGAAGCGTGGAAATTCCAGAAAGCGCGGGGCGTGTTCATGCAAATCTGATTGAAATAGAACCGGGAAAAATTATAGCACTTTTCAGAAGTCGTTTTGCAGATAATATTTATATTGCATATAGTGAGGATTATGGTGATAGTTGGAGTGAACCGAAACGTACATGCCTTCCGAACAATAATTCTTCTATTTCTGCGATTCGTTTGAAAAGCGGTGGAATTGGCCTTATCTATAATCATCTCCGCTTCAATGATAAGGATTCAAAAACTGTTTGGCCGAATCAGCGATGTCCTGTAACATTTGCCATATCTGATGATAATGGGAAAACCTGGCCATATAAACGAGTGATTGAGGTGGGAGAAGGTTTTACAGGAGAATGGAACGATATCAATAACAGAAGATATGAATATCCTGTCATGATGCAGGGAAAAGACGGGAAAATCCATGCGGCATACAGTTTTGGAAGTCGGCGATGTATAAAATATGTCTGCGTAGATGAGAAATGGATTCGAGGAGAGAAAATTTTAAAAGGCGCTGAAGGGAACCCGGAGATGCCTTGTCAACGATGAAGGGGGAACAGTGATGGCAGTATATCAGGTGAAACTTCCTACATGTACTTATGTAGGGGAAAAAAGTATAGAAAGAATTAGGGAGATTATACAAAAAGAGAATGCTACGTCTATTTTGGTATTTACGGATAAAGGTGTTGAAGGAGCAGGGCTTCTTGAACTTTTAGTAAAGGAGCTTAAAACAGTACAGGTAAAATACCGGATTGCAGATGACTTAAAGGCAGAACCGTCTTATCAGGAAATAGAGAGATGCTTAGAAAAAATAAACGGAACAGACACGGACCTTGTGATTGCACTTGGCGGTGGAAGTGTTATGGATGCTGCAAAGTTATTTTCTCTGTTAAAAGACGCGCCATATACGGTAAAGGAATTATTGAAGGATGCTTCTATTGCAGGAAAGAGATTGAAATCAGTAATGATACCGACAACTTGTGGAACAGGAGCGGAAGCAACCTGTAATGCAATTGTAGCAGTTCCGGAAGAACAGTCTAAAAAAGGGATTGTAAATGATGCAATGATTCCTGATTATGTAATTCTTGATCCCAGTATGATAAAAAAACTTCCCAGAGCGGTTGTGGCTGCTACGGGGGTGGATGCACTGGCTCATGTGGTAGAGTGCTATACTTCTAAAAAAGCGACTCCGTTGAGTAATACTTATGCAATGGCAGGGGCAAAGCTGATTTTTCACAATATTCTTCGTGCATATGAGAATCCAGATGATATGGAGGCTAAGGAAAAAATGATGCTCGGAGCCTATTATGGAGGGGTTTCAATCACTGCTAGCGGGACAACGGCGGTTCATGCATTGGCATATCCGTTAGGTGGAAAATATCATATTGCACATGGCATATCGAACGCTATATTGTTTGCTCATGTGATGGAGTATAACAGAGAAGCCTGTGAGAAAGAACTGGCAGAACTCTGTGATGGAGTATATCCGAAACTTTTTGAAAGGACACAGCAGGAAAAGGCGCTATATGTGATTGCGGAAATACGGGATATTGTTGAGAAAGTGCAAATACCGACGGACTTATATCAGTTTGGAATAAAAAAGGAAGATCTTGATTTTCTGGTGGAAGCGGGAAGTGAGCAGACAAGGCTTCTTGCAAATAATCGAAGAAAACTCAGCAAAGTAGATATACGAACAATATATGAAAAAGTACTCTAAGGAGAGACTGGTATGAATAAAACAAAACCTATTTTAGGAATTACAATGGGAGATCCGGCTGGAAATGGTCCAGAACTTTCTGCAAAAGTGTTGGCAAAAGAAGAGGTGTATCAGAAGTGTCGTCCAATTTTGATTGGAGATGCAGGATGCCTGGAAAAAGCATTAAAAATAACAGGAAATACAGAAAAGATTTCGATTCATCCGGTTACAACAGTGGAGGAGGCAGAGTTTCAATATGGAAAAATAGATATTTTAGATATGAAACTGATAAATATGGAAAAGCATGAATTTGGAAAAATTTCCAGCATGTGTGGAAATGCAGCGTTTCACTATGTAAAGAAAGACATTGAACTGGCTATGGCAGGGGAAGTGGATGCTACTGTAACAAATGCACTTAACAAAGAAGCTATGAATCTGGCAGGTCATCATTTTTCCGGACATACAGAAATTTATGCATACTATACAAATACTCCGAAATATACAATGATGCTGGTGCATGAAGGGCTTCGTGTTGTACATATTTCTACACATGTATCACTTAGAGAGGCATGTGATTGTGTCAAAAAGGAGCGTGTACTAGAAGTTATCAGAATCGCAGATGCAGGGTGTAAGGCATTGGGAATTTCCGCGCCTAAAATAGGTGTGGCAGGATTGAATCCTCATTGTGGGGAGAATGGAATGTTTGGGAGGGAGGAATTGGATGAAATTCAGCCGGCGATTGACCAGGCTATGAAAGAGGGTATTATAATTCCCGAGGGAAAACCGACTCCTCCGGATACTATTTTTTCAAAGGCGCTTGGAGGATGGTATGATATTGTTGTGGCGATGTATCATGATCAGGGGCATATTCCTTTGAAAGTGAAAGGGTTTGTTTATAATCATAAGCTTAAATGCTGGGATGCGGTAGCGGGAGTAAACATAACATTGGGTATTCCGATAATCAGAACTTCCGTGGATCATGGAACCGGATTTGACAGAGCAGGAGATGGAAGCTCCAATGAACTGAGTCTTATGAATGCAATAGAGTATGCGATTCTTATGGCAAATGCGAAAATCTGTAAGGATATAAAATAATTGGAGGCTGTTATGGTGAAATTATTGATTATAGCAGATGATTTTACAGGAGCGTTGGATACAGCAATACAATTTGTAAAAAAAGGAATAAAAACACTGGTTTTCACTGGTACAGAAATGATTGAAACAAAAAAAATGTTTTCGGCAAAGGTGCTTGTTGTGGATGCACAGACGCGCCCGATGAATCCGGCACAGGCATACGAGACTGTACGTGAATTAGTGAGCCAGGCAATAAAAATGGGCGTGAATGTAATTTATAAGAAGACGGACTCAGCGCTTCGCGGTAATGTAGGAAGTGAACTGTCAGCAGTTCTGGATGGAGTGGGCAAGGGAAGAGTACATTTTATTCCTGCGTTTCCAGCAATGAAAAGAGTGACAAAAGATGGAATTCAATATATTGACGGTGTGCGTCTTGAAGAAAGTAGTTTTAGGAAAGATCCTTTTGATCCGATGGATTGCTCTTCTGTACAGAAAATACTTTCTAACAAAACAAGCAAAAAAGTAACAACGATTTCTATAGGTGAGGAAATTCCTCCAATGGAAGAGGAAAAGGAAATTCTTGTTTATGACGTGTCTGAAGATGAAGATATAAAAAAGCGGATTTTGGAATTAAAAAGATGCGATGAACTTCATATGCTAGCAGGGTGTGCAGGATTCGCATCGTTTCTTCCGGATATTTTAGGATTAACAGGAGAATGTCGCGAAGAAATTTTTAAGACAGATTGTTTTTTTGTATCCTGTGGCAGTTTAAACCCCATTACTCGAGAACAGATATTGTATGCACAGGAACATGGGTTTTATAGGATTTCACTTTCGCCGGAGCAAAAGCTCTGGCCGGAGTATTATGAAACGGAAAATGGCAGAATATTCTTAAATAAATTAGCAAATATATGCAGAAATGAATCATGTGTGGAAGTTGATTGTTTTGAACTGGAGGGGACAGATATTTATGCACAGAGTCTGGGACTTAGTGATGAACAGATTAGATTTGCTGTAAGTGCCTGCCATGGGAAAATTGTCCGAAGCCTGTTGGAGAGACATATCAATATGACAGTTTTGATGACAGGAGGAGATACCCTTATGGGATTTATGAGAGAACTGGGAGTATGCCAGTTAATTCCCGTTGCAGAAGTAGGCCCAGGGATTGTACTTTCACATCTGGAGTGGAAGGGAGAAATTATGCAGGTTATTTCAAAATCAGGAGGTTTTGGAGATGAGTCTGTTCTGGTTCAAGTTGCCTGTCAGGTAATTCAGGAAAAGAAGGTTAAAGCTCTTGCCTGATGGATACTTTAAAGGTTCAATTATATAATTAAGGAGAAACAAGGATGACAGAAATAAAAGGAATTGTTGCGGCAATGCAAACTCCTATGTATGAGGATGGAAGTATTAACGAAGATGAAATGCGCAGGCAGATTAACCGTCAGATTAAAGCTGGTGTGAACGGAGTATTTTGCCTTGGAACAAATGGAGAGTTCTATATTCTGTCTCAGGATGAAAAGATACGGGTGATGGAAATATTTGTAGATGAAGTGAAGGGACGGGTTCCTGTATATGCAGGAACTGGATGCATTAGTACGGCAGAAACAATCCTTCTCTCAAAGAAAGCAGAAGAACTGGGAGTAGATGTACTTTCAGTGATTACGCCTTACTTTGCAGCGTTGAATCAAGAGGAATTATATACGCATTACGCATCTCTGGCAGAAGCTGTGAATGTTCCGATTGTCCTATATAATATTCCGGCAAGAACAGGAGTCTCTATTGCTCCGATTACATTACAGAAACTAGCGGATCACTATAGAAATATTCGTGGGATTAAGGACTCAAGTGGGAATTTTACGAATATTTTGCAATATATCGATGTTACGGATGCAACGAGTTTTTCAGTATTATCGGGAAATGATGCTCTGATTTTGTGGACGCTTCTGGCAGGTGGAAAAGGAGGTATTACTGCAATTGCAAATATTCTTCCGGAAATTATGGTTGATATTTATCAGAACTATAAAAATGGGGATATAGAAGCTGCGAAGCTGGCGCAGTCGTCTATAGCGCCAATCCGTTCCTGTTTTAAATA